>DNXU01000002.1:8123-9622 GCA_003505715.1 Cyanobacteria bacterium UBA8803 | reverse complement strand
TAAGTCAAAACCTTGGGTTGAGCGTAGTCGAAACCCGCCCTGCGACTATTACTTAATTATTATTTTATCAATCCTATAACTGCCCATTAATTATGCCATTAAATCCATAAATTTCGCGCCTACCCACAAACGGCACTAACTCCACTTCCCGCTCATCTCCAGGTTCAAAGCGTACCGCCGTTCCAGCTGGTATATTCAACCGCATCCCTTTAGTTGGTTCTCGGTCAAATTCCAAGGCTTCATTGGCCTCATAAAAGTGGAAGTGAGAACCAACCTGAATTGGGCGATCGCCTTTATTCCCTACCTGCAACCGCAGGGTAGTCCTACCTGCGTTCAGTTCGATGTCTCCGTCTTGAACAATAGTTTCTCCTGGAATCATGGCCTGTTGCTTTTGGTTCAATATGCTTTTTGGGTTTAAGGGATGTTTGTTCCGTACTTTTTAATTAGAAAAATTTATGTAACTTTTTTATTAAAAATTGTAAAAAAATATCTCAACCCTTGATTTTAATTGTAAATTTATTCAAATATCGGTGTTGATTTATACTTTTAAATTACCCGATTTGGGACATAGCAGCTAGCGATCAAAGATGCACAATTCTATACCGATACCAACGCAACTGCAAGTTATTTAACTTTAATTTTAGATTTCCCTGCCAAAACAACAGCAATTTTCCACTTTCAGCAATTTGGCGGATGGAGGTTAAGCAATTATACGGAAGCAGAGGTGAGGCCGATTTGATAACAATAAACCTTAAAGAAAAAATCAGCGCATATATATTCAGTTGTAAACAATTAGTAATATTCGTGATATGACCCAGATCACACGGAACGCTAATTGTTGATCAACCGTTAGACCTGTGGAGCCGAAATCAATGACATCAACTGAGACCCATTACTATACCTGCTCCTGTGAAGCTCACGATCACGTCTTTGCACCGAAAGATGGAGGAATCAGGGCTTACATGACGGGACAAGGGAAAGGGATTAAACAGGGAGATTACCTAGTTTTGCAAGGCGGTTATGGTTCTGAACCCTATCAAGTTGATAAGATTAATTACTATTCTAATCCTCCCGATATGTGGATAGCCCTGCTCAAGCAAGTGTGAATCCTTAAGGTCAAGGGAACGCCAAAACTCAATCCTGTGCGATCGCAACAACAGCCTACCGAATCGGATTGTGGACAGTAACTAGTTTAGTCCCATCTGGGAAGGTGGCTTCTATCTGCACCTCCTGCACCATTTCCGCTACACCTTCCATCACCTCATGCCTTGTTAAAAGAGTCGTGCCATAACTCATTAACTCGGCTACGCTACGACCTTCTCTGGCTCCTTCCAAGATAGCAGCAGAGATATAAGCCACCGCTTCTGGATAGTTCAGCTTTAAACCTTTATCTTTGCGCCGTTCCGCTAGGAGAGCGGCAGTAAAAATCAGTAATTTATCCTTTTCTTGAGGCGATAGTTGCATCTTTCTATTTATAAGTGGGGAATGGGTTTACCCTG
>DNXU01000002.1:1121-8073 GCA_003505715.1 Cyanobacteria bacterium UBA8803 | reverse complement strand
ATTCATGGCTGTGAAATTTTTTCCTTGGGACTGCCTTTACACAACTACCTCATGGACGCGCTCAAATTTGCCAAACTCGCGGTTTAGTCACTGCACCTCCTGAGAAGGATAAACGCAGAAGTTGCCAAACCTCCGTAAACCAGCTGCGTACCTCAGCAGTTGATGAGCCGCGATAGCGGCATAATAATCCTTCTCCCTGGGTTTGGGTGACGCCTGCTTCTCCTATTCGTTCTTTTGTCTTCCATAGCATTCTGGCTTGCTCAACAATTGCTGGTGAAACGGGTTGGCCGATCCAGATCAGAGTGGCAACTAGAGGTTGTCCGGCTAACCCATGAGGACTGTTGAGGATTTCCTCCCCCCCTGACAACCACTGTCGGTCGATCCATAAGGGGCGTCCTTGTTGCCAGATTTGGGCGTGCGATCGCCACTCGCCTTGTAAGAAAGTTTCGCCTCTTTTCGTGCGACCGAAGCGGCTAATCTCCCATCCCAACCAGCTTGCTCCCGGTGCTAATTCTACCCTTAAATCCTGTTGGTAAACTGCACCATTGAATACAATGGTTTCCTGAGGCAACCACTCCAACCAAGCACCGGAGTCTACTTGGATCTCAAGAGTTTGTTGAGCTAGGTGACCGTTACTGCGATAAACTTTACTGGCAGTTGCCGTGGTGATTAAGGCACGGGCATTAGCTTGGAGGTGGATGGTTTGGGAGTTGCGATCGCCCCCGACAATACCCCCAGCTGTATGCAGCACTACTGTATGGCAAATCCCTTGCCCTTCGGGATAAAAGGGGCGCTGTACTTTTAGAGGCGATCGCGCTTGGTTGCGAATCAGTTGGGTGACGCCGTGGTTATGGGCATACACTAACTCTAAACTCCCATGCCATCCGAGCGGGAATTTTGCTACCTCACTTTTCTCACTGCTTAGATCTGTGGGCTGGAAATTCATTTAAAGGCTTTCCACAATGGGGACAAACTACTACAAGTTTTGGTCGTCTGCGAGTTTGCTTGGCTCGAATTTCTTCTGAAAAACCGGACGCCAGTATTCCTGCGGGTAAGGCAAATATACCAATTCCTAGAATAGCTACTAGCGCTCCCACTAATTTTCCGAGCGGCGCCACCGGATAAACATCACCATAGCCAACGGTGGTTAAGGTTGTGACTCCCCACCACATAGAAGAGGGAATATCCGGAAATGCTTCGGCTTGTACTTCGTGTTCGGCGAAATAGATTAAGCTAGAAGCGATGAATAATAGAATAAATAACATAAAGAAAGCTATGATTATCTCTTCGCTTTTAGCCACAAAAACTTTTAGCATACTTCTCAAAGCATCCGAGTAGCGGGTGAGTTTTAATATCCGCAATAAACGCAGGAGTCGGATTGACCTAAAAGCTCTCAACTCGGGAAATAATATAGGTAAATAAGAGGGAGCAATAGCGATAAAATCTAGCAATGCTAAAGGTGTGAGCATGTATCGCACTCGCCCACCAATTGGATGGCGAAACCTTTTATCAACTGTACATGACCATATCCCTAAAATATACTCTATAGTAAATATCCCCAAGGAAAAACAATCAAATCTTTCAAATAAAATTTGATATTTAGCACCAATACTATCTACCGTTTCCAGGCAAAGAACAATTAAATTTAAAAATATTAATGTTACTATAACGCCATTGCAAATTCTATCTAAGCAATCCTTGTCATTATTGAATTCAATGATTTGAAATATGCGTTTTTTCAGTTTTTCTTTCATAAATTCACACTTTTGAATAGGAAATTTTGCTCTATTAGAGCTGTAATTATAAGTAAATTTAAAAGCTGGTAATTGGTAATTAGTAATTAGTCAGCAATTTCTTGCCTATTACCCATTACCCATCACCATTTACAAAAAGTATTAAAATACTTCTCCCTTTCTCCCTCTCCCTATTTTTAGATTAGGGATCTCAGAGTTTTAGTAACGGCTCCCAGTTAAGGACATCCTGTAATAATGCCTCATAACCTGCGACATTGGGATGAAGTCCGTCTGAAGACAAGCGTTTAGAGTGCCAAGTGGTGCCCCTACTCATCCACAGATCGAAGATATCTAGGTAAGGGATCTGACGCCTCAGGCAAGCAAGGTGCGTTGCCTCTTTGTAGCGATACTGGTCAGCATGATTGTAGTAGAAGCAATCAAGAAATGGCATCTTGGTTTCATCCACAGGTACCATACCGACAAATAGCACTTGACACAGTCGCTGAGCTTGGTCGAGCAGGTTTGCTAATTCTGCTTGAAAGGTATCGAAATCGGTAAAATTCCGACCGCTAGGGCGTCCGAGACGGGCGCAATCATTAACCCCTACTGATAGGATAATGGCATCAGGGACACGGTTCTTCAATTCCCCGCGTCGGCGGAACTCATGTTCGAGACGATCATGTACTTGCTTGACGCCATCCCCTCGGACACCTAAATTGTAGAGTACGTGGCCGGGGCTATCTGGTAACATCCATTGGCGTCGCAGTCGCTCTACCCAGCCGCCCCCTTCAGGATCGCCAAATCCATAGATAATGCTATCTCCCAAAACTACTAACTTTTGAGGTTGTCGATGGGTTGGATAAGAGGGTTGAACTCTAGGATTAGCAATTGTTTGCATAGGCGATAGTACCCAGTCAGTGGTTTGTTACAAGTCGATACATTTACAGGGATTGAGACAATGGTACGCTATTATGGGTATCAATAGGTATTTAGGCTAGTAAAAGAAGTGATTGCGGCTTCTCATAGGCATAGCTGAGAACTTGAGAGCTGGCAAACTAACCCTCGTGTTATCTTACCCAACCTCCAATCGAAGGGTCTTGTGCAAATTATTCCCTGAGGGGGGCTGAAGAATCCATGTAGATCAGGGGTTGGAAGTTGTGTTTTAGGGCAAACTTCAAGACTGTGCTATTTTTGAGGATGTACTTTTATAAATTATGAGTGTTCTTATGGGTGGATGTCGCCCTTACCTTTAGCACTTCATCAAATCTTCATTTTTTCTCTTCTCAGGTCAGGGCAAATTAAAAAGAGCTTGATGGCTATTTACCTAATCGCAAGTCCCCCTTTGCAAGATTAACATCAATCATGTCAAAGAACCAAAAGAACGGAAAAGTTACGGATTCAACCGTTCCCTTAGTGATCGAGAAGGGAAAATCTCAAACAGGCGTGAGCAAACCCAAGAAACTTAAGAAAAAAGTCTATCAAAGAGAACTCGCTCGGCTTCAAATTGAATTAGTCAAGCTTCAGGAATGGATCAAATATCAGGGATTGAAAGTCGTTGTCCTGTTTGAGGGACGCGATGCCGCTGGGAAAGGGGGAGCAATTAAGCGGATTACTGAATGCTTGAACCCGCGAGTCTGCCGAGTTGTCGCCCTCGGTACGCCAACGGAGCGAGAGAGAACTCAATGGTATTTTCAACGCTACGTGGCGCAGCTGCCAGCTGCTGGTGAGATGGTACTTTTTGACCGCAGCTGGTACAATCGGGCGGGTGTTGAGCGGGTAATGGGATTTTGTACAGATGCGGAGTATATAGAGTTTTTGCGATCGTGTCCCGAGTTTGAATGCATGATTCAACGAGCGGGGATTATCTTAATCAAATATTGGTTTTCTGTCAGTGCCCAAGAACAAGAGCGCCGCTTCCAAAGCCGAATTGAAGATCCCACCAAACGGTGGAAACTCAGTCCTATGGATTTAGAGTCTCGCGCCCGATGGGCAGACTATTCTAAAGCAAAAGATGAAATGTTTGCTACTACGGATATTAAACAATCGCCATGGTATGTAGTGGAAGCAGATGATAAAAAACGTGCCCGCCTGAATTGTATTTCCCACCTATTGAGTCTAATTCCTTACCAAGATTTAACGCCCGCTCCAATTGAATTGCCACCAAGGCAGCTAGATCCAGAGTATATCCGTCCCCCTATGTCTATCCAGACTTTTGTACCAGAAGTGTTTTGATTATGTAGGGTGCGTTAGCTCCCGCATAACGCACCCTACTAAGGAGACTGGGTGTAAGCCCTATGGTGATTAGATAGGGGTTATTTTACCAATAACCATAGTACTTACAACTAATAACTATTCCTCCTCCTCATCTAGGTAGTCATCTTCAAAATCTTCCTCCTCATCTTCATCATCTAGAACATCGCCGAAGGAATTGGGATCGGAACCGAAGCTTGCCCGCTCGTCTAAACTGTAAGCGCGAGCTGTGCGGTCATCAAGCACCACATCCAGCGGGTCTTCTTGGTCTAAGTCGCTGCCATCGCGATCGCCATAGCTATAGCCAAGGGTGCTGCCACGGTCGTAATCAGCATCCACAGGCGCTAGCGTTGTGTCTTCATAGGCGTTGTACCCAGTTCCTGCTGGAATCAGGCGTCCGATAATCACGTTCTCCTTCAAACCCCGCAACCAGTCAGATTTCCCTTCAATGGCAGCTTCCGTCAGTACGCGGGTAGTCTCCTGGAAGCTGGCAGCGGAGATGAAGCTATCGGTATTGAGCGATGCCTTAGTAATCCCCAACAGGACTGGCGTATACTGAGCTGGTGCGCCACCAGTTATGGCCATTGCCTCATTGACTGTTTCAATTTGGCGCAACTCCACCAGTTCTCCCGGCAGCATGGTGGTATCGCCACCATCATCGACCCGAACTTTTGAGGTCATCTGCCGCACGATCACTTCGATGTGCTTGTCGGAAATATCAATGCCCTGAGATTGATAAACTGACTGCACTTCGTTGACCAAGAAGCGCTGTGCTTCCGACAACCCCACCAGTGCCCCTTCGTAGACTCCTTTTTCCGGCAGCATGAGATTGAAGAAAATTTCTAAAATCTCATGGGGATTAGCCGGCCCGTCAGTCAAGGCTTGGCCTGCCAATACTTGCTGAGCGTCGGAGACGAGCGCATTTTGCCCAGGCCCCACCGGATAATCGGTAATTGTCCCGTCCGCTTCAATCACCTTGATATCCACGGTTTCGTCTTCCTCATACACCACCTGTGACTCACCAGAGCGCTTGGAGAGAACGCAGGCTTCTTTGGGTTTGCGGGCTTCTAGGAGTTCTTCAATTCTGGGCAACCCCTGGATGATATCCCCTGTTTTCGCCCGCTCGAAGACCAGCAGCACCAGATTATCCCCCCGCTGCACTAGGTCGCCGTTGTCAATTTGCAACACGGCACCAGCTGACACTCGGTAGGGACGAGCCAGTCGCACGACAACGGTATCGGCGGTAACCTGCACTACTTGTCCGGATTCTGGAACCGCAGTTGACGCCGAGAGGGCGTCACCAGCTACAACCAAATCTCCCACCTTCACCTTGGGTGTACCGCTAATGGGAATGGAGATCCGGTCGGCTTTACGCACCACTAGTACCCGACGAATCGCTTCGGCTCCTTCGCGAATCCCTCGGACTAAACCCTCTTCCTTGCACTGAATTTCCGTGCGAGCTACTACAGCTCCCGGAGCAATTTCATCCCCATCACTCACCAGCAGCTTAGTGGTAGTACTGCCGCTTAAGGAATCTGCGGCGGTATCGCGGCGGATTACTAGGGACTCTAGAATCACCAACTGCAACCGCATGTCTTCCTCTACTCCATCGGTCGGATCGGCAATCAACTCAATGTCGGCGCTCAGTTGGGAAGTACCGGAATGCTCTTCTCCCGACCCCTGGCTCATTTCCAAAATCAACTGGGTGCGGAGCAATTCCACCCCTTCCACCGATTTAACCCGCTCTCCATCTTTGTAAGGCAGCCGCTGGATTGCTCGCAGTTCAATGGTCGTCACTCCCTTCGCGCCGCTATTGATAGAAGCCTGAGAGGGCACATCCGGCTCATCCGGAACTGCAAACTCAATCACCGGTCTGAGCAGCACTGCGGTTCCTTCCGGCGTCTCTACCACTTCCCCATAACGCAGTTCTTCCACCTCAAGTCCCGGTATTAAGTCCGCGCCGGGATACAGCAACTGACCTTCCGCAACTAAGGGCATGGGCGGTTCGTCTACTAGATGCAGTTCTCCAGGCTTAATTACGATTTCCCGGAGGATGTCGTTTTTCTGCACCACTTCGACAATCCCTGCCGATTGGCAGAAGATATCCTTTACTACCTCGCTGCCTGCTTCCACGTATTGCCCGTCTTCTACTAACAGCAGCGAGATATCTTTGTTGACCTCGTGGCATTCTTCGGGAATCCATAGCAAGGTGCCACCAGCCGTGACCTCATACCCCTGCTTGGCCTTGCCGCGTTTGGCAACCTCTACCCCTGCATACTTGATAATGCCTCCAGTTTGTGTCCGATAGCGATCGTCAATCAGTTCGGCCACTACCTGGTTGTTCAATACCTTAGTACCTGGAGTTGCCTTGAGCAAGAACCGCTGGTTGTTGGTGGTGTAAATGGCGTACTGGTCGCGACCCGCAGAGCTTTCAATGCGCACCCGGGCTTGGTCTAACAGTACTGACGCGGTAATGATTTCAATTTCCCGCTTCCCTGGAGTTAGCCGCACCACACCGCCGTTTTGGGTGACTAACTTGGTTTCAGCCAATACTGAACCAGCTTGGACGGCATCTCCGTTTTTAACCACGGGTTCAGCACCGGGGGGCAAGTTATACACCTCACCTGACAAAATCCACAGCAATCCCCCCCGCTGGGCAATCCGAGTCGTATTGCCCTGACGGTCAGTTTTTTCTTCCGGCACCAAGTCGGCAAACAGCACTTCCCCAGCCAAGTCAGAGGCAACATCCTTAGCTGCTTTTTCCGTAGACAAACGAGATTTGCCCAGCGCCACTTCCGCCAGTAGCTGATTGGGTTGCACCCGTTCCCCATTCGTCACCATTAAAGTTGAACCGGGTGTGACTGGAAAAGTTTGGGAGGAAAGCTTGCTGTCAGCGGGTTCTAAAATCAAGTCTCCTGCTACCTCTACCTGCTCCCGATCTTCCCCGTGGCGGGTGCGCACGCCCCGCG
>DNXU01000002.1:0-1037 GCA_003505715.1 Cyanobacteria bacterium UBA8803 | reverse complement strand
TGGAAGGTACGCATCGTCAGCTGAGTTCCCGGTTCGCCAATCGATTGAGCGGCAATAATTCCGACTGCTTCGCCCAAATCCACCATTTTGCCGTGCGCCAAGCTCCACCCATAACAGTGCTGGCACACCGAACGGGAGGCTTCGCAGGTGAGAGGCGATCGCACAACTACTTCTTGAAGCTTTGCCTTACCGATCTCTTGGGCGAGTTCGTCAGAAATATCTTGGTTGCGTTTGGCAATCACCTCTCCGGTGATAGGGTGAATCGCATCCTGAGCCAACACTCGACCCAACAGGCGGTCTTTCAAGGGAATTAGGACGCGATCGCCATCGGTCATTGCTTGGACGACAACGCCGCGACTAGTGCCGCAATCAATTTCCCGCACGATCACGTCTTGAGCCACATCCACTAAGCGTCGGGTGAGATAGCCGGAGTCAGCCGTGCGCAGAGCGGTATCCACCAATCCTTTACGGGCTCCGTAACTGGAAATAATATACTCAGTTACCGTTAAACCTTCCCGGAAATTAGTTTTAATCGGCAAGTCAATAATTTCCCCCTGAGGGTCAGCCATCAAACCCCGCATTCCCACTAATTGCCGCACCTGAGACAAATTTCCCCTTGCCCCAGAAAAGGCCATCATGTACACCGAATTTAAGGGATCGGTGGCTTTGAAATTGCGTACCACTTCATCCTTAAGGGCTTCCGAGGTACTATTCCAAGTATCAATTACCTTTTGGAACCGTTCCACCTCCGTAATTTCCCCCCGGCTGTAGCGAGCCTCTGTAGCTCGAATCTGTGCCTCAGCCGCATCCAGCATTTGGCGTTTCTTCGGCGGCACCAACAGGTCATCAACACTAATGGAGACCCCAGCTTTCGTGGCATAACGGAACCCCAGCTCTTTCAGCTGGTCAGCCATTTGGGCACTCCGAGCGCTCCCATATTTCGTATACGCCCAAGATATTAGCCGTTTGAGCTGTCCTTTATCAACAACTCGGTTGTAAAAAATCATCTGTTTTGTCATTGGTTGTTGGTTGTTGGT
>DNXU01000162.1:4121-19949 GCA_003505715.1 Cyanobacteria bacterium UBA8803 | reverse complement strand
TGTTAGGGTCGAGTGATAGGTCGCCCTATCACCCTCCCTTTCAAAACCGTGCATGACACTTTCGCGTCACACGGCTCCTCTTCTTACCTAGCGTCTGTCATTTGTACCAGCCAGTCATTTCGAGTTTTCTCGTCATGACAGTGTCTATGTAGTGCTTGTAGGTTATTGTACTCATCCTTTCCTCCCTGGTGGATGGGGTTTATGTGGTCTATTTCTATCAAGTCACCGTCATAGAAGTAGAGATTGCAGTGTTCACATTTCCCTTTCTGCCGCTTCAGTAGGCTGGCTAACCTGCTTGAGATTTGGGGATGTTTTCCCATTCGAGATGCCCAATAGATGTAGTCTCCGTCGTATGGACTCTTTTGACCTTTCACCTTTTCATGGATTTTAGTTTTAGAATCTAGATGTTTCGCTAGTTCCATTCCATTTTGGGCTGTGAATCTCCAGTTTTCCTTACCTTTCCGTTTCCAGTATTTCGGGATAACCTTATACTTCTTGGTCTTTGGACAGGCTCGGATTGCCCAACTTCTGAGTTTTTGCCAGACTAGAAAATCCATTTTATTGAACGTTTTACTGGCAAAAATGGTGCTGTAATAGTTTGACCATCCTCGGATGATTGGATTTAGTTCAGCGATTAAGCTCGCTTGGCTTCCCGACACATGGTTCCTGATTACCTCACCAATTCTTTTTTGGTGCGCTTTCTGTTTCTCTTTGCTAGGTTGTATCTGAGTAGTGAAGCCTAATGGCTCTCCTTTACAGCTTCTAAAGGAGCGGTATCTACCCGTCCTAAATTGGCGTATGGAGAAGCCGAGGAAGTCAAAGCCTACATTCCCTTCAAACTCTATGAGAGTGTGCGAGAATCGGGTCTTGCTCGGTTTTAGCTCCAATCCCATTAATAGCAGCCATTCTGAAATTGTTTCTTTGCATTCCTTGATAGTTTCAATATCTTCGTGAAGAACAACAAAATCGTCAGCGTATCTTACGACTGCTGGGACTTGTCTTATAATTTCCTTTCCTTTCCATTTCCGGGGGAACCTTTTGGTTATTAGTTCCTCTAACCCGTGTAGGGCTATGTTGGCTAACAACGGAGAAATCGTCCCGCCTTGAGGCGTTCCTTCTTGGGTTGGAAATAGTTCTTTTTTATCCATGTATCCGGCTTTCAACCATTGGTTGATTTGCCTTCTTAGGGTGGGAAAGGTATTGATTTTCTCAAGTAGTGCTTGGTGGTTTATCTTGTCGAAGCATTTTGATATATCGGCATCCAGAACAAATTTGGATTTGAATCTGAGATTGTTGTAGATTGCTTCGATAGCGTCGTGACATCCTCTTCCCGGTCTGAACCCGTATGAATTAGCTTCAAAGCGGGCTTCCCATTCCGGTTCAAGAGCCATTTTTGCTAGTGCTTGTAATGCCCTGTCATGAATTGTTGGTATTCCCAATGGGCGTTTTTCCCCACTGGGTTTTGGTATCCATACTCTGCGCGTTGGTTTTGCTTTATTTCCAAGCTTTAGTTTATCTACAAGTTCCAGACGTGCTTCTGGGGACAGAGATTTTACCCCATCCACTCCTGCCGTCTTTTTCCCTGTGTTATCTTGGGTTACTTTCCTAACCGCTAGGCATTTTGCCGACCAAGATTTAAGCAGAGTTTTTTGAAGCTTGCGAACAGTGCGTGTATCACCTCGACTGCTGGCTCGATAGATGCGAGTTTGTAATTTATGGACTTTCTTTTCCATTTGTTTCCAAGGTAATTCTCTCCATGAGTTAGAGAATCCCTTGAATACTGGAATGTCATTGTCCCATCCCATCCTGAATTTTTGTTCGGCTTTAGGCATTAAGGTACTACTTTCACCTCTATCTTCTAGGTCAAAGTGTCTACGTGTGCGTATCCCCAACATTACTCAGGGCATTAGCTTCTTAGACAATCCTTCCCTCTAACGCATGTGGCTGATTACCTACTCAGGCATCGACCTTTCCTGAGAGAGCTTTGAGGGTTACTTCGTTCCGAATTACCTTTGGTTGAGCCTTTAGAATGTCTCTTATCCACCGGGTTTTTTGTCAGTGCTTACTGGTCAAACCCAAAATTGCCAGCGACATATCCTTGCCTTTTGGCTTGGACTGTTAACTGCCGTAGTCCATTGCGAATTTCGATGGTTCAGACGAGACTTCAGGCTTACGCTTATTCATAGGCTCTTGCTCGATAGGATTCCCCGGACAGTTCAGGGTTACTACCTTTCTATCCCGCTTTATCCTTTTGATAATCAGTCACCAGGATAGGGATAGTGCTGTCACTGTTGCACTTACAGGGTAGGACTTGTCGTTCTAGGATACTAGACTCACCTACAAGGTAATTCAGTTGTCATCAGCAGAGGATTTAAGTGCGGACTCAACCTTGTGGTTACTCTACTGTTGCCAGCCATCCCCCTGGTATCAGGTTTCGGCTGAACGAATCGCACTCGGGTTTTTCACCGTATTTCGGCAACGAGTCACCATCAAGAAAAGATGCTTTTGACGTGTATGCTTCTTCAGTAATCGTGAGTACAATTCCGTACTCTGGACAAAGCTGTTTTAATCGGTCAATGAGTCGTTTAGTGGGAATAACAACAAAATTTTGATTGTTGCGTTTCCCCATATTTGAACCATTCTTTTGTCCTTCATTCCAACCAATAATTAAATTGCCAACTCGGTCATTAAGGCACTGGTTAATAATGAACCTAGCTGCTTTGTTAACCGCATCACGCATCTGGTTATTACGCTTGCGCTGTACTCTATCAAGGTTAAAATCCCAATAAAAGTCTGATTTCCCTTGTTTGTATTTGGCAACCAAGCGACAATACCCTTGGTTCATTGCTTTAAGTCGGCGTCCATCAATGATGAGGCTTTTGCCGCGAGTTGAAACACCTGTTAGCCAGTTTGTTCCACCATGATCAAAGCTCCAAGCTTGTGAATAATCAAAGTTGGGATTGTTGACCATTGCTTCCTTGCCGTCATCAATTACCCAGTCAACCCACAATTCTCCATAACAGGGACGAATTGTTACCTCTTTGACCCAATCAGAATCAATGAACTCTGGTAGAGGCAAAGCGATATCTGTGATGAGATGCGGTTTTGTTTCTCTGCTAATTGATGGGTAGAAGAAGCCATCCTTGTAAGTCAAGGCTTGACGAGGGAACGTAACAGCAGCAAGCCCTCCTTTCTTCCTGTACTTTGGTAGAGACGGTCTATCAACTTCTCCTTTGTAGTAGAGATTGACTAACCCGTTGTAGCTCACAATCGACTCACTAACACTCTTGAGAGTTTGCTGTGCTGACTGAGCCGCCATCGCCTTGTAGTGGGGATTATCCTTAAGAGCCTTGTCTAACTCAGGGTAAGTTGTGTGACATTTGTAGGTTTTCCAACCGTAGCAAAGTTCATCCCCACGCCAATAAATTGTAAACGCATTACCCTGTCGTTCAAGGTTGCTGTAATGGGCTTGCTTGGCATGATAAATCGCGCAATTAATCAGACTATTAGCGTGTTCACATTGGTCAACCCAGAAGACTTGTTCTTCTGTCGTAAATCTAGATTTAACTGGAATTGTTCTATACAACCTGTCATCACCGTTCGGCTGACGCTCACGGAAGCCTCCTGTTATTAATTATAATTACTACTACAGCAAACATCAACAGTATTCCGGAAAATGGCTAAACTTTCAAAGGAAGATTATGAATATCGACGCACTGACAATTCAGTATCGTCAATTAACTACCATTTTGTTATCAATGCGCCCACTCATGAATCACCTGCTGATATTGCACGATGGGTAAAAGGTAGGGCATCACACCACTTAAGAAAAGAGTTTCCGGAATTAAAAAAACTACCTGCATTGTGGACTCCGACCTATTTTGTGGCAACGACAGGTCAAGTCAGTACTGAGGTAGTCAAAAAATATATTGAGAATCAACGTGGCAAGTAGTGAAAACATTGGGCTAAAGCCCTAAGTCGCTTTCATCCCCTCGCTAAAGCTCAGGGGTTCTCAGCTTCTAGGTATTTTTGATAGAATAATAAACAGTTCACAACTCTATCTACTTCTGTTAAGAGTCTCTCCTACCCAGCGGTTAGCAATAGGCATCCGCCAGCCAGTACCAAAGGCACGGTCAGTAATCTTTAAGCCAGGGGGAGCTTGCCTACGCTTAAATTCGGCACGGGCTACCAACCGCAGTACTTTATTCACCACTGCTGGATCGTGACCGCCTTCAATAATTTGAAC
This sequence comes from Cyanobacteria bacterium UBA8803, assembly GCA_003505715.1. GTDB lineage: Bacteria > Cyanobacteriota > Cyanobacteriia > Cyanobacteriales > Coleofasciculaceae > UBA8803. The sequence goes on along the minus strand of DNXU01000162.1, from coordinate 15,703 downwards.
AGCAGATTGGTGATGGTGAATCAGCCTGTGCAGGATATCATCAAGAATGTCATAGGGTGGTAGGGAATCTTGGTCAAACTGATTGGGTTTGAGTTCCGCACTGGGGGCTTTAGTCAGAATATTAGTTGGAATAATTTCCTTTGGGGAATTGCCAATTGTGAATTGGGAAAATTCTACCCCCTCCCCACTGCCTACTCCCCTGGAATTGAGCCACTCGCACAAAGAGTAGACGCGGGTTTTAGGAACGTCAGCGATCGCAGCTAATCCACCATTCATATCTCCGTAGAGGGTGCAGTACCCGACGGCCATCTCCGATTTATTGCCTGTAGATAAGAGAAGATAGCCGAACTTATTAGCGATCGCCATTAACAAGTTACCCCGAATCCGCGATTGTATGTTCTCCTCGGCAATGCCAAATTCGGTTTCGGCAAATAGGGTTTCTAAGGTGCGATCGTATCCTTGCATCAACTCGCCAATGGGTATAGTGTGAGTTGTAATGCCTAAATTTTCGGCTAACTCCAGGGCATCGCGTATCGAGTGATCGGAACTATAGGGGGAAGGCATGAGGACGCCCACGACATTCTCTGACCCCAAGGCGGCAGTCGCGATCGCAGCCACTAGCGACGAGTCAATCCCTCCACTTAAACCGATGACAACTTTTTTAAAACCGCATTTGCGGGCGTAGTCCCGGACACCGAGAACGAGGGCTAACCAAATTTCCTCATCATCGCTAGCGAGTACTGGTGTGACTTTGGACGGGACGAAATCTCGCGTTTCCTCATTAAAGTCTACAATTACTAAATCCGCTTCAAAGGCACGGGCGCGACAGATTGCTTCTCCAGCGCGGTTAAATCCTACACTGCAACCATCAAAAATCAAGTCATCATTCCCCCCCACTTGATTGGCGTAGAGGATAGGTTGCTGATAGCGCTTAGCACTGTGCTGCAACATTGCTTCCCGCAGTTTCTGCTTGCCGAGGCTGTAGGGTGATGCTGAGAGATTGACGACAAAATCTACACCCTGTTGGGCTAAGTCGGTAATGGGATTGACGTGATAGTTACGCTTGCCCCAAAATTCCTCATCGTTCCACAAGTCTTCACAGATGGTGACGCCAATTTTGATGGGGGATTGGGCAATTAGGGTAAAGGAGTTGCTGTGAAGACCTGGTTCAAAGTAGCGGTTTTCATCAAAGACATCGTAGGTGGGTAAGAGGCGTTTGTGAAAAATTGCCTCTATTTTGCCTGCCTCTAGTAAGGCCATGCTATTAAATAGAGGTTTGCCACCTGCGACATGGGCGTTAGGATTTGGGGTGAGTGTCCCGACCAAAACTGCTAATGACGGCGGGAGTTGTTTGGCTAAATGTACCAAAGTCGTTGCCATCGACTCAACAAAACTGGGATTGAGTAGCAAATCTCGGGGCGGATAGCCACATAGCGACAGTTCCGGGGTGAGCAAGAGGCGCACCCCCTCACTGGCAGCAGTGGTGGCAGCCTCTAGGATCTGTTGAGCGTTACCGATGAGGTCGCCAATGGTCGGATTGAGTTGAGCGATCGCCAGTTTCATCAGAGTTAGTGGTCGGTCAGGCAATAACCAAACTCTAATCGATCTCTGGGCTGATCCGCAAAACTTGATACTTTCCCAGGCCAAGATCAGGAGAGTTATTTACGAGGCGATCGAAACGGGTTAGAATCATACATGATATAACCTAAGATGCTTGAAATTTCACATGATTAATGCTATTCTAGTCAACCTATTTTTCTCAATTATGCTTTGAGTATAAATACCAAAAGACTGTTTTAACTCACATTCCGTAATAATACGGTTGGCAGTTTCGAGCAGCGAGATCGCATCATAAGTATCGCAGGTTCTAAAATAACTTATGCAGTTAGGCTTAGTAGCATGTAGCGTGCGAGCTAGCAGGACTGTTTATAAATGGGGATCTTCTGTTCAGAGAAATCCCATAAAATAGTCAGGGATTTAGGTTTATTTCTTCAACCCAATCTGCACAGATGGCCTACTTCCATTACGGATTGAATCTGCTGTGGCACTAATTAAATAACTTGTTAAGAAATCAAGATTAAAGCGTCACAGCTTCTACTATGTCTCTAAGTGGAAATCTTTAGATCGTTATAAGTATTTTCAAATGATTTCTTTTCTCCTTGCCAAAGCTCCAGCCTCAGGCTCTGCACCAAAAGTACCATTAGTAGACCCTCCTTCCCCACCCCCTACTATGGAGCAAATTGGTGCTTTCTTCCTTGGCTTGGGCATCACAGCAGTTATTTTATTGTTGTTGTATATCTCGCTGTTTTACGTCCTCAAAACAGTGTTTCGTCGCTGGGAAACGGATGTCGCTCTGGTCATGCTGAATGTATCCAATAAACCAGCTATAGCAATTACTCTTGTTATTGGTCTCAAGTTCTCGATTCAGGAACTGGGTTCAGGGGGAGTAATTGGTTGGATTCAGCGTATACTGACGGCTTTTTTAATCATCGCGGTTACTTACTGGATTGCCCAGGTATTTACTCAAGTAATTATTTATTACTTGAGAGTCTATGCCCGCACCACCGAAGCAGTCTGGGATGATGTATTAATCCCCATTCTAGAAACGGGACTACCTATATTAACTTACTTAATCGGTATTTCCCTGTTCTTGCAAACCCTGGGGGTGGATTTAACTGGGATTGGCTTGGCCATAGGAAGCATTACCCTAGTTATTGGTTTGGCAGTTAAGGAGATTTTAGGAGACTTTTTCGGCGGATTAGTTTTGTTGGTAGATACTCCATTTCAGTTTGGAGATGTTATCTCGTTCAATAACCAAACTGCCGTGATTAAAAATATCGGCGTTAGAGTAACTAAGCTGTATTTAATCGATAGCCATTGTGAGGTCTATACACCCAATTCTTCCCTGGGTAATAAAGACATTATTAATCTTAGCCGCCCTACCCCTCACTTCGCTTACTCCATTAATATTGGAGTCAGAGTAGATGCCGATCCAGTGACAGCAACAAACATCCTGAGAGAAATTTTAATCGGGCATCCAGATACCTTAGGCAATTTAGACGAAAAGCTGCAAAATATTGATAAGTTCTATGGCTTAAGCGAAGCTTATGGAGATAGGCTCTCTAAGAAGGAAGCTGGCAGACTTCGGATTTTAGCCGAAAAAGCAGTCAACACTCAACTCCAAACAGTTGAACATGCATTTGACAATTTAATTGAGAAGATTATGCTCTTAGAAAAGGGGGGATTGCAGACCGAAGAAATCAGAAGTTTACAACAAGTTTATCTGAGTGTTGCTGAGCTGGTTGGATTGCGACTTGTCAAGCAAGGGAAGGGCAGACGGCAGCGAATGCGACTGGAAGAATTACCAGAAATGGAACGCCAAGAAACGCTTATTGGTCTGGTGCGACAGTGGTATCAAGCTTGGTTAAAAGACCCCGATCTGGTTCTTGAAGATCGAAACATTTTATCAGATGAATGGGAGCAAAAAATCCAAATACTGAAAATAAAAATGAACAAATTGTTCTTAAAAATTAGTAATCCTGGCGGAGATGAAACCCGGTTGGATGACTATGCTCAACAGTTTGTTAAATGGGTGCATGAATATTTTAAAGAATCCAAAACCCTATGGAAGGAGCCAAAAATCCGCCTGATGGATATCAAAGGTTCGGGGATGGAATTTACTGTTAAGTTCTACGTTGACAATATCAAGTTAGAACATTGGGAGCGAGGCTACCGAGTGACCAATGAGGTGCGTCGCGAGATGGTGCGGCGTTTAAGACAAGCTTATATCTACAACGTCTAGCTTGACAATAGGGATGAGGGATGAGGGGGAGAATAATTTTGATCAGATTTTTCAGTAGAGAACTACTTGACAAAGTAGGAGTAGAGATAAGTAATAATGGAGCAGGGCTTACGCAAAAGTTACCCAATTTACAAAAATTCAGGTTCAACTCACTGTGAGCCAGTAATTATCTGATGGTTACTGTGTAATTATTGTGGATGGAATTGGCTTATAGAAGCGTTTGGTAGAAACTTAGAGGATCGGATCGAGTACTCATTTTTTTGCCTAGTATTCGCTTTACTGAAGGTTGCATTAGTGCGAGGGTAGCGGTTTCAAAGGAGTTAGTAAGCTCTAAATTCTGTTTGTCCACACTGGCAATGTCTCTCGTCTGCTTTCGATGGGGACAGCAAATTTACAAAGCAAGTAGGATTATGAAGATACTGTTAGTTGGTCCCCATCCACCTCATGGGGGTGGGTCAGCTTATTCTTGTCAAGAACTTGCCTGTGGCTTGCGTAGCTTGGGGCATGATGTGCTTCAGATTGCCCCTTACCGAGAGCCAACAAACCTTATAGAGTATCCGGGATTAATCTGGATGCCTGCTAATTGTTCTTGGGAAAGTCTCTCTATAGCTCCAGAAGCTAAATCCGTAATGGATCGTCATCTGCTAGCTACCTATAGGGAACATGGCCCTTTTGATTGTATAATTCTGGGTCGCGAGTTTTTTCTCTGGCATCTCCCGACCTTACGTTTCATTCACCATAAACCTATTGTTTTGATTTGTCGGGGCGGCCACATTAATCGTTTGGCGGCTAGAGAGTCGGCTACTCCTGAGTTGAGGGAGCAACTGATCAAACTTTACCGGGATTGCGATCGCATTGTTTGTATCGCTCGTTATCTTGTGGAAGTGGTCAACCAGGTTATTGGGGTTAACAAGAGCTTGTTCTTGCCTAACCCAATCAATTTTGCTAATTACCATGCCAAGAGCAGCGCTGCTCTCGCTCCGGAGCAACCGATCCATTTATTGATGGCAGCTCAAATCAAATCGCGGAAAAGACCCTTGGATGCGGTTGAGATTGTATGGAGACTGGCACAAGAACATCATGATGTGCAATTAACAGTTTGTGGCAATGGTGCTGACATGGAGCGGATGGAGCATAGTATCCGCCACTACGGTTTAGAAAAACGGATTCACCTCAAGGGCGGTGTAGCTCGCCAGGAGGTATTTAATTGTCTTCATCAGGCCGAAACCGTGCTGCTTTGCTCCGAACTTGAGGGTCGTCCCCGCATCCTGCAAGAGGCGATCGCTTTGGGGAAAGGTATCGTCGCTTACGATAATCCTGGCTCTCGCGAGGTTGTCAATGAATGGCCCGCCCCTTGGCCCTTAGGGCGACTGGTGCCGATTGGGGATACAGGAGCCGCCGCTAGCTCAATTTTAGAACTAGCTCGATACTTGCGCTCAAGTCCCCAACTTATGATTGAGCGGCAACTGCCTAAACCGATGGAAGTACTTTATGAGTATGAGTTAATGCTCAAAACCTTACAAGTCCAACCTCTCAAAGTAGCCTCTTAATCTTAAAAGGTTAGTATTGTCGTCAAAATAATTCTGCCCAATCTGCCAATATTGGGGGTTGGGGTCAATCCTTCTAAAAGGATATGCCTAGTGAACCCACAGACAATACCAGCAGACCAGAATCTACTCATGGTGAAAACTCTCTTGATCGCGAATCTCAAGTACCGCAACTCGCATCTATCTGGGAGCAATTAAACCAAAGCTTTGATCGGGTCAGTGCTATTACCGATCCCATTAAACAAGAGTACGAACTGGCTCAAGAAGCCAGACAGTTAGATATCCCCTTAGACAGCTACCGCCGCATGTTTGCCGCTTACACTCAGCCCGAAAAATCTGACGGGGTGTTCCACCATCCCTGGCTACAGTGCGTTAGAGCTTTCGACCTAGGGATGGGAAAGTTTGTGAATTGGCTGCAAGAGGTAGCGATCGTGCGATTTGCGATCGTGATTGGCGAAGCCACGCTTTTATTAGCCATGCTTTCCTTTTTTACAGAAGCTCCCCAACGCCAGCAACAAGCGATCAATGAAGCTCAGGAAATTATCAGAACTCGGATCGGTCAAAAATACTCTCAAGCCAGAATCGAGGCGATAATGAACCTGAACGCTTACTGCGTCAGCCTGTCGGGCATGTCAGCACCCAAAGCAGCTCTGGCAGGTATTGAACTTAATAAATGCGATCGCTTCCAATTTAGTCACAAGGCATTTGCCCAGTGGCCGCCCCAATTTTTTACCTATGAGGGAATTAACCTCTCTCATGCCGATCTGGCAGGGGCGAATCTGGAGGAAAGCAATCTGGCAGGAGCCAATCTGGCAGGAGCCAATCTAGAGGGAGCTAATCTGGAAGGGGCCAATCTGGCAGGAGCCAATCTGGAGGGAGCCAATTTAGCGGGAGCTAATTTACAGAGGACTAATTTGCAAGGGGTAAATTTCCATATCGCCCATCTCCAAAGAGCTAATCTTAGCCGTGCCAATCTCAACCGCGCTAACCTCCTTAAAACTGATCTGACCGATGCCACCCTTCTATGGACGACTCTTCAAAATGCCAACCTCTACAGAACCAATCTGACAAGAGCTAATCTCAGCCGTGCCAACTTCCAGGGAGCGGATCTATACAAAGCTAACCTTCAGGGTGCCTTGCTGCGCCATGCCGATCTCCGAGGTAACGCCAATCTGCGAGAAGCTCAACTAGATAGTGCCAACCTCCGACAAGCTAAGTTTTGGGCGATCCATCAAGTCAAGCGAGCCAAGCATTGGGAAACTGCGCTTAAAACTAAGAACTGGGAAACACAAATTACTCAACCGAAGGCAGTAACGGTTCAGATTGGGTTGATCGTCTCCTCGGAAGAAAGCGTTTTCCAGTTGTACCGGAAGGGGATGGAGTTGGCCAAGGCTGAAAATGGCATTGAAATTGTTTCGATCCAGTCAGGCAGCGGACTCCAGAACGAGAAGAAAGCCATTGAGCAACTAATTGAGGTTGGGGTGGATGCCATTCTCCTGAGACCAGAAGATCCTAAAGATTCAGTGGCAACAATCCGCAAGGCTTACGAAGCGGGGGTGGTCGTGGTGACTGTCGGCGACTGTATCAATAATCGAGATGCCCCTAAATTGGTCTTTGCTTGCTATAACAACAATTCCTACCAAATGGGTTATGACTCTGGTACGTCCCTAGCCAAGTGGGTATCCCAGAATTGGCGAGGCCGGGACGTTAATGTCGGTATGGTAGACGGTGCCATCTATGATCGCACTTACCCTCGTGTTAAGGGTTTCCAAGCCGCGCTGAAGGATTCGGGCATCCGCTGGCATGAGGTAGATTCTACCGCTGCCGCTTTCCGCAGCGACTTGCCGCAGGTCAAGGAGATGCTGCAAACTAACCCCAGCATCAATATCTTGTGGGGGGGGTCAAACGCCACTACGGAAATTTCCGTTCAAGCCGTGCAGGAACTCGGTTTGGGGGGTAAGGTGTTTGTCTTTGGAATTTTAGACCTAACGCCTGACCAGGCTCAGATGTTGCTAGAACCAAAGGCTGTACTCCAGTCCATTATCGATCAGTCGGGGCAAAAGATTGGTTATGAAGCGACTAAAACAAGTCTGGCTGTTCTCAATGGTCAACTCTCAGACTACCAGTTTCACTTAGTTCCCCATCGAGCGATCGCTCCTTCCGATCCAGAAACCATCCGCCAAGTTTTGGGTGAGTCTTCCACGAACAGCCATTAAAAAATAGTTCGCTGCTGAATTTGATCAGATTTGTCGCTGTGTTTTTCCAGTTACCTACTTTATCAGCATAGCCCTCTTGGCATGAGCCTACTTAATTTGATAGGTTATTAACTAAGGAGTTTTCTTTGTCCCAAAATAATTCTGTAAAATCCGCAATGATATTTGGCTGTGGTTTATCCCGAACAGGGAATAAAAGTCTTGGTAATGCCTTGAAAATATTAGGGTATAACCCGATAAAATATCCCAAATCCATAGATGATTTGGGAACTGTGTATGATGCAGCTGTTGACATCACTGTTATTGCTTGGCTCGATGAATTAGAGGCCAGATTTCCTGAGGCTAAATGGATTTTAACCGTTCGGGATATAGAAGCTTGGCTGAAATCTTGCGAACAATGGTTTGGCCGCTCGTTAGAGGATTGTTCTCCTGACAAACAGTCTTATTTACGCCACTACCGCCGGATCGTGTATGGGGCAGAAGTTTTCGAGCCGGAACTATGGCGAGAGGTGTATTACCAGCATCTTGACCGCATTAATACCCGATTTACTGGGCGAGAGGATCAACTTTTAGTGATAAATATATGTCAGGGCGAATCTTGGGATAAATTATGTAATTTCCTAGATAAGCCTATTAAAAACGAGCCTTTTCCTAGTATTAGCTGAATCTGAACTTTTACCAGCCCAAACCTTACCTAAATACCTGCTACACATCGAGTCTTTTTGGGCATAACTGGTACAATAACCTAGCTTTTCACCCATCACCCATCACCCATCACCCATCACCCATCACCAATTACCAATTTTGAATGCTAAACCAAAGCAAAGTCGAACGATTGCAAACGAAAGACCAGTCTGATTTTTTTCTAATTTCCTTTCCCAAATGCGGTCGTACTTGGTTGCGATTGATGTTGGGGAGAGCCATGCAAACTCACTTCGGCTTACCGAATACTAATCTATTAGAACTTGACCAGTTGGCAACTCTTTCCCCAAATATTCCTAAAATTTGGGTCAGTCACGATGATAATCCCCAATGGAAAACACCAGATGATCTAGTTACTTCCAAAGCGGAATACAAAGAGAAGCAGGTAATATTTTTAGTGCGAGATCCTAGAGATGTGCTTATCTCCAATTATTTTCAGAAGACAAAACGACGGGAAGCCTATAACGGCAGATTATCGGAATACCTACAGGAAAATTTAGGTAGTTTTGAGACAATTCTGAGATTCTATAACATCTGGGCAGCCAATCGTGACGTACCGCAGGGTTTTTTGCTGGTTCGTTATGAAGATATTCATGACAATCCCCACCGAGAACTGGGTAGAGTTCTAGAATTTTTAGGCTTGTCAGCGGTTGACGAACAAACGATTGCTGAGGCAGTGCAATATGCATCGTTTGAGAATATGAGAAAAATGGAACTTGAAAACACGTTCAACTCCCAACGTCTTGCGCCCATCGATTCTAAAGATCCAGATTCTTATAAAACCCGCAAAGGTAAAGTGGGTGGCTTTAGGGACTACTTGAGTGGGGCAGAAATTGCAGAGCTTAATCGTAGGATACAGGAAACCCTATCTGATTTTTATACAACCTGAAATGTGCCTATTATGAATAGAAGATTACATCTTATTACGAGTATCAGCCGTGAATAAGTCTAAGCATTTATTTGTTGCTGGGCCCCAGCGTTCGGGAACGACCCTATTGCAGCTGGTTTTATCAGCGCATTCCCAGATTACAATCACCCCAGAAGCTAAGTTCACAGCCCAATTATTAGCTCAGAACTGGTCACCAGAGTTACCTCTCAATCAAAGCCAGAAGGAGTTCGCGATCGCAATAATGCGAGATGATGCCAAACTCAAGAGTTGGCCAAGCTTTAACTTAGAAGATTTCTTGGCAACAGTTCCCTGGCCAAATGACTTAACGATCGCTCAGCTACTAGATTCCCTCTTCCGATTTTTTGCTCGACAGACTAACGGCGGCACGGATTACCTGGGCAACAAGAAAGGATTGTATGCTCATGAAAAGCTGGGGTTAAAGATTAAAGGGATTTTTCCCGATGCCAAATTTGTACACATTGTCAGAGACCCCAGAGATATTGTTCGTTCAATGCTCAAAAATTTAGTACCCCGTTCTCTGGAGCAAGCGGCAAAGATTTGCCAAAGCCGGGGTCGCCATATGGCTGCGATGAGGGAACATTTCCCTGATGATGTTTTAGTAGTACGTTATGAAGACCTGATTTTGACTCCAGAAGTGGTGTGCCGCCGCATTTGTGATTTCCTGGGCTTGATCTTTGATCCGCAAATGCTAAGATTCTACGAGTTGAACGCTGATGGTTCGCGCTTGCTGGGCGTAACTCAGGAGATCCATCCCCACACCAAGAGTTATTTCAACCCGGAGTTGATCGGACAGTGGCAGAAGTTAAACTGCTTTAGTACCGAAGAGCTACACAAGATTGAAGCGATCGCTTGCGATTATATGAATTGGTATGGCTATGAGGTGAGAGACGTGCAGATCTAGTGAAACTTCAATCATACCGCTGATCTTGATAGAACCCCTGGCTGGATTCCGGAAAAATTGCTGAGTTGTTGAAATAAGAAACTGATTATAGATGTAAAGGCATACAGGCGGGAAGAAGTTCTTTGAATACTGACGTAAACCAGCTGAGATTGGGAGATTTCCTGAACGGGCGTTACCAAATTATGCGAGTTCTCAGCGCCAAGGCATGGAGTCAGACCTACATTACAGTGGATACCTGGCACAACAGGAATCTCCAATGTGTGGTCAAACACTTCAAACCTAATGGCATCCATCCTAAACAATGGAAATTTGGCAAGCGTCTGTTTGAGAGAGAAACAGAAATATTAAGAAAATTGGGCAATCATAGCCAGATCCCCCGGCTTTTAGACTCTTTTGAAGACGATCGAGGGTTTTACTTGGTGCAAGAGTTGATTGTTGGGAACCTACTGAGTGAGGAACTACCCATTAACCCACACTGTAGCAGGCGCTGGAGCGAGCACCAATGTATTGAACTACTGCAAGATGTTTTAGGCATCCTGGAATTTGTTCATCGTCAAGGCGTGATCCACGGCGATCTCAAACCGAATAACCTGATCAGGCGCAGTTCAGATAAGAGGCTCGTTTTGATTGACTTTAGTGCAGCTTATCAAATCGATCCGGCTCAAGTTCAGCAGCGAGTTATTCAGACTAAATTCTCTCAAGAAGTGGTAACAATGCCTCCCTTGGGGTACATCCCCATAGAACAATTGGTAGGCCATCCCTGTCCTAATAGCGATCTATACGCGCTGGGTACGATCGCTATTCAGGCAATAACCAGGCTGCACCCAGCTGAATTACCGACTGACCCCAATACCGGAGAGATTCGCTGGCAGGATCGAGCGTCAGTAAGGGAAGCGATGGCATTTGTGCTAAACCACATGGTACTACAAGACTGCCAAAAGCGCTTTCAATCTGCTACGGATGCCCTAATCGTTCTGAAAACCCTAATGATGAGCAGTGAGGAGCAACAAGTGAGCAACAAGGAATTATCTGAGGGATTGGTTTTAGAAGGAGCGATCGTGCCAGCTACTCCCAAGCTATTCGATCTTAATTGGTTCAAGTTACCACCTCTAATCGCTGCAACGGGAGTCGGCATGGCAGCCTCGAATACTCTGGCGATCTCATTTGGACTCTATTCTCTACTGCACGCTGCTCCAGCTAATCCCGGACTCGACCTTTTAGAGCAAGCGCGGATTAAATATGAAACTGGTAATTTTAATGAAGCGATCGCTTTAGCTAAATCAGTCCCCACTAACAGTTCTGTCTATCAGGAGTCACAAGCTACCATCGCAGAGTGGCGGCAAGAATGGCAAAAAGCAGCTACCCAGTTTCAAGCAGTCGAACAAGCCTTGCAAGAGGAGCGGTGGCAAGATGTACTGGAGGAAGCTCAAAAGACTCCCAATGTAACGTTTTGGCAGCAAAAGATCGAGCTTTTAGTCGAGCAAGCCAAACCCCACCTTGAGGTAGT
>DNXU01000162.1:3633-4091 GCA_003505715.1 Cyanobacteria bacterium UBA8803 | reverse complement strand
CAGCCGAGAAAGACTTTAACGGCGCTCTGCTCTTACTTAAAAAAATTCCCCCAGATACAACCACTGGAGCCACAATCCAACCTAAGCTTGCGGAATACCAGGAAAAGCAGCGGATTAAAGCCGAGTATTTGTTGCAACAAGCCTATAATAGCGCCTCAGAAAGAGATTTTAAGAGCGCGTTAAACTACCTATCCCAAATTCCTCAAGATACACCTACCTATGAAACGGCTCAGATTAAACTCGCTGAGTATTCCCAAAAACAGCATTTCAAGGAAGAGGCACAGAGAATTGTAGAGTTAGCTAAGGTGGGTCAAGACTCACAGCAAGGTGCGACTGATCCATTTAATACTAAGCCATTTGTCATTAACAAAAGAGTAGAAAGAACTTCCAACCTTAATCCTGGTAGTCAGCTACAGGAGGTTATTCCTAAAGGGGTGGGGAATAGGGAATAGGGAATA
>DNXU01000162.1:1813-3495 GCA_003505715.1 Cyanobacteria bacterium UBA8803 | reverse complement strand
AGTGGCTGGCAATACAGCATTTTGATGATATGCGATGGGTCTGATTAATGCGATCGCAAGGGGCATCGGTGTTGCATACCGTTATGAAATACCTACTCAAAGCTCCTCAGCACTATCGCCTAAGGATATCAGTATTTGGGGTTTTCTTTGCACTCTTACCGCCCGAATGCTTCACCCCATTCCCCTTCGGCTACGCTCAGGGTAAACCTATTCCCTATTCCCGATTCCCCATTCCCTATTCCCTTAATCAGATCGTATTGCCATACCAGTTTGGGAATCAAATAGATGAATTTTGTCAACTGCAATTGATAGCCAAACGCGATCGCCAAGTTGAATCAAGCGATCGGGGCCAATTCTGACTTGTAGGGTAGAACTATCCTCCAGTCTCACAGATAAATAAGTGTCATTCCCCAAGGCTTCTACCAAGTCAACTTGCACCAGCAAATTTTTGGGTGCGGGAACGCTAATTGTTAAATGTTCGGGACGAATTCCTAAGGTGATGGAACGTCCGTCGTACTTTTGTAAAAACGGTGCCCAAACTTCTGGCAGCGTGAGGCGGAACTGGGAGTGATGGAGTAACAAAGGTGCTTTCACCTGAACCGGGAGAAAGTTCATTGGTGGGGAACCAATGAATTCAGCTACGAACTGGTTCGTCGGTTGATTGTACAGTTGTAGGGGGGAAGCAATTTGCTGAATTTGACCCTGGTTCATCACCGCAATGCGATCGCCCATGGTCATGGCTTCAGTTTGGTCATGGGTGACATAGATGGTAGTTGTCCCCAGTTGCCGTTGTAGTTTGACGATTTGGGATCGGGTTTCGGCTCGGAGTTTAGCATCTAGGTTAGAAAGGGGTTCGTCCATCAAAAACACTTGAGGATTGCGAGCAATGGCACGTCCAAGAGCCACCCTTTGTTTTTGTCCCCCGGATAGCTGCTTGGGTAGTCGGTTCAGCAGTGATTCAATTTGCAATAACCCAGCTACATGGCGCACTCGCTCATCAACTGCTTTCTCTTTCTCAGAAAGGTAGCGCAGTCTTTTCGGGAGCGATCGCGTCATCCCCACCGCCATATTCTCCACCCATCCCGGCATTTGTTTAGGAGTGTCCTCTGGATCGTTTTCCAATTTAGTGCGACGCAGTCCAAAGGCAATATTGTCATAGACCGTTAGGTGGGGATAAAGGGCATAATTTTGAAACACCATCGCGATGTCTCGTTCTTTCGGCGGCAGATCGTTTACCAAGCGATCGCCAACCCAAATTTTGCCACCCGTTAATTCTTCTAGTCCCGCAATTAATCTGAGTAGGGTACTTTTACCACAACCTGAAGGCCCAACCAGTACCATAAATTCGCCATCATTCACCGTCAGGTTAATGCGCCGCAAAATGTTGACAGTTCCTGGCAGCTGATGAGATTGGTCAACATTGATCGTGGGAGCCTCATCTCCTGGTGCCACCAAAGGCTCTGCTGTTACTGGTGCAACTCCCCGCTCTCCTTTACGGCCTGGAAAGCTTTTGTAGACGTTTTCGAGAACAACCTGAGCCACGATAGTTAATGTCTGTTAGAAGAAATCACCTGACGATCGCCCATGCCTGCCAAGGGTTGGGATATATCTGGCACACCATGGGACAATTTCTCTAGTCTAACTCCTCTCCCCCATCCCTCATCCCTCATCCCTCATCCCTC
>DNXU01000162.1:906-1683 GCA_003505715.1 Cyanobacteria bacterium UBA8803 | reverse complement strand
CTCATCCCTCATCCCTATTTTCATGCCAGAGTGCTTAGATTGGATTTACCGTTACCCACCCTTGGAGGCTGGGATTTTACTCAAACGTTACAAGCGGTTCTTTGCTGACATTGAGCTAGCATCTGGAAAAATCATCACAGCTCACTGTCCCAACACCGGCCCCATGATAGGGGTTTCGACCCCTGGGAGTCCAGTCCTGGTTTCCCACTCTCACAATCCCAAGCGGAAGTTGGCCTATACTTGGGAGATGATTCAGGTTCATCACCACCAACCTACCTGGGTTGGCATCAACACGGGTTTGCCGAATCGGGTAATTGCCTTAGCATTGGCACAACAGCTTATTTTGCCCTTAGCCAACAGCTACAGGCAAATTCGCAAGGAAGTTGTCTATGGCAAAGACCAAAAAAGCCGGGTGGATTTTTTGCTCAATGGTGAGAGTTGTCAGCGTCCGATTTATTTGGAAGTCAAGAGTGTCACCTTAGCAGAAGAAAATGTCGCATTATTTCCTGATACAGTAACCACTCGCGGCCAAAAACACTTGCGAGAACTCCAACAGTTACTGCCTCAAGCCAGAGCGGTAATGCTTTACTTTATTAATCGTGGTGATTGCACTCACTTTGCCCCTGGTGACAGCTATGACCCAGTTTACGGCCAACTGTTGCGAGAGGCAGTGGCTCTAGGAGTTGAAGTGTTGCCCTGCCGCTTTGAAATTACCCCCCAAGGTATTCGTTATTTAGGATTTGCGGCTCTCATAGGTAATTGGTGATGGGTAATTGG
>DNXU01000162.1:0-760 GCA_003505715.1 Cyanobacteria bacterium UBA8803 | reverse complement strand
CCATTACCCATCACCCATCACCATTCCACCAATGTTAGTATTACCAAAGGCACCAAATACGGAAGGAACCTATTTTCATGACTCAGCCAATTCGGGGATTGCTCATTGGCCTGTTACTTTTGAGCGCCATTGCTGGCTGTGGGAAGACCAACCCTCAAAATAACCAGACCTTTCAAGAGGTGCAGCCAACCTCAACTCAGGCAACTCCTCAGTCATCTACTGCACCGAAACAGGGTTGGAAAACCATCGCTGGTGCCGGGGTTTCTTTGTCTTTACCAGAACAGTACGAGGGGGGTAACCCTAGCAAGGATATTAATAAAATTGCTGAAAAGCTCGAAGCCATCCGTCCTGGCTACTCCGCACGAATTGAGTCAATTAAACAAAATCCTGAAGCGATCGCTTTGTTGGCCTTTGATGCCCAGAATGCTAATTCTGAGTTTATGGCCAACGTCAATATTGCCAAGGAACAAGTCCCCAATGAGGTCACGATCGAGCAGTACTTACAAGCTGCCACCCAGCAACTTGCCGCTCAGTATAAAATTTTAGAGCAAAAGGTAGTGCCGCTGGAGCCTTATCAAGCAGGACGCATTGTGGCAGAATCTACTGTTGGGGAAACAACCATTAAGCAGCTATTCTATACCGTGAAAAAGGGCAATATGGTTTGGTTGGTCACCTATTCTACTACTCCTGCTGAATTTGACCAACGCTTGCCGAATTTTGAAGAGAGCATTCGGACTTTGAAAATTGAAAATTGAAAATT
>DNXU01000101.1:3073-4092 GCA_003505715.1 Cyanobacteria bacterium UBA8803 | reverse complement strand
ATTTCCAGATTAGATATGAGTGAAACAATTGGCACAATGTTTGGCTTTTTAGGCGGAACGATTATCGCCTGTGAGGGAGCATATAAAGTTTTGCAGCATCCTAATCCAGAGCGTACATTTAAGAGGCTTGCAGATGCCAAGTGGTTCCTCGCATTGAGGTGGTGCGATCAATTCCCAGTTCCGGCAGGAATTCTGAACCATGAGGGACAGCTTGCCTTCTACAATGAAGCGGTATTGAAAGCCGGAGAGGAAGAATTTATTCCGTCGGCACAACGGCAGGCAATCTTCCAAAAATGCTTATCTCAAAAACCCGGAGAACCAATAATTTACGAGATGCCTTCTAAAGATGGTCAATCCTGCCCTGTAGTAGAGATTTTAGGGATTGATTTAGATCCTAGGTTCGGCAGAGTGGCACTGGTGCGAAAGCTGTAGTTAAGGAATAGAGCTGGGAGAGCTACCGCGTTCTCCTACTCTTCCGGTATTTCAAGGGTTGGGAGTGACGAGAGAAGTGTCGTCTTTCGGTTTATCTGGAATTGACAATACTCTTGTCCATATGGATTCAATAGTCATCAAACATATTGAAATTAAAAGAACGAGTCCACCCACAAAAGTTAAGGCTAACATGGGCAAGTAATAAATCACTTTATGGATTAGTGCTTTCATTGAGGTAATCTCCTAAGGATAAATATTAAATACACCATCATAGAGCCGATTATGGAAAACGATTTTACTAATTATCTGAGAGAGAATGAGAATAGATAATTGAATAATTAACCACCTGAATAAATACTAATTTACAGAATTACAAAAACCCAATATATTGGGTACACTTCACTAAAAAAACACAAATAAAACTGCTTATTTGAAGCGCCGATAAAGTGCGCTTAACCACCGATAGTTGAGCCATCATCAAGACAATCGAGAAGAGGTCGCTTGTAAGCCTTAAAGTTTTTGCTAGCATCGTAACCGTAGTCCAAAGCTTGGCCATCTGTCTTATTTCCCCTCATCCCTCATCCCTC
>DNXU01000101.1:485-3022 GCA_003505715.1 Cyanobacteria bacterium UBA8803 | reverse complement strand
TCCCTCATCCCTCATCCCTCATGACTGAGCCACTGATTGAACTAAAAGGAGTCTCCAAGTCATTTGGTGGTAATATCATCCTTGATGAAGTCGATCTCACCATTTACCGAGGTGAGTCGCTAGGAATTATTGGCCCATCGGGGACGGGCAAATCAACTATTCTGCGAATTATTGCAGGTTTAACTCCAATTGATGGGGGTGAAATTTATGTACAGGGACAGCGACGTTCCGGTTTAATCGAGGATGCTGAAGACCCGATATCTATCGGCATGGTGTTCCAGCAGGCAGCGTTGTTCGATTCGTTAACCGTGGCAGAGAACGTCGGGTTTTTGCTTTACCAGCACTCCAAACTGCCGCGCCGCCGGATTCGGGAATTAGTGGAGCAAAAGCTGGAGATGGTTGGGTTGCCGGGAATTGGCGATCGCTATCCCGCTCAACTGTCTGGAGGAATGCGCAAGCGGGTCAGTTTTGCTCGTGCGATTATGTCCAATCCCGATAATGCCAAGGATAACCCAGAAGTTTTACTCTACGATGAGCCAACTGCTGGACTAGATCCGATCGCCTCTACAGTCATTGAGGATTTAGTGCGCCAGCTGCAATGCGCAGCAGGGGGTTGCGGCACTTACGTGATGGTTACCCACCAAGACAGCACCATTCGCCGCACTACTGACCGAGTTGTCTTTCTCTACAAAGGCAAGATACAGTGGCAAGGCAACGTTCATGAGATCGATACAACTGATAATTCCTTAGTTCGACAATTTTTTAGTGCAAGTACTAGCGGACCGATCCAGGTCATTGGTTAGGATCTTGGTTAGGCACTATGGGCAATAGCCCTCCTGGAACAGGCAATTAGCAGCCATCAGTCATTTGTTATTGGTTATTGGTTGTTAGTAAAAAAACACACACAACCAACAACCAAGGGCTAATGACGAATGACTAATGACTTAGTGAGGAGAAAAAATGCGATCGCGAACTATTCGAGAAGGGTCTGTTGGGTTGTTAATCCTGCTTGGTCTGGGAGTATTCGTGGGTTTGGTGCTGTGGATTCGGGGGATTAGATGGGGTGACCGCAGCTACCAATTCATCGTCAGGTTCACGGATGTTGCTGGTATGAAAACAGGTGCCTCGGTTCGCTATCGCGGTGTCGATGTGGGCAAAATCAAGCAGGTGAAAGCAACAACAAATGGGGTCGATGTCACGATGGAAATTGACTCGGCGGATTTAGCTATCCCTCGCGACTCCGCCATCGAAGCCAATCAATCTGGTTTAATTGGCGAAACCTCAATTGACATCACCCCTCGAACTCCTCTTGCCTCAGGTGCGCAAGCGATTTCTCCCTTCAGTAACCAATGCAATTCCCAGGTAATCATTTGTCATCAAGATCGCCTCACTGGAGAAATTGGGGTCAGCTTTATTGAACTGCTGCGCAACACCGAGCGCCTCACGGCTATCTACACCGATCCAGCATTTTTCGACAATGTCAATTCACTGGCTAAAAATGCCTCCCTTGCTGCTAATGGGGTAGCACGGCTCACTGCCGAATTGTCTCTATTGTCTCGATCTGTGCGAGCGCAGGTAGGCACCTTCTCGACGGCAACTAATTCCATTACCGCCGTTGCCACTCAGACAGCAATACGCATTGGCAATACTGCCGATCGCTTCGGGGAGCTGGCTACCTCTAGCAATCAACTGCTGACTAGAAATGAGGCAAATCTAAATACGACCCTAACTCAATTCAACCGACTCGCTACCTCAGCCAATGAAGTTGTGAGCGGCAATCGCGAGAATCTCAGTACTCTGTTAGCTCAATTCAACCAGCTGGCTACCTCCGCCAATGAACTCGTCGCCACTAATCGCGGCACTCTCCAAAATACCTTGACAGGCATCAGTCAAACCAGCGAGCAGCTAGGCCTACTGGTAACCCGATTGAACGCAACCAGCGAGCAAGTTGATGTCGGCAAACTGGTAGGGAATTTAACAACCCTCTCAGCCAATGCAGCGGAGGCATCTGCCAATTTGCGGGATATTTCCGCTGCCTTCAATAGCCCCGCCAATCTATTAGTGTTGCAACAAACTCTAGATTCAGCACGGGCAACCTTTGAAAATGCTCAGAAGATTACCGCCGATTTGGACGAGCTAACTGGCGACCCACAGTTTCGCCAAAATGTCAAGGATTTAGTAAATGGACTAAGCAAATTGGTATCGTCAACCCAGCAGCTAGAGCAGCAAATTCAAGTAGCTCAAGAGTTGGAATCAGTGAGGGCAGCAATTAACACAGCAGCAGCCCAATCTGCCGATACTGCCTCAACCAATCCACCCCAACCAGTCGCGAACGAGCATCAGCTGAGTCAAGAGGAGCAATTATTCAAGCTATCGCCCCCAGCACCTAAGAAGCAGTTGGCTGATGCCGCAGGGGAAGATATTACTACCCCAGGACTTACGCCAAAGCCCCAAAACTAGTGTAAGAAGGCAGAAGACAGGAGGGAAGAAAGTAGGTATGAGTAAGTAGCAATCGTGCGTTAGCACAGCGTAACGCA
>DNXU01000101.1:0-322 GCA_003505715.1 Cyanobacteria bacterium UBA8803 | reverse complement strand
GGTCATCTGCCATCGCTGGAGTACGGCATCCAGGTGGTATTGGATCTCCCTAGCACCAGGGAATCCCGTATAGCGAATCCGCATTCGGGCTAGTTCTACCTGGTTGTACTCATTGGCAGGTTCCTGTAACAGGCGCTCAACAATTACTCTGTCGCGCTTTTCCTGGGGATGTTGCTGGTCTTTATTTTCTACTTCTGAAGCCACAATTGAGAAGTAATATAAAGTTTTAGTAATACAGCCGCTCACGGCAGGTTTGAGGTGAAGTTATAGCTGTAAGTCTCCATATTTTGCCGCTAACCCCGCCCCTAGAAATATTATGGCC
>DNXU01000102.1 GCA_003505715.1 Cyanobacteria bacterium UBA8803 | reverse complement strand
GAGCCAGGATCAAACTCTCCATGTTGTGAAATGAGTTTGTGGCTCCGAAAACTTGCTAGTTCCGGAATCCTCTATTTTTTTATTGGAGTTGCCCCCAATACTAATTGACTTGACGAGGATTGGATGCTTATAATGGCTTTCAAACTATTACTTTGTCTAGGTTCGTTGTGTCTTCCGGCTTCCGTTGACACTCTTTTAATATAACAGGCCAGCGCTCTTTTGTGGGAGGGTTTATCACCGAACCGCTCTTTGGGGGTTCGCACTACTTCTTCTCATGAAGGGCGGTAACACCTCAGCAAGCGGCTTGCTGTCTTGTCTCGTGCCTCGGTCGCTTTTTCGACACTTTTCTAACTTTAACAGATGAATCGGGATAGGTATAGGGGTTGGAATAGGTAATAACCGAACTTTTAGGGTCGGTAACCACTACTTTTCTGAAGCAGCCAACTAGATTAATCCTTCCACACCCCATACCCCTTCAGCCTCTATTCCCCCTCTCTAACCAATTGCGCTAACTTTTGCTGCCTACGCTCAATCTGCCGCTCATACCAGTTCATTAACGGAGTTGCGCTAATCCCATGCAAGAGGACAGAAATCACAATCGTGATAAATGTAATCCAGGCAATCTGTTCCCCTGCGTTGTCTTTTAAGCCTTCTCCCAAAGCGTAGGATAAATAGTAGAGAGAGCCAACGCCCCTAATTCCAAACCAACCAAATAGCCAACGTCTGATTGAGCTGTAGCCCTCACCCATCGTACTAACCCAGGTTCCTAAAGGCCGAATGACAAACAGCAACAACCCCGAAATTAAAAGTGCTTGAGGTGCAAATTTCAGGATAGGCTCAATTCTAAGCAGTGAACCTAGTAGTAAGATAGTTCCCACCTCCATCAATTTTTCGAGCGTTTCGGTAAATTCCAGCTGAGAAAGCCGCTTTTCAGGGTCATGGTAGCTGCGCTGCGTAACCATGCCGGCCACAAAAACTGCTAAAAATCCATAGCCATTTACAACTTCTGTTAAAGAATAAGTGAGGAGAATAATACTGAGCGCTACAAAATCTTCCATCAGGGTATCAATACAGATAAATTTTCGCAGTTGCTTATCAATCCAAACGATACTTTTAGCAACTACAATACCCATCACCAAACCCGCAGCGATCGCCCAAATCAAATCAACGGCCACCCATTCTTTGAACCAATTCTCCCAGTTGCTGTCCTTTAACCAGCGCAGGCCAAAATATACAAAGGGAAAAGCTAACGCATCGTTCAATCCACCCTCCGAAGTTAAGCCAAAACGCAATTCATCCATATCATCAGGGTGAGTAAGTTGCACTTCCGAAGCCAGTACGGGATCGGTGGGTGCAAGAATCGCTCCCAACAGAATCGCCGCTCCCCAATTCAGACCTAAAATCCAGTGGGCGATCGCAGCAACTGCCAAAATTGAAATAGGCATCAATAAACCAATCAAGCGAACCGTTGAGTTCCAAGCCCATGCCTTTAACGGACGGTTCATCTTCAAGCCGCAACTAAATAGAGAAATCAGGACTACCAACTCGGTTAACCGCTCTATAAACTCCGCTTCTGGTCGCAATTGAATCAGATTAAAGCCGTAGGGGCTGAGCATAATTCCCACAATTAAATAAATTAGAGCGTAGGAAAGCGGTAAGCGAGCAATCCAACCAGAACCTAAAGTAACAAAAAGCAGCAGCGAGCCAATAACCAGTAGGTTAAGAATATATATATCCACAGGTAAACTACCTCTATTAGCAAGTAATATCACATCAAGATACTGGCTCTATACTTTTCATAAAAATTCCATATCAAATATGAGAAAGCGGTGCTGCCAGTTAAATCAAGACGGTAATAAAGTGCAGCATAAAATGGTTTTAGCAAATTAGGAACTATCAATGGAGACATAAACTTCTCCCGTCCCTACCTTAATTGGTATTCCTAGAGATAGAGATAGGTAACATTAGGTTCTGTCATTAGTAGGAAGAGGCAACAAGAGAATAGAGATAGTTTGGAGGGATTGAAGAAAAGGCTATGGCATAAACTAAGATAGCGTTATTCGGTGCGCTTTAACGCTTGAGCGAGCAAATAGTTTATAAAAAAGTTTAAATACCAACCAGGAGAAAAAATGGAACGTGATGAGTTTATTGAACGGGTTAAAAGTCGTGCCGCTCTCAGTTCAGGCAACGATGCAGTGAACGCCACCCGTGCCACCTTGGAAACCCTAGCAGAACGTCTAGGCGGCAACGATCCATACAACGCAGCAATTCAGCTACCAAAAGGAATTGCCGAATACCTCCACCATGATTGGGAGACGTGGTCGGGCCAAGATGACCGCGTCTCGGTAGACGAATTTTTTGACCGAGTTAGCGAACGGGAAGGTGTAGACCGTTCAGAGGCTGTTCGTCATGCCCGTGCAGTGATTCAAGTACTAGAGGAAGCGATTAGCCCAGGTGAAATGAATGATATTCGCGCTCAGCTACCAGAAGAGTACGATGCCCTATTTGAGGCAGATATTCAAAATGTAGGGCAGGGTGCTTGAAGGTTAGAATCGGAGGCATAAATTGTGAAAATCCCCCTCGAAATTACCTACCGCGATGTAGAAAGAACGGAGTCAATCGACGAATTAATCCATGAAAAGGTTGCCAAGCTAGAGGGCGTTTGCAATTACATTAGTAGTTGTCATATTGCAATCGAAAAGCCCCACGATCGCCCTCGTAGCGGTTCCCCTTATCGGGTGCGACTAGATATCACCGTACCACCCAGCCACGAACTCGTAGCTGAAAGCAATCCCGGAGAGGGTACTCAGTACGATCCCCTTGATGTAGTAATTAGAGATGCGTTCAAAGCAGCTCGCCGCCAGCTGAAAAAACTCACCGAGCAGCAAAGGGGCAAAGTCAAGACCAAAGCTTACGAAACACAGGATAGTACGGGACTTGTCACCAAGCTGTTTCCTGAAGAGGGTTATGGCTTTCTGAGATCTTTGGAAGGCCGCGAGATTTACTTCCACCGCAATAGCGTACTTAACGATGACTTCGAGCGGTTAGAACTTGGCACTGGCGTCCGATTTTTTGTAGAGCAGGGCGAACAGGGACCTCAGGCGAGTACAGTACAGATTGTTGACAAACCAGGTGTCCGTGCTGCTAAATCAACTGAAGCTATAATAGAACCCCCACTGGGGTGGCAGTAGTATATAAAATAAGACCTACGCATTGTGCCCCCCTAACCCCCCAATCCTGGGTAGGGCGGATTTATTGTCG
>DNXU01000163.1:20274-25152 GCA_003505715.1 Cyanobacteria bacterium UBA8803 | reverse complement strand
TTTGGTTGTTAGTTGTTGGTTGTTGGTTGTTGGTTGTTGGTTGTTGGTTGTTGGTTGTTGGTTGTTGGTGGTTGGTGGTTATTGGTGGTTGGTGGTTGGTGGTTGTTGGTTGGTTGTTGGTTGGTGGTTGGTTAAGCGGTCTATGACTCGCTGTTCAGGAGGAAACTGGGGTCTTGCTCCCCTCTCCCAAGGTTGGGAGNNTGGTGAGGGCGAAGGAGCTGCTGGTGCTGGGATAAACTAGAGATCGCCAAATCCTTTCTTTTTCTTTTCCTTTTTCTTTTTCTTGGTCGAGCCGCCTCCAGGATAGCCTCGCCAACCTGCTTGGGGACGATTGCTGCCCATACCGCCAAACATATCTCCCATACCGGGCATTCCGGCAAGCTGACCTTGACCCATCTGCTGCATGAGCGATCGCATTTTGGTAAATTCACTGATCAAACTGCTGACTTCTCGCTCGCTATAACCAGATCCCCCGGCAATCCGGCGGCGGCGGCTGGGGGAACCTGCTAGTAAGTCTGGGTTGTGGCGTTCCTCCAGGGTCATTGAGTTAATCATGGCTTCGGTTTGCTTGAGTTTGGTTTCCCCTTTTTGCAGTTGGTCAGAACTCAGCTTACCCATACCGGGCACCAGCTTCAGCAAACCGCCCAGGGAACCCATGTTCTTCAACAATCGCATTTGCTTCAAGAAATCGTTGAAGTCAAAGGTAGCCGTCAGCATTTTCTCCTGCATTTTGGCGGCATCTGCCAGGTCAATCTCTTCCTGAGCTTTTTCCACCAGGGTGAGGACATCTCCCATCCCCAGAATTCGGGATGCCATGCGATCGGGGTAAAAAGGTTGCAGCGCTTCGACCTTTTCCCCAACCCCAACAAATTTAATCGGCTGACCCGATACCCGGCGTACCGACAGCGCGGCACCGCCTCGCGTATCGCCATCCAACTTGGTGAGGATTGCCCCTGTAATGCCTATTTGTTCGTGGAAGGTGCGGGTGAGATTGGCTGCTTCCTGGCCCGTCATGGCATCCACAACGAGGAGGACTTCGTGGGGTTTGACGGTTTCTTTGATGCGGGCGAGTTCCCCCATCATGTTCTCATCGATGAAGAGCCGTCCTGCGGTATCGATAATGACGGTATCGACCCCCATGTCCTTGGCTCGGGCGACGCCTGCTCGCGCAATTTCTACGGGGTCGGCATCGGTGCCCTGTTCAAATACTGGCACCTCGATTTGTTGACCCAGGGTTACCAACTGGTCAATGGCTGCGGGGCGGTAAACGTCAGTAGCGACTAACAGGCAAGTGCGGTTTTGCTTGCCCAGGTGTAAGGCGAGTTTAGCAGTTGCGGTAGTTTTCCCCGTTCCCTGCAAACCTGCCATTAACACAATTGTCGGTGCTGTTGCTGCTTCAGCTAGAGGGACATTGGTTTCCCCCATCACCTGCACCAGCTCGTCGTAGACAATTTTGATAAACTGCTGGTCGGGACGAACGCCTGAGATAACCTCTGCGCCCTGGGCTTTATCTTCTATCTCGGCGATAAAGTCCTTGACAACTTGCAGGTTAACATCTGCCGATAGCAGAGCGCGACGCACTTCTTTGAGGGCGTCTTGAATATTGGTTTTAGAAATTTTGTCCTGGCCTCGTAGTTTCTTCCAGGCTTCTTCTAAGCGTTCAGCTAGGGCATCAAACATATAGCAATTTTTTCTTAAATTCTACCAAATAGGAAGCATCCCATAGCTGCCTAACGAATACCAGTAGCGGCAATCAGAAAATCTTTAATCCCTGGCGTGCAAACCAGAATTGCATTTCCCTTAGTGAGTCCCTCGTCAGCCAGAAAATCGCTAACCCAACCACCTGCCTCGCGTACCACCAACCAGCCAGCCAAAGCATCCCAGGGGCAATGGTGGAGGTGCCAATAACCATCGTAACGACCTTGAGCAACGTGAGCGATCGCCAACGCGCCTGCACCAAAGCAACGAGGATGACACTGCGCCTCCAAAAACTGCTGGATAATTTTAATAGAGCGTTCTATTGAGTTGCCGTAACCCACATCGCAACTCACTATTGCCTTAGCAATATCCTGACAATCGCTCACTCGAATTGCCTTACTGTTGCAGGTAGCCCCAAAACCCCGACGCGCTGCAAACAGTTCATCAGCTACGGGATCGTAGATGACACCAATTTCCACCTCGCCTTCGACAACATAGGCAATAGAGACGCAAAAAAAGGGAATGCCGTGAATAAAATTAGCTGTACCGTCGATTGGATCTATTACCCACAGCTTACTACCAGCCACCCCCCCGCGTTCCTCCGCCAAAAAACCATCCTCAGGGAAACTCTTGGCTAGGCTGGTAACGATGAACTCCTCCACTTCGCGATCGGCAGTACTCTTAACATTCTGTTGTGCCAAGAACTCAACCGTTACTTGAGAGACATTCTCAAAATAACCAAGGGCAAGCTTGCCTGCGTCGCGAGCAACGGCACAAGCGGCGAGGTAGCGCTTTTCCAAGTCACTGTTGTTTACCATCTTTAAATAAACTGATTTGCACCCTGATGCGGAATTGAGCGATAGCCAATTGAAGTAGCTTGATGTAAGCAGCCCATCACCCTATTCAGAATGGTACAGGATCTCAGTCCCCAATCTAGTCAAGAGAGTTGCTATTATCGTTGAAGAACCATGCTTTATTATCATGCCACCTAAAAAAGAAAATGATGGATGTGGATGTGCGAGTATTCCCATTTCATTAATCATAGTTTTGTTAGGTCTTGGTTATTGGGGTTTTAGGCAGCTAGATCAGCTACCCATCAGCCTATTTTTGTCTAATATTCAACAAAACATTCAAAAACCAAGTACTCCTAATGCTGCTCCGACGCCTAGCCAAGACTTACCTGTGGCTAATTCTCCCTTGGCGCAAGCTACGCCAACGGTGAGTCCCACAACTAAACCACAAGTTTCACCTTCCCCTGTAACCCCTAATCAATCACCATCCCCTCAAAGTAGTTCTTGGCAGAAAAAGGAAATCAGGGGAATTTATTTAAGTCGCTATCAAGCAACTAATAATGCTAGCGAACGAACGATTCGCGAACGAGTGCGTTATTATCGCGCTCAAGGCATAAATACAATTATTCAGGGAGTGTGGGGTAATGGTTGCACGATGTATAACAGCGAGGTCATGCAACAAACCTTGGGATACAAAAGTTGCCCCAACCAATTTCAAGAGAAATGGTTAGATTGGTTGATTGATGAGGCACACAAGCAGGGAATGCAAGTTCACGCCTATTTTGAGAAGGGAATTAAACTCGACGAAAATAGCCCGATCTTTGACTTAGCGGTTTCCAAAAGATGGATTGTACCTGGGGTCGATAAAACCTATCCTAGTATCGAACACTACGTACTGGATGTGGAGATTCCTGAAGTTGCTAGCTTTTTCAAAAAGATATCAGTAGAGTTTGTCCAAAAGTATCCAAATATCGATGCAGTGCAGTGGGATGATTACTTGGGTTATCATGCTGACTTGCCTGGAAAAGTCGATCGCACGACCAATTTAACTAATTTCGTACAGCAAATGATCTCTGATGTCAAGAAAACTAACCCGAAGGTTAGCTTCGATATTTGCCATCATAATCCTTATTGGAGCAAACGCTATTTCGCTGCTGATTGGGGAAGTTGGGATGTCGATCGAGTTTTCATTCAAACTTATAACGACGCTAATTTTAACCAAGAGCTAGAATATGCTCAAAATTATGCGGGAGTTGCTATTTCAGATAAGCAGTTGTTTCGCTTAAAAGAACTGGTTAATAACCCTAAAATTAAGAGCGTTTTAGTGTTTCCTTCAGCCGGGAAACCAGAAGAGGCTGCTGCTTCTCTCAAAAAAGCTTTAGTCCCATGAGGCTAAATAATGATGCTAATCCTTAATTTATAAAAATGATAGCCGACAAGCCCCGTGAATTGATGGGAATTAGGCTTTTGGAGTGGTGTACTCGACAAAACTTTTACAATGACAATTACATCTGCGGGATACAAACTGCGTCAAATTATCGAGCGTCCTGGAATTTTGGTTATTCCGGGTGTTTATGACTGTCTGGGGGCTAAGCTGGTGGAACAGATTGGCTTTGAAGTGGCAGCAACTAGTGGCTTTGGCATTGCCGCATCTACACTCGGTTTGCCAGACTACGGGTTGCTCACGGTGACGGAAATGCTCTATAGTGTAGGCAGAATTGCCCAGTCCGTCAGTATTCCCCTCATTGCTGACATGGATACTGGCTATGGTAATGCCTTAAATGTCATGCGGACGGTTAAGGATGCCGTGCAGTTGGGAATTGCTGGCATCATTCTGGAAGACCAGGAGTGGCCGAAAAAGTGCGGTCATTTCGAGGGCAAACGAGTTATCCCCATGACCGAACATGTCGGCAAAATCCGGGCAGCCGTTCAAGCGCGGGGTGCAAGCGGTTTGGTGATTATCGCTCGTACCGATGCCCGTGCCCCCCTGGGTTTTGCAGAAGCAATTGCTCGCAGTCGGGCTTACATTGCCGCTGGGGCTGATATGCTCTTTGTTGAAGCGCCTCAGTCTATTGAGGAACTCCAAGCGATCGCAACAGCCTGTCCAGATGTGCCCTTAGTTGCCAATATTGTAGAGGGGGGCAAAACTCCCCAACTATCGAGTGCCGAACTAGCACAACTAGGTTTTAAAATTGTATTTTACCCACTCTCTGCCTTATTGGCAGCAACCCAGGCAATGACGGCTTGTTTGCGCCAGTTAAAAGAAGGGGGAACTACGGCTGAGTTTAAGGAATTGGTTAGTTTCTCAGATTTTCAAGACCTGATTGGTATTCCGACATACCGCCAACTAGAACAGCAGTTTGTTGTACCACCTGAATCGCGAGGGGCT
>DNXU01000163.1:17729-20212 GCA_003505715.1 Cyanobacteria bacterium UBA8803 | reverse complement strand
GCAAGCCTGAGTAGTTTATAAGATCGCCCCGTATAGGTATAAGATACTTTTATCGGCATAGGACAGAACCCGTGAATTAGCTTTAACTAGCGACGAAAAACTTGGAACGTTGCCATGTCAACCTCAAATCAGGACAATCAACAGGGTGGGATCTCTCAACCTTTAGGCGATCGCGGTAATTTAACCAACCCAACCAAATCGGCTTCTACCAACTGGCTCAATCGTCTTCAGCCTCATAGTAAGCTGTTGATGGCTGTGGTAGAACCGACAACCTTTATCCTCCTCTATGCCAATGAGGCATTCTGCCGCGTGACGGGAATTACGGCTCCAGCTAGTAGCCTGCCGAGTCAGGGTATCCGCTTGAGCGATGTGTTTCCTGAGTTTGATGAAAAGCTGCAAGAGCAGATCTATCGCCGTCATCTTTTACCCCTGGTATTGCGGGACGTATATCAGATCGAGCATTCCCAATGGCGCTTCTTAGATGAGCCGATTACAATCTCCGTTAAAAGTGCTGCTAGTACAGAGCCAAGCTGCATTCAATTTTGGTTGCGTTCCGAACCCCTGAAGGTGGAGCGGATCGATCCGCAGCTGGATGAGTTTGCCGATTTAGGGGTTTCCCAAGTGCCTGTAGAGGAAATCGTACTTAACTCAACCTGGGAGGAACGGTTGCAGCTGGACAATTACCGGGTAACGGGCCAGCTGTTGTGGGAGGGAGTGGATATCACCTATCAGGCAGCTAAGCG
Source organism: Cyanobacteria bacterium UBA8803 (assembly GCA_003505715.1). Lineage (GTDB taxonomy): Bacteria > Cyanobacteriota > Cyanobacteriia > Cyanobacteriales > Coleofasciculaceae > UBA8803. Next base: position 19,469 of record DNXU01000163.1, on the reverse strand, counting down.
ACGCCTAATTGATATCCTGATCGGGCGAGATTCAGTGTTTAATCCAGAGAAATTGCTCGTGGTTTCTCAAAAGATGCGATCGCTGTTTCGAGCTGATAAAAGTTTGCTGTTAACAGTTAAGCACGGACAAGTGCAGGTGTTTATGGGTACGGAAGGTCAGATTCAACGGGATATTGCTATGCCGTCCCTAGAGTCCTGGCAAGGTTCGCACTTTTTAAAAGCAGCTCAGGCCAATCGGGTTCAGAATGTGGTGGACTTGAGTAAGGATTGTCAGACTGCCTTCGAGGATACTCTTGTTAAAGAGGGGGTGCGTTCTTTATTGCTCATTCCCCTGCTCATGGGAGCTAAAGAAGGGGAATATTCTCCTGACCAACTAGTAGGACTGGTAGGACTTATCAGTACTCGCCCCTACAATTTTAATTCTATTGATGTCAGTCACGCTACAGATTTAATTCCGGCCTTAAGAGTAGCTCTGAGTCAGGCAGTTCAGGGCCAGTTTTCTCACATCCACCCTGCTGTTGAGTGGCGCTTCCTCCAGGAGGCAGAACGGCGCAGCTTGGGACTACCCCCGGAGCAGATAGTCTTTACTAATGTTTATCCGATGTACGGTATATCGGATATTCGGGGTTCCTCCACCGATCGCAACACCGCCATCCAAACCGATCTCCTCGCTCAATTTAACTTGGGAGTAGCCGTGGTAGAGGCAGTTTCCCAGTATCAAGACCTAGCCTTTTTACAGCAGTTGCGCCAGGATTTGCAAACTCAAATCGATCGCTTGAATAAAGGGGTGATGGTAGATGCAGAAGTCACGGTGGTGCAATATTTGAAAGAGCATCTAGAAGTTTACTTCGATTACTTTCGGCAATGCGGTGAGGCAGCAGTAGAGGCAGTAAAAGCTTACGAGCAAGCCTGTGCTAACGAGCATGGCTGTGTTTATACCGCTCGCGAGCGCTACGATCGGACAATCTTGGAAATTACTAACACCTTGCGGAAAAATTGGGAGTCCTGGCAGGAGCGGATGCAGAAGATCGTGCCTCATTACTGTGATGTGGAAATCACTGATGGCATGGATCATATGATTTATGCTGGAGCCTCGATCAACCCCCAATTTTCCTTATTCCACCTCCATGCTCTACGCTACGAGCAGTTACGAGCAATTTGCGACTGCGCTCGCACTTGTTTTCGTTTGCGCGATCGCGATGAGAAAATCCCGGAAGTCACCCATCTGGTGCTGATCCAAGATAACCCTGTAGATATTTTCCACGACGAGCAAACCGAAAAACTCTTCGATTTGCGCGGCAGCACTCGTGACACCCGTTATGAGATTGTCAAAAAGCGCATTGATAAAGCGGTAGATGCGACAGAACAGACGCGCATTACCCAACCGGGGATGCTAACGCTAGTCTATTGTACTGACGAAGAATGGGGTCAATACAAACAGTACCTGCGCTACTTAGCTCGTGATGGTTGGGTGGATAGCAAAATTCAATCTGGCACTGTTGAGCCACTACAAGGTATCACCGGGTTGAAGTTTTCCCGTGTGCGGATATTACCCGATCCAGATGAGAGTAAAACTGAGATCTTACAGCCTTCTCAAGTAGCCTTATAGCCCGTCAGAGACGTTAGTAGCCAGTTAGTAGGGTGCGTTATGCGGGAGCTAACGCACCATCAGCGCTATAGCTTAGTTGTCTAATATCATGTCCGATGTAAACACCCATAATATCATGTCCGGTGAAACAC
>DNXU01000163.1:10436-17710 GCA_003505715.1 Cyanobacteria bacterium UBA8803 | reverse complement strand
AGGGGCGGGTTTAGCGACCAATATTGTGGGCCCCGCAGATAGGATTTCAATCAAAACCTAGGGTTGAGCGAAGTCGAAACCCGCCCTGCGACAGGCTTTATTATGGGTGATTTGTCGGAACAGTTATTTGTAGTGGTTCCAAGTGTTGTGGATATCTAGGGCAATCCGTTCTCGTAAGTCCCAAGGAAACAGGACTTCTACTTCTGAACCCAAAGCCCGCAATCGTCTAATGACATGGTAGTCTGTAACGCGGTATTGGGCTTGATAGTAAGCATCGGCAGGAGAGCGAGACTGGAGAATTTCTAATAGAGATTGTCGATGTTCTGGGTTTTGGGTGTGCTGTTTGATGAGGCTGGCTGCTGGCTGGTAGTCAACGGGTTTGAAGGTGTGATGTAGGAAAGTGCCTTGGATATAGCGATCGTGAAAATCTCGGTTAAACCGCAGTAGCATGAGGGCGGATGGTTTATAGAAGTCAAAACCCCAAGCTTGTCTCAACTTAGTATGAACTGTTTTTGGGGTTGGTAGTTGTCCATCTTCGTATTGCTCCTGCAATAATTGCGGCACGCGAGGATCTTGCCAGTCCAATGATACTAAGCGTTTCGAGCAAATGCGATCAAGGCGGTAATTATGCCAGTTGATTTCACCGTGGGGAGTGCTGCCATAGGCACATAGGTATTTTGCCCGTTCCATGTAATAGATGCAGACGGGATAGATAACACATTCTTTGACTAAGCCTAGATGAGCGCTGTGATAGGTTAAGAGCAGGGGTTGAATTTTTCCGGAGTCCCAAATTTCCTGCAATTCCCCCTGGATCTGATCGACATCATCTTGCTTTTGAGTAGATTCTGGCACCAGGTAGTCAACGTACAAAAAGACGCGCCGAGTATCTTCGTGGGGGTATTCAGCAATTTGCTCAGCTAACAGAGGTATAGTGGGGTCGAGAAACCCAAGCATTTCCAGCGTTTCAGCTACATAAACCTGTTCTTTGGTTGTTAGGCTGCCTTCAGACTCCAAGTTGTCTAGTTTATGGGAAATGGGCAATACTTCGACTCGGCGGTAGTACTTGCTTCTACCTGTCTGGCTTGGTACTTGTTGAAGCCAGTGCCAATTAACGAGTAAGTCGAGATCACTTTGAAGAGATTTGCGAACTTGGGCAAATAGGCGTTCTTGCAGGAAGTCCTTTAAGTCAGAGTCGGAAATAGGGATTTGTTCTTGTAAAGACTGTTGCCATTCATTTACAGGTATATCTAGTTCATAGAGCCATTGTCTGGTTGTTTTAGTGCAGGCACAGTTGGAGTCTTGATGGCTGAAAACGTCTTCCCGCTTTTCATCCTGGTGAGTTTCGCTGAAGAAAGCCTGACGCCAATCAGCATAGGTAAAGCTGTCTGGCAGTGTTGCGTGTCCTCGATCGCTGTAGAGCCAGCGTAACCAGACCCATAATCTCACAGCACGGGTGAGATGGTGATTTTGTTCTAGAAGCCCTTTGGCTAACTTTTGCAAGAGGATGGGCTGTGGGGGATGGCGAAAGAGTACATCGGACATTAATTCTTGCAGTGTAGGGTGTGTGCTATAGCGTATCAGGCTTCGGAAGGGGGTAATTCCGATGGTGTGCCATATTAGAGTTGGATTTGCAGGAGATGGATAAATGCATTGCCTGTAGCCAGAGGTGAGCGATCGCCTGCTTGATTGACAAGAATGTGCAATTCCTATACTGGTCAGACTTTAGGGAAAATTTGACATGTTGATTTCACACATTGATACATTCTGCCCGATTTGGGGAATTTTAAAGATGGACTGATGGAATTTTGTCAGTTGAGGAGCGATTATCTGTGGTAGTGCTAAAGCGATCGCACATCCCGCGAGAGTAGCCCCCAAACTATTCTGTTGCCTTAAATCTGTATCTAGTGGAGTTTACTAACACGATATGAGTACATCCGAAATAGATTATAAAGTTGACCATTTGTTCTTGCTCGTTGGCGACAATCCTCTACCTAACTACATTGCAGCAAAGATGTTACTCAAAGAGGATGGCACTGTTTACTTAGTACACAGCACAGAAACAGCAACTAAAGCAGATTGTTTAAAGAGAAGGTTGACACCTATAAATATTCGGACTATTTCGTTAGCTAACAAAGAGGCTGATTCTCACTTCATTTGGGACAAAATCAAAAACGAAGTAGAAGAAATCGCAAAAAAAAATCCAGAACATAATTTTGGCTTGAATTATACAGGCGGCACTAAAGCAATGTCCGTTCACAGCTATCGAGGCTTATTTGATGCTTCAGGTGTGCTAAATCCAGTCTTTAGTTATTTGGATGCTCGAAGTTTAAAAATGCTCATAGATAGGGATAATGACTCTCCTAAAACAAAACTAGTAAAAGAGCAAGTTAAATTTAAAGAATTGTTGGACTTACACGATCTAAATTGGAAAGAAAACAAGAAACCCAGCAATCAACCTGTTTTACCTGATGCAGCCAAAGAGTTTCTTGTTGCTTATTTGTCGGTCACTCCAAAAAATATAGATAGTATTGCAACTCAATGGTCGAAATGGTGCAAATCAAAGCTGGATACCCAGGCAAAAATAGGAAAATTCTGGAAGGAGGAAACAGAGCTTATAAAAATCTCTGGAATTAGTTTAGATGGAGCGCCAGATAAAATTAAACAGGTTTTACAGAATTATAAAATGCTGAATTCCAATGGCGAACTATGCCTGCAAGCATCTAAAAACCAAGGATTTAGTTCATTAACTGATGTTTGTGCTTGGTTAAGCGGTATTTGGCTGGAACATTACGTACTACATCAGATTAAAATCATGTCTGGACAATTTCCAGATATTCACGAAAGTGCAATGTCATTTCATATTGACGACCCTGACAATAATGATGACAGATATGATCGATTCGAGTTTGACGTTGCTTTCATGCGAGACTATCAACTATTTGCCTTATCTTGTACAACTGCTAGTGATAAATTCACTTGCAAACAAAAGCTATTTGAGGCTCATTTAAGAGCCAAACAATTAGGTGGTGATGAAGCACGAGTAGCATTAATTTGTCTCTATAACAACCCTGATCAAGTCAAAGGAGATTTAGAAGCTACTGTTAAAGATAAAAAAATTGCTGTTTTTGGGCGTAACGATCTTAAGCCAAACAAATTCGCCAAAAAAATGACTCAATGGATAAAAGATAATAGCCCAGAAAGTTAGGATGTACCATGAGTAAATATATTGCAACTGTAATTGATACAACGGGAATCCAATCCTACATCTTTGGTAGCAACCGCTTGCGGGAAAATATTGGTGCATCATACTTAGTTGCTCAAGCAACTGATGAATGGGTTAAATGCGCTTTGCGTCAAAGATTTGGAGAGAATGTATATATTCCTCACACTCAACGAGAAAAACAGACTACTCAACCAGAGAAACATATTGAGCGAGATAATCTGGATGCTGAATTAGTCTATACGGGAGGTGGTAACGCACTTCTTCTCTTTAAAAATAGAGATTGTGCTGTCAAATTCACTAAAACCATCAGCGAAAAAGTATTGCGAGAAGCTCCCGGCTTAAAAATTGTGGTAGCTCACAGCGATTCTTTTGAGTGGGGTAATAAGCTGTCAGGAATTATTGACAGTTTGCTGCAAGAATTAGAACGGAAGAAACGCGAGTATAATCCTTCTGTTCCTTTGCTCGGTTTAGGGGTGACTGCTAGCTGTCTTTCGACTGGGTTAGTGGCGGTGGATACTAGCGATCGCTACAGCGTTCCTACCAGTTATCCGGTTTCTAGAGAAATTGTGGAAAAACTGCGTGCTGTTGACCCTAATAACCCTAAAAATAAAGAGCCTGCAAATAAACAGCTTATAAACACTATCTTTGAAGGCGAAGGCTTAAATCTCGGTGATTACACAGTTCCCTATGATGTTGATGATTTAGGTCGCACGGAGGGAAGAAGTAGTTATATGGCGATCGTTCACGCTGATGGCAATGGAATGGGCGATCGCTTCAAAGAATATGGCAAAAACAAAGGCGATCGCGAGTACATCACTGCCATGCGCGAACTTTCGGGCGCGATCGATAAAGCAGGGATAAATGCTCTGCAAAAGGTTGCTTCTAGAGTTATTCAATTAGCAGAGGGAAATTTACAGGAGCAATTTGCAATTACAGAAAGAGATGGTAAAAAATATCTCCCCTTCCGCCCAATAGTATATGGCGGTGATGATGTCACATTTGTGTGTGATGGACGTTTGGGATTAAGTTTAGCTGCACTCTACCTCAAGGAATTTGAAGCGGAAAAGGAAAATATTCCTGATGGCGAAGACTTAACTGCTTGTGCAGGAATAGCAATTGTCAAAACTCATTATCCATTTGCTAGGGCTTATCAATTAAGTGAGGCACTGTGCAGCAACGCTAAAAAATTTATGCGTGACGAGAAAGAACGATTAAGAATATCAGATTTCTCGGCAATGGATTGGCATATTGCTGCTAGTGGCTTGTTAGGCTTAATTGGCGATATCCGCAAACGGGAATATCATGTAGCAGAAGGTAATCTTACCATGCGACCTCTCTACTTGCACTCCGATAATGAATGGCGCAACTGGGATGATTTTTCTCAAGTAGTGCATAACTTTAACACGCATCCAGACTGGGCAGGTAGTCGCAATAAAGTAATAGCGTTGCGGGAGCAGTTACGCCAAGGCACAGAAAAAACTAAGCAATTTTTACAGGTTTACGGTTTGGATAACAACTATTTACCTCCGTTTCCCGAAGCCAAAACAAGCAATGATGACTTCTATCAATGTGGCTGGATTGACGATCCCAGAAAAAATGAGAAAATTTGTGGCTATTTTGATGCAATTGAAGCAATGGAATTTTATATGTCCTTAAAGGAGAAAACGAATGGAGATTTATTACCTGAAAATGTTACTCCTTAGCGATACAACCTTTGGGCGTGGTGATGGAGTCGCAGGTTTAATTGACCAAGAAGTAGAACACGATCCTAGTGGTTTTCCCTATTTGCGGGGACGAACTCTCAAAGGGTTGTTAAGCGAGGAATGCGATAACTTGATCGATGTCCTTTCCGATCCTCCACCTTGCCGTTGGATAGAAGCAGCCGAGCATTTATTTGGCATACCTGGTAGCACCATTGGCACTATCTCCAAAATGCACGTTGGCGATGCTTGTTTACCTAAAGATTTGCGAAGGGAAGTAGGACTTCAACTTGACCAGGAAAGGGATAAAAAAGAGAAAAAGCTGACAGAATCAGATGTTCTTGCTTCCCTCACTACCATTCGCCGTCAAACTTCTATCGATCCTGAAGATGGCGCACCTGTAGAACATAGTTTGCGTGCAAGTAGAGCTATTATACGAGATTTGACTTTTACTGCACAACTGTTATTTGAAGAGGAACCGACAGCAGATATGCTAGCGCTTCTAGCAGTAAGTACATTAGCACTGCGACGAGTTGGCAGTGTAAGAAATCGAGGGCGAGGTCATGTTCAGTGTACTCTGCATGACTCAAATTATAAAGAAATTACTCAAGAATATTTCCGTTATTTTGAACAGAAAACACGAGTATGAAAGTAATTCAATTTCTCCTGCATACTAAGCAACCAATTCTGGCGACATCACTGCAAGGCGATCCAAACAGTGATGTATCTTTTTCCTACATTCCCGGTAGCATGATTCGAGGAGCGTTGATTAGCCGTTATCTCCAAGATCCCAGTTTGCGCAGTATGGATGATATTTTAGATGATTCAAAATTTCCCGACGTTAAACGGTTATTTTTTGATGGTACTACTCGCTATTTAAATGCTTATTTTTATAGTCATGAAAAAGAAAAACGTACTCTTCCTGTACCTCGATCTTGGTTAAAAGAAAAGGGTGATGAAGTTACTGATTCAAAAAACCTAACTATATATGATTTCAGTTGGGGACAACCCACTAAAGATGTTTCCTACAAATCTTTGAATGAAAGTTTCTGTACTGTGGATGATGAGGACGTAGTTCTTTACAAAGAAAAGCGACGGATTAACATTCATAATAGGCGCGATCGCAAAAAAGGCAGGGGTACAGATGATAACGGTGCTGTATTTCGTTATGATGCCTTAGATGCGGGACAAACTTTCCAGGGAGTTATTCTCTGTAACAATCCTGACGATGTAGCAAAAATAAAGCCATTGCTGAAACCAAAAGATATCTGGTTAGGTGGTTCTCAAAGTGCAGGATATGGACATACTCAGATTATCCCCATAGAAGATGCAGAAGATTCTGGTACTTGGTATGAAGTAGGATCTGACCCTGAATATCGGGAAGATCAAGAACTTCTTCGCATCACTCTTCTTAGTGACTTGATTTTACGCGATCACTGGGGTCAATATGTAGCCATGCCGCCGATGCAATTAATCACAGACGAGGAAGAACGAGAAGTCGATCCGCTTACTCAGTTACTAGAACAATTGCTAGAGGTAAAACTAGAACCACAATCTAGTTTTATTAGCAGTCTTGTTGTTGGAGGATTTAACCGTAAATGGGGATTACCATTACCACAAGTCCCAGCCTTAGCAGCCGGAAGTGTTTTTGTATTTAAGTACGAGGAACAACTCAATATAGGCCGAATTCGTGCTTTAGAAAATCAAGGGATTGGAGAAAGACGGGTTGATGGTTTTGGAAGAATAGCCGTTAACTGGCTAGATGAACATCGAGAATTTACAGCAAATCTGCCAAAATCAGAAATTGACTTGACTCATCAACCGAACTTAACACCAAACAGTGAAGACAGTAAAATAGCTGCCAAGATGGCAAAAAGACTGTTAGAACAAAAGCTGGATAAGCAACTTTTAGACAAAGTAGATAGATGGAAACTGGAACCTAACAAACTGAGTAATAGCCAGCTTTCCCGATTAATAATCATAGCAAGGCAGGCCTTAACTGAAGAAAGGAAAAATCCAGTTATCGATTTACTGGAAAATTTGCCCAAAAATACTAATAGTCAATTTGAAGATACAAGAGTTAACAATAAATCATTCAAAAAGCAAATTTGTGAATGGCTAAATGGACAAGAATCTTGGTTTGATTCAAATCATTTAGAAATCAAAGTTGCTGGCGAGGCAGTTCCATCAAATTTAGTTGAAAAATTGAAACTAGAATACACGTTAAGGCTAATTATGGCTATTGCAAAAAAAGCTACTAAGGAGAATAAAGATGAGTAGAAAGCGCGATGGGCGACAGATTATCAAACGCATAATTGTGCGAGGTATTTTGGTACTGGACACCCCTACCT
>DNXU01000163.1:0-10429 GCA_003505715.1 Cyanobacteria bacterium UBA8803 | reverse complement strand
GAAGGAGTTATAGACATGATGCTGTTACGCGATAGTATCAGTCCCCATGCTTTACTAACAGGGTCATCAATTGCAGGTGCTTTGCGAAACTATCTCCATGAATATGAAAAGAACTATGGCAAAAGTGCCACTCGCCAGGATATAGCACCCAAACTTTTTGGCGATTTGTTTGCTTACAAAGATGAGAAAGACAAAAGCGAACGAGAAAAAAATCAACTCAGGGAAAAAGATAGTCAAAGTCCTTTGATTATTGATGATGCTCTAAGTAGTAATATTCCTCAAGTTGAGTTACGGGATGGAGTGAAGATTAATGGAAAAACTGGTACGGCAGACGATGGAGCAAAGTACGACTTAGAATTTTTGGCGGCAGGAACTCAATTCCCTCTTAACTTTGAGTTGTTGATTGAAAAAGACAAAGACGAAAATCAGCTAAAAGAAGCACTTGCGATCGCATTAGAGGGATTAAAGTCTGGTGAAATTAATATTGGGATGAAGAAACAACGGGGTTTTGGTCGCTGTTATGTGGATGAATGGCAAGTCTGGGAATTCGATCTAACTAAACATAGCGATCGCCTTGCTTGGTTAACCTTCGATCGATCTTGGAGTAAGCCATATATAAAATCACCAAGTGATCGCTTATTGAGTAATAAAAAACTCAAGCAGCTAAAAATTGATAATCCAGATAAACGCGATCGCCTCTTCATTCATGCAAAATTTAAACTAGCAAGTCCTTTACTTATCCGTTCTGGTCAAGATTTAACTAAAAGAGCGGCGACCGATAAAAACTCAAAACCATGTGTGCCTGATGTTGTACATCTGCGATCGCAAAGAAACGGAAAACCTGAGCCAGTTGTTTCTGGAACAAGTCTAGCAGGAGTGTTATGGCATCGAGCAGAGCGAATTGTAAATACACTAGGCAAAGACTTAAATATTGTTTATGACTTATTCGGAAAAGTTGATGAAAATACAAAAGAAGCTAAAGCAAGTCGCTTAATTATCGATGAAACTGTGATAGAAAGTACAGACGATCTAGTGCAGAGTCGAATTGCTATTGACCGCTTCACCGGTGGCACTTATCACGGAGCATTATTTAGCGAACAGCCTATTTTTGGCATTGAAACAGCGGAGGAAGAGAAGAAAAGCAAAAAAGGCAAAGAAAAGTATAAACCTACTAAAAAAACTAAACATATCGAACTTAAGCTAGAACTTCGTAAACCAGAAGAATATGAAATTGGTTTGCTGCTGTTGCTACTCAAAGATTTGTGGACAGGTGACTTACCTGTAGGCGGTACAAGTAGCATTGGACGGGGCAGGTTGCAGGGAGTAGAAGCAACTATAACTTGGCAACAACTAGAAAAATCACAGCAAAAATGGATAATATCTCAAAATAATGGAAAGCTCGAATTTGCTGGGAAGGATAAACAAAAATTAGAAAATTTTGTTAGCCTTTTTGTGGAGAAAAGAGCATGAATCAGGAATTATGTCAGATATCAGTTGCAAATCTTACCGAACAGTCGCTTAAGGATTGGCTAAAGCAGCAGGCGCAGAATCAGAATTATCAGTTCCCCTATCTGTTAGCTCATGCCGAAGATGGAGTTATCTGGGGACATTTTGATATTGACAGTGGGACGTTAACAACCGCTAGAGAGGTATTTCCTGAGTGTAATTTTCCTGAATTGCGGTTGAAAACGCTGCAACAATGCCGAGTGTTTGGAGAAGCCGGTGAATTTTTACTTTGGAATAGTAATGGAGAGTGGCGATCGCGTCTAATTTTGCAAAGCAAAGTTTCAGAGTTAATTGCTCAAGAACAAATAGGTTTAATTCCAGAGCCACAAATTCTCTGGGGTACGCATGGAAAAACCAATAGTAACTTTACTTTGCTGTCAGATGGTTCTCAGGGACTCAAACACGCGGTTCCTATAGACATAGAAGAAAGTTACTTTAGCCAAGATAAAACTAAACTGTATCGTCCAGTGCGACTGGAAGTAAATCACTATTTTTGCTATGACTCAGATGGAGTAGCGAGAATTTTTATTAGCCGTCTAGTATCTCTAAAAAAGGAGAAAATCTAATGAATCCAAGACATTTAAAGAACGTACCTGACAATCGAAAAGCAATTGCTCCCTATAATTTTGTCGAACTTCCCAATAAAGTTGTCCCAGCCCAAGTTGAGTGTAATGGTAAGCTGCGGGATAATGACCGTTATTATAGCGATCGCCACACTGGTAAAATTGTCTGTACACTCAAAACAGAATCACCTCTCTACATTCGTTGTGGTCTAACTCCTGTTGACTTCGCAAATTTCGGCGATACGCCTAATGAAGATTTGACACCAGAACAGCGTAAAAAGAAAGCTGAATTTTTTCTGCATCCTTCAAATCTACATCCTATCCTTCCAGGTAGCAGTTTGCGAGGAATGTTGCGGACTTTGGTAGAAATTCTCAGCTTTAGCAAGATTGAGCGAGTTTCAGACCAACAAAAATTCTTCTTCCGTGCAGTTGCTGCTGATAAAGATGACCCCCTCAGTAAGCCATATAAAAATAGCTTAAAAAATGTTAAAGCTGGTTACTTAGAATTTGACAAAAAACAAAATAAATGGTTTCTGCGACCTGCTCAAGAAATTGAAGGACAATTATTTAGAGAAGTTAAGGAAGAGGATATTAATGACTCTCTTTCTTCCCTAATTCTCATGAAAAAAGCTAGCTATATTCCCCAGTACATCCAGATTAGTTTTGAAGTAACAACATCTATCAATGTCAGTGAAGACTTGACTTGGTATTCGCAAAAGGGGTGGCTCTTGACTAGCGGTAATATGCTAGAAAATATGCTTGAGAAAACTAAGGAACGAGAACGAGAGGCATTACTGAAGAAAAAAGAAGGGCGTAAGTATCATTATATCGTTGGGGAAGCAGATCGATCTGCTAGGCGGCTTGAGATTAGCCCTGATGCAATCCGAGATTATCGAGACGCACTTACTAATTTTCAAAAGGGTAAGGAAAAGCCATTTAAAGATAATCCTAAAAATCGATTTGATGAAAAGATGGGAGTGGTGCAAGAGGGTCTACCTATTTTTTACTGTGAACCACAGAATGAACACCAAATAGTTACATTATTTGGTCAGAGTCCTAACTTTCGTATCCCATGTTCTCCCAATAATGATGGTAAAGCGGCTTCAGCCGTTAATTTTATTCCTAAAGAAGTCGGAGAACCTAATCTAATTGATTTGGCTGATGCAATTTTTGGCTTTGTCAGGGGTAAAAAAGACAAAACAGAAGGAGATACTACTGAAAATAGCAAAGAGAAGCGAGAACAATCTCGTGCTGGACGTATCTTTGTCAGCGATGCCCCATATAAAGCTGATGAGGATGGTATCTGGCTAACTGATGACACAATTACATCACAAATTCTGGCTAGTCCTAAACCAACGACATTTCAGCATTACTTAGTACAGCCGGAAAATACCCAAGCTGTAAAAAGCGAACTCAAACACTATGGCAAGCCAATTACAGAAACAGTAATTAGAGGGCATAAACTTTACTGGCATAAAGGCAATATTAGTAAAGAGAGAATTCAAGCAGATGCTACTGAAGCAGAGATTGAAGAAAAGCGATCACAATACACCGAAATCAAGCCAATTAAAGCTGATGTCTCTTTCAAGTTCACGATTCACTTTGAAAATTTGAGTGATGTTGAATTGGGTGTATTACTGTGGATTTTGACTTTGGCAGGAGACGATACTGAAAAACTAAAGATGATAAACCTTGATGGGAAGGAAAAATATCGTTTGTCTCTTGGGATGGGTAAGCCTTTAGGAATGGGGGCTGTGGCAATAGATAAATATGACCTGATTCTAAACGAACGTTGTAAAAATGAACCTAAGCAGCGATATACTCAGCTATTTGATGGAGAGGATTGGGTGACAAGTGATCGCCCTAGCGCTGCTGATGAATATAAATCTTATGTAGAAGCATTCGAGTGCTATGTCATTGATCGAGTTGATGATGTAGACTTACCAGAAGGCTGTACTGACAGAAAAGGTTTAAGGTTGAAAGATATACCGCGTATTCAGATGCTTTTAGCGATACTGAGTTGGAGTTCTCCGCCAGTCGATGAAACGCGATATATGGAAATTGAAAGGGATATCAATAAGCGTTATCGCGGCAAACAGGTTAAGCAAAATGAACAAACTAAAGATGAGTATGTGGATCGATTAGTACTACCAACTCCATTACAAATAAAAGAATGGGAAGATAGGCGCAGAATGGATAACTCTCCTGCATCACCTTCAAGAGGAGCAAGTAATAATAATTCTGAAGGCAGTAAACCCCAACCTTTTGCTAGACCACCTAAACCAAAGTGATGAGAAGAGATCGCTCTGCCATTTCCTATGAACCTTACTCACCACTTCCACACTCTCACCGGATTCCTACCCCGTCAATTTATACTCCAAACTATTGAGAAACTCCAGGTAGTCACCCTGGATTTGGTATCAGATGGTTCGCAAGGACTCAAGCCTGCTGTCCCCTTAACTAATATTCGATTTAGTAAAGATAAGAATACTCTGTATCGCCCGATTCGTTTACTCGTTCATCACTACATTGACTATGATGATAGTGGAGTAGCGAAAATTTGTTTGAGTCGGTTAGTGACTCTACGAGGAGCCTAAATATGATGGCGAATCCCCAATCCCCCCAAAAAATGACGGCGGAAGAGTACCTAGAATGGGAAGCCAAGCAAGAATTTCGTCATGAATATATCGACGGGGAAATTCTTGCTATGACAGGAGGATCTCTGCCTCATAATGATATTGCCCTTAACTTCTACAGTGCTTTATATCCTCATGTCCGTCAGAAAGGCTGTCGAGTTAATGTGTCAGATGTGAAAGTTCAGGATCGTAAAAATAGTCGCTATTTCTATCCCGATTTAGTTGTCAGTTGCGATCCTGATGATTTGACAGCTCGCGATTTTATTCAAAATCCGAAAGTTATTGTTGAGGTTCTTTCTCCGGGGACAGCCAATTACGATCGCACCAAAAAACTTAAATACTATCGCCAGATTTCGAGTTTGCAAGAATACGTCTTAGGGGATTCAGAAGAAATAGTAGTTGAGGTTTATCGTCGAGGAGAAGGCAAAATGTGGCTTTATTATGAGTATGAAGTTGGGGAAGTGATCACTTTAGAAAGTATTGAGTTTGAGTGTGCGATCGACCTGCTGTATGAAGGTGTTAGCTTTGAACAAGCGTTAGAGGATAAATAGAGATTCAGTTAATTCACTGAATCATAAGGAAACTGAACTATGAATCCTAAGCATATTGATAAAGTTACCGATAACAGAAGAGCGATCGCCCTCCCTACGTGCTAAAAGAATATAACATCCCCAACTACTTCCCAGAAGACTTACAAACCGTCATGCGAGAAGGAATTGTGTTGGGAACCTTGTATCTATGACTATCGCCCAATACTTCCAAACCCTAACCGGATTTCCGCCACGTCAATTTCAACTGCAAACTATTGAGAAACTCCTCAACCGCCAAGATGTCCTCCTCCGTGCTCCGACTGGATCGGGCAAAACTGAAACTGCGATCGCACCTTTCCTCTTCGCCAAAACCCTACAGTACGACTTTCCCAACAAGCTAATTTACGTCGTCCCTTTGCGCACCCTTGCTAACAGTTTGCGCCAACGGGCAGAAATCTTAGCGAGAACTTGGGAAACCTTCACTCCTCCCTCTCACCCTCTGGTAGTGACGCTGCAAACCGGAGAGAACCCAGAAGATCCCCGATTTGAGGGTGATATCGTATTCTGCACTATCGACCAGATGTTAAGCAGCTTCCTGAATATCCCCTACTCGGTGGGCCGGGGTTCTGCTAATGTCAACGCGGGAGCGATTTTTGCCTCTTATCTGGTCTTTGATGAACTGCACTTACTCGACCCAGACCGTTCCTTTACTACTGTCCTCAAAGTGTTGCAGCAAGTCAAGGGCATTTCACCGTTTCTGCTGATGACTGCCACCTTAACTGATGAACTTGCCACCCAGATTAAACAATTAATTGATGGTTGATAGTTCATTGTTAGTTGTTGGTTGTTGGTTAATTTACTCAGATCTCTCTTGAAATGCAATAGGTATTAGTCCTCACACCATCCAGACTTGGTTTATATAGCCGTAAATTCCTTCGCCCGGAAGGGATTGAGCAAGACGTTATGAACAACCAACAACCAACAACCGACAACAAAACAATGGAAATTGTCCGAGTTGAAGACGCCGATTTACCAGAGATTGAAGGCAATCGCTGTAGAACGTTTAGAGCGATATCTGAACCTCTGACGGTTGCAGTTATCCTCAATGATATCGAACAATATCAACGCCAGCGAGTTATTATTATCTGCAATACCGTCTCTCAAGCTCAGGGATTGTTTCGAGATTTAGAAGATCTGAATCAAGACGGGGAGTTAACGATTACCCTGCTGCACTCCCGGTTTTTACCTGAAGATAGGGCTAAAAAAGAAGCTTACCTAAAAGAAACCTTTGCGCAAAACTGGCAACGGCATCAGGATAGTACCTGTCATGTCCTGATTTCTACTCAGGTGATTGAAGCGGGATTAAATATTACTTGTGAAGTGATGCACACTCATCTATGTCCGATGAACTCCCTGCTGCAACGGGCGGGACGTTGTGCTAGATTTCAGGGCGAATGGGGTGAGGTTTACGTTTATCGGTCGTTTCAAGTTAACCCAGCTAATGGTCAATTAGCTGAAACTGATTTGGAGGAAGCACCGGAAGCACTAAGGCAAAAGAAGCAAAATTTTTTACCCTATACGAATGAGATTTGTGAGTTAACTTGGACGGTTTTACAAGAGCATACGGCATCGGAGCGAGTTGATAAAAATGTGGGGTTTCGCATCGAAGAGCAGTGGATTAACCAAGTTCACACTCCTGAAACGCTCCTGCAACAAGAGCGTAGGGCAAATAATCAGATGAATTTTGAGCAGCAGTTTAATGCGGCTTATTTCCGAGGAGACGAATCAACGGCTAATGAGTTAATTCGGTTTGTAGATGCGCGGAGTGTGTTTGTCTGGGAGGAACCTATCTTTTTGGATGAGGAGCCGATTGACCCGAAGCAATTATTGGCATTTTCTGTACCGATTTCTACTTTATGTAAAGTCTGGCAAGATGTGAAGAATTTAGGGTATGAAATTGACTGGCTGTTTAAACGGATTGAACACCCGAAAGGGAGAGCAACAGAAACTTATAGCCAGCCTGTTTGTATTCCAGTTACTTCTCGCGAATCTCTGGTTACCAGTGTCAGGATTTTAGTTAATCCCCGTTATGTCTATTACGATGACCAAATTGGTTTATTGATTGGCCCAGATGTTTTGAGCAATCGCTTTTCCTCGCCCAATAAGCCCAAGCGGCAACTTCAGAGCGAATATTGTTATCGTATGGATACTTATGTGGGACATTTGGTTTTGATGTGGAAGTGCTGGCGGGAGGTGTTTCCGACGACGCTGACGCGAAATGGCTGCTTAGTGGAAACTCACATCAGCAGCGTGCGGGATGAACTTTTGCAGGCGGGTGGGAGGTTTATCCAGACTAAAATTTTTCCCGATGCAGCGGAGAATGAGGCAGAGGCTCTATTTGAATCTCTGGTCTTTTTTGCAGTTTTGGCTCATGATTTGGGTAAGCTTCAGGTGAAGTGGCAAGAGGTGATGCGGGGATGGCAGGCGATCGCATATTTTTCATTTAACGGCAAAAATCCCCGCTCGCACCTGCTGGCACATACCGATTACGATCCCTTGGATAAGGCACAACGAGATAGACTCAAGGCGTATGAAAAGAAACACAAGCGCCCCAACCATGCAGTAGAGAGTGCCTTTCTAGCGCGGGAGATTCTGATAACTTCCCTGTTACCTTTACTGCGCGATCGCTTTAACGCCGACTCAGAACAAATTAAGTGCATTCTCCATACTGTAATGATGGCAGCGGGGCGTCACCACTCGGCTTGGGCAGCGGGATGGAAGATAGCGGATGTGGCGAAGGTAGGGAAGATTCAACTGCATCCAGGAGCCAAGAATGCGATCGCTTCTAGTTGGCGCAGCATGGTTCGGTTTTTGCCTGAGACTTTACCGCTACCACCTGCCAATCTAAGTCGGGATGTCTATCCTGTCATTAACGAATTTGACTTGAATCGGTTTGATACGGATCAAATTGAGTATCTACAATTATACTCGCTGGTGGTTAGAGCGTTGCGCCTGTGTGACCAGCGATCGGTTCAATTGCCTCCAACAAGAAGAACTCTCATTTGATATAGGGTTTTTATTGGAAATGTAAATAAACTATCCAGCATAGACAGCTTCTATAGCATTTTTATTTGAGAAGTAAACATCTGTAAGGTCTAATATCTGTAGGGGCGGGTTTAGCGACTAATATTATAGACCCCGCAGATAAGACTTAAGTCAAAACCCGCCCTGTGACAGCTAAAAAACAATAAAAACAGTCCGTTTTTAACGGACTTGAGCTATTAGCCAGGGAATAAATTCCCTGGCGGGATTGTATAAAACTCTGCGTACCTCTCTTGTTAAAAAAAGGTCTTATTGATTTAACCGAAGTATCAGGGCGGGTTTTGATTAGGTATTATCGGTTTAACCCCAAATGTTAATCCCTAAACCCGCCCCTACAGTGATGTGCTTTTGGGTGGCGATCGGTGTTTTTAACTTAACTTATTTGCTCCTGAATCCACACCGATACTGAACCCCCTTGACAGCGGAACTCACCCCAACCCCATTCGTTGGTATATACAGGTTCCTTAATATGTTCCGTCAAGTCCACAAACTTGGTATTAGGTTGGCCAACTTCCATCCACTTGGAACCAGCCGGACCATCACTCATCAGTACAGCCATGCCTCCAGGATGGTTCTCATCCCCTAGCCGCGTCCAACCAATGGTATTCCAGTGATCGAAATAGTCGTACTGCGGGCCGTAAGCAAAGTGCTGGCGGGCGTAAAGGAACTTATCAATCAGCCAACGGTGAGACGGTAACACTATCTTATAGCGATTTCCATCCCGTCCCCAATCCTCGTACTCTGCCCCATAGTAGTCAGGGTAAAATACACAGGGGTAGCCTTCCCGCCGCAGTAGAATAATCGCGTAAGCTAAGGGCTTAAACCAGGGTTCGACTACAGATTCCAGAGCTTGCAATGGCTGAGAATCATGATTGTCTACAAACGTTACCGCATGGGTAGGGCGCTGCTGCATCAGTGTGCCATCTAAAATCCGCCGCATGTCATAGACTCCACCAGACTTACTGGCGTAGTGGAAGTTATAGTGCAACGGCACGTCAAACACCGACATTCTGCCACCAACAGCATTGAGATACCAATGCAAGGTATTGATATCTGGCATCCAGTACTCACCCACCACGAATAAATCTTTGTTAGCGTGGCGTTCCAATGTATCCAGCCAGTCTGGAAAGAACCAAGCTGCAATATGTTTGATGGCATCAAGACGGAAGCCATCTACACCAGTAGCATCGAGATACCACTTACCCCAGTGGGTGATTTCACCCCGTACCCACTCATTCTGGAAATCCAGATCACACCCCATCAGATATGCATAATTCCCCTTCTCCAGGGCGACATAGTTATCAAACTGTTTTCCTTCAAACAAATAAACCGTATCGCGATCGCCACTGTTGTACTCGTTATAATCGACCGCATCAAAATGCCACCAGTGCCACTCAAAGTTAGAATATTTCCCCTGCCGTCCAGGAAAATAGAAATGGGTGTAAGTCTTGATGTCTTGGAGTCCGCCTTTCGGGTTCAGGCGATCGCTTTGGGGATAAGGAGTTGCCTTGGCTGTCTCTGGTGCATCAGCACCCATCTTGTGGTTCAGCACCCCATCAGCATAAACCTGAATTCCGCCCGCATGGAGTGCTTTAACCGCATCAATATATTGCTGCCGGGTGCCGTACTTAGTCCGGATGCTGCCTTTCTGCTCAAATTCACCTAAATCGAAGAGGTCATAAACCCCGTATCCCACATCATACCCTCCCCCTAGTCCTTTATAGGCGGGTGGTAACCACATGCCTGTGAAACCTGTATCTGCTAGTTCCTTCGCCCGATCTTTCACTTCATCCCAGAGGGTTCCGTCACTAGGAAGATACCAATGGAAGTACTGCATCATCGTGCCATTCAGGTCTGCCATGATTTTCTCCGGCTTTTATGATGATTGGGCACTATTCTAGGTGTTAGTGCTTCGTTGCACTAGGAAGATTACCGAGAGGAAAATGTTCCCTTGCCCCCCCAACCTTGAGGGGGAGAAAGAGAGAGAAAATTCTGGTTCCCCCCAGATTTGGGGAACTAGGGGGGGCATTTGCCTAACCCTCCCAACCTAGAGGGGGAGAAACAGAGAAAAAATTCTGGTTCCCCCCAGATT
>DNXU01000563.1:4916-5116 GCA_003505715.1 Cyanobacteria bacterium UBA8803 | reverse complement strand
GCAGTTCTTGAAGATTAAAAGCCAAATTCTAAAAATTATGTCAACTTTTCGTGATTTCGTGGCTGTAGGTGTGGGAACCGCGATCGCATTGCTCTATATAAAACCTGGTGCCTCAAAAGATTTACCATCACTCACTCAGTCTGAGCATCAAGTTCGGATACATGAAACGGATGTGCTGGAATATAGGGAATGGACTGGAA
>DNXU01000563.1:266-4739 GCA_003505715.1 Cyanobacteria bacterium UBA8803 | reverse complement strand
AATTATAGCACAACAACAGGATAAGGGGAAGTTTGCAGAAAATTCTCACATCTCTGCTGTAGAGCAGCTTCAACTACAGCAAGAGCATCTGGCCTCTTTAAATCTGTCTCAATCCATTACTCATGACCGCAAAAATTCAGATGGGCATTATCAGCTGCACTCACAATTAAAGGATGAAAATATTTCTCTCTCTCATCCCTCATCCGGAGTCCCTCATCATTATTCTCAAGGTGAAATTAATATTGTTCAGTCTCCTTTACCAACACCCTCTGTACCAACTTTGGATGAGCAGGAAATTCCAGTACCAGAATTTTTAGAACCTAGCACCAATCCTTCACTGTTGCTGACGCCAAAACCCGCTAATCCAGCACCAGAATTTCTCAACCCTAGTGCCAATCCTTTATTGTTTCCTACCAAAATCGAGGAAGTTGAAATTGATATTACTCAGCCCATTACTTTGGAGCAAGCTATAGAACTAGCACGGCGTAATAACCCACAATTACAAGCAGCAAGGCTGACTTTAGAACGAGAGCAATTTGCTCTTCAAGAAGCCTTAGCCGCTGAGTTTCCCAGCATAAGCGCTATTGCCGAGTTTGTCCGGGCTGATTCTGCACAATCAGAACTGCAACTTGCCGAAACAGATCCCCGATTCCGTCAAGGACAAGATACAACCTCAACTAGTTTCGATACCAGACTGGAATTGAATTACTCTGCCTATACGGCAGGGCGTCGCTCCGCCACCATCCAAGCTGCCCGAGAACGGATAACCCTCCAAGAGTTAGAAGTAGAACGTCTTTCGGAAGAACTACGGCTGAACGTTAACCGTGCTTATTACGATTTACAACAGGCTGATGCCCAGGTTGAAATTCGACAAGCAGCCGTGACGGAAGCAGCTCGCAGTCTGCGAGATACCCAGTTGTTGGAGCAAGCGGGGTTAGGAACCAGGTTTGAAGTCTTGCAGGCACAGGTAGAAGTTGCCAATAACAATCAAGAACTGACGAGTGCGATTAGCCAACAACGCATCGCCCGCCGTCAAATTGCCCAATTATTAAGTTTGCCTCAGATCGTAGACATCACTACCGCCGATCCTATTCAAGTGGCAGGGGACTGGGAACTATCCCTAGAGGAGAGCATTATCCTAGCCTTGAAAAACCGAGCCGAGTTGGAACAGCAGTTAGTACAACGCAATATCAGCGAACAGCAAAGGCGTGTCGCTCTAGCTGCTAATAAGCCGCAGTTAAGTCTATTTGCCAGATACAACATCCTTGCCCAGTTAGATGATGAAGATAATATAGGAGATGGCTTTACCTTAGGGGCAAGGCTAGAGTGGGATTTTTTTGATGGTGGAGCTGCCAGAGCCAGAGCTAATCAAGAAGCAACCAATATGGCGATCGCAGAAAGTAATTTTACTAACCAGCGCAACCAGGTACGCTTTGAGGTGGAACAAGCATTTTTCGAGTTGAGAGCTAACAAAGAAAATATTCAAACAGCTGCATTGGCTCTCGAACAAGCCGAAGAAAGCTTGCGGTTAGCACGGTTGCGGTTTCAGGCAGGAGTCGGCACTCAAACAGATGTGATCAACCAACAAACTGCTCTCACTCGTGCCAGAGTTAATCTCCTCGGTGCGATTATTGAGTACAATCGAGCGCTAGCCAGTCTACAAAGAGCTATTAGTAATCTTCCTGATAGCAATCTTTTTAATCTTCCTTAGGTAATTGGTGATGGGTGATGGGTGATGGGTGATTGGTGATTGGGAGCGAAATTTTCAATTTTTCAATTACTGCTCAATAAAGGAGTTAACAAGCAGAGAAATAAGGCTTCTGTCCATTCCACTACTGCTCCATAGGTATCGCCCGTATGACCACCCAATTGGCGGTTGAACCAGGCACTGGTGAAAAAAGCGATCGCGCCTCCTCCTATAGCCATGGCTAAGGATATCCCGCTACTGCTTTTATCCCAAAGTAGGGGCAATCCGCATACGGCTAAGAGTAATAATGCTCCCCAGAGGATATCTTGGGGGACGCGAATTGCTTTTTTGTGAAAGGCTCCCTTGCCCGTAGGTTTGAGATAGGGGTAGAGGGCGATCGCTACCACCTGCCCCCAACGTCCCCAACCTGCTGCTACCATCAAGGCTAACCAGCGATAAATACCTATATCCGTTAGGGCAGCTGTTTTTAAGAGTAACAGGGCGATCGCTGCCATTGCCCCAAAAGCTCCTGTAGCACTATCTGCCATTACTTCTAAACGGCGCTGGCGATCGCCAACGGCTAAGCCATCTGCCGTATCCATCACCCCATCCAGATGCAGTCCCCCAGTCAGTGCAATCCAGCTTGCCACCACTAGCGCACTCCTCGTCAGTACGGGGACGCCCAAATGCTGGAGGGCAATGTCTGCAAGCCCCATAATTCCTCCAATGAGCAAGCCAATCGACGGTGCCCAACGGGCAATGCCATCAAACTCCAGTGAGGAGTGAGCGGGGAGCGGAATGCTGGTATAAAATGTAATTGCACCGAGTAAAGAAAACCAGATGGTACGTCCCTGCCGTAATAATAGTCCAACGCCAAATCGCTTCATGGGGGACTAACCGTCAAAACTCCAGTAGAAATTTACGTATATTGTCCTATTAATAGTAGGTAAATATTGAGATAATATTGTTTCATACCCCAATGTATTACTCGTAAGACCCTGGTATTTCAGATAGATATACATCTAAATTGCCTGGTGTGTTGATCTGGATTTACATTGCCACATAGTTTATGCTTGTAAGGATTGGGTTTTTTCTGTAGGGTCTGACCAAGTGATTACATGAACCCTCTGTATGGCAATATCAGCCCCGTTTGCATCATAGGCTTTTACCCATGAGTTATCACCAACCTCCACGCCGACTTCCCGCCCCCTGTATCATTGATACAGGAATCATTATCAACAAACAGGATATCGGACGCCTACTCACCGATCTGGGTCGCGTCCGCTATATCCACATGATGGATGGCGAGTTACAAAGTGAAGGGGAAGGGTACGTTTTAGAAGTCTTTGCCGATCCCCGTCGCTCTACCCTGATTGCCAACCAAGCCATCTACATCAATGTCTACAGCTTTGATTATTTGCAATTACACCAGTCCCCCGAAAAACAAGCCTATTTTGACCTGGTTCAAGATAATCGCCAGTTACGCCTGATTCCTCTATCTAATCCCTTACAGGATCAGTCTACAGAGCAACTGAATGCTGAGACCCTTGAAGCCATGGTAACCCAAGTACTCAGTGCCAAGTGGGACGTGCAAATTGACGATGAAGGCGAGTGCCCTTTTTAATAGCCAAGAGGTAGCCCGAAAATCGACGCTGTGGGAGTAAGCAATAATTAATTTTTCCTTTCAATGTCAGGCATGGTGTAGTCAAACCAAAGCGCGGGCTGGTGTTTTTGTCACCCCTCACGGTTGGATTGAGACACCTCGCTTTATGCCTGTAGGAACTTTAGCGACTGTCAAGACTTTAACACCAGCACAGCTAGAGGAAGCCGGAGCGCAAATTGTGCTGGGGAATACCTATCACCTACACCTACAACCGGGAGAAGCGATCGTCAAGCAATCCGGTGGACTGCACCGCTTCATGGGTTGGCATCGCCCTATTCTGACTGATTCTGGTGGTTTCCAGGTGTTCAGCTTAAGCGAACTGAGAAAAATTACAGACGAAGGTGTAATTTTTCGTTCCCCCCGCGATGGACGGATGATTGAGCTGACACCAGAAAGGTCAATAGAAATTCAGAATGCTCTGGGGGCTGATATCATTATGGCCTTTGATGAGTGCCCCCCTTATCCAGCAGAACGCTCAGCAGTTGAGGCAGCAGTTGAAAGGACTTTCAAATGGCTGAAGCGCTGTGTTGATGCTCATACTCATCCGCACGAGCAAGCGCTCTTTGGCATCGTGCAAGGCGGTATTTACCTAGATTTGCGTCGGGCAGCAGCTGAGTCTTTAGTATCGTTAGATTTACCCGGTTATGCCATTGGCGGCGTCAGCGTTGGGGAACCCGTTGAACTAATGCACCAAATTGTTGAAGCCACTGCACCTTATTTACCCGCTGATAAACCGCGCTATCTGATGGGGGTAGGCACCTATCAGGAAATGGTAAAAGCGATCGCCGTCGGAGTGGATTTATTTGATTGCGTGATACCTACCCGTTTGGGGCGTCACGGTGCTGCCTTAGTACAGGGCGAACGGTGGAACTTAAAAAATGCTAGATTTCGGGAAGACTTCACCCCCCTCGATCCCACCTGCCCTTGCTATGGCTGTCGGAACTTCAGCCGCGCTTACTTGAACCATCTGGTGCGATCGCGGGAAGTTTTGGGCATCATGTTACTCTCCCTCCACAATGTTACTGAACTGATCCGCTTCACGCAAAAAATTCGGGAAGCAATTTTGAACGATAGTTTTACTACAGAATTTTCTCATTGGTTGTAATTGGTTGTTGGTTGTTGG
>DNXU01000563.1:0-141 GCA_003505715.1 Cyanobacteria bacterium UBA8803 | reverse complement strand
TTGGTTGTTGGTTGTTGGTTATCTACACATAAATTATCTGCATATGCTTCCTGTTCCTCATTCTCTGTTTACCATTCCCTATGGCTCATATCAAGTCCGGTAGCATTAGACTTGTATAAAGTGGTTACTACAAACCATATC
>DNXU01000618.1:24876-26316 GCA_003505715.1 Cyanobacteria bacterium UBA8803 | reverse complement strand
CAATCCTTACCTTTAACTCGCCAAGTGGGAGATCAGGCACAGGAAGCTGTCACCCTCAATAATATAGGTCGTGTGTACGACTCATTAGGAAAAAAGCAAAAAGCATTAGATTATTACAACCAATCCTTACCTTTGAGACGCCAAGTAGGAGATCAAGTAGGGGAAGCTGTCACCCTCAATAATATCGGTAATGTGTACTACTCATTAGGAGAAAAGCAAAAAGCATTAGATTATTACAACCAATCCTTACCTTTAACTCGCAAAGTAGAAGATAAGGCAACCGAAGCTGCCATCCTCTTCAATATCGCCTACTTAGAACGCGATCGCAAAAACCTCACCCAATCCCTCACCCAAATCAACGCCGCCATCGACATCATCGAAAACCTGCGCACCAAAATCGACAGCCAACAACTCCGCGCCTCCTACTTCGCCTCAGTCCAAAACTATTACCAATTTAAAATAGACCTCCTGATGGAGTTGCACCAACAAAACCCCAAACAAGGATACGATGCCCAAGCCCTAGAAACCAACGAACAAGCTCGCGCCCGCAACCTCTTAGAAATCCTCACCGAAGCCAATACCGATATTCGTACTAAAGTAGACCCCACCTTACGCCAACAAGAACGCACCATCACTGAGCAACTCAACGCCGCCGAATATCGCAAATACAAATTACTCAACGGTCAATATACCAACAAACAATTAGCCGAGGTGGAACAACAAATCGAAACCCTCCTAAGCCAACTTGATCTAGTCAAAGCCCAAATCCGCCAAAAAAGCCCCGCCTACGCTGCCATCACCCAACCCAAAGCCTTCACCCTCAACCTGCAAAAAATCCAACAACAGGTACTTGATGCCGACACCCTGCTCTTAGAATACTCCCTCGGTGCAAACCAAAGCTATCTCTGGGCAGTTACCAAAACCAGCATAACTACCTACAAGTTACCCAAACGTATTGAGATCGAAACCACCACTGAGGAATTCAAGCATCTACTTAAATCCGAAGATACTGAAGTCCTAAACTCAGATATAGCGCATAAATTGAGCCAAATCCTCCTCACCCCTGTCGCCTCTCAACTAGGACAAAAACGCTTGCTGATCGTAGCTGACGGTGTATTGCAAACTATTCCCTTTGCTGCACTACCGATACCTGCAAGCGATCGCACTTCCCTAAACCAACCTATCTCTTATACCCCCCTGCTAGTAGAACACGAAATTGTCAGCCTCCCCTCTGCCTCAACCGTAGCCATACTAAGGAACGAACTCAAAGGACGCCAACCTGTTCCCAAAACCCTTGCCGTCTTAGCCGATCCCGTCTTTTCCGCCAATGACGATCGCTTCCAGAACAAACCCCAACCACAACCAAATGAGTCAGCAGCTCTAATTCCCAACCCCATCACCCGATCTGCCTTCGATGTCAGCCTGACTATTGATCGCCTT
>DNXU01000618.1:20277-24665 GCA_003505715.1 Cyanobacteria bacterium UBA8803 | reverse complement strand
CGAACCAGAAGACGGCTTCCTCCGCCTCAACGACATCTTCAACCTCAACCTCCCTGCCGAACTCGTCGTCCTCAGCGCCTGCCAAACCGGATTAGTCGGCTTAGTTCAAGATGAAAATACAGGAGAACTCAAAGAAGCTCAAAAAGGAGAAGGAATCGGAGGATTAACTAGAGGCTTCATGTATGCCGGAGCCAAGCGCGTCGTCGTGAGCTTGTGGAAAGTCAACGATACAGCCAGCGCCAAGCTGATGGAGAAATTCTACCAAAAGATGCTCAACGACCGACAAAATCCTGTAGCTGCCCTGAGAGCCGCACAATTAGAAATGTGGCAAACTGAGCAATGGCAAGCTCCCTATTACTGGGCAGCCTTTATCGTACAAGGGGAATGGAATTAAAAGGTCTTATATTTACCTCACAGATTACCATCGCTCTAGCAGGATTAGCGATCGCTAGTGCAGTAGCTCTCAACTTTAGTTCTTCAGAAGAAGTAAATCAACCTATGCCCCAGCACCCTCCATTAACTAATAACTCCCCAAAACCCACCCCATCCCCTCACCCATCCGTTACCAAATCCGCTNNTGAAGAAAAAGAACGTTTTCAGCAGATCGTCAACAAAGCGATCGCTCAACAACTCCCCCAGCAACCAATGGCAGACATCATGCAATCCATCGCCTCCTCCTTTCTAGGTACACCTTACCAAGCTAACTTATTAGATCGATCTGACCCAGAAACTCTAGTTGTCACCCTGAAAGCATTTGATTGCGTGCTATTTATCGAAACCGTACTCGCGATCGCCAGAGGTATCGCAGTGCAAGATTATTCCTACGATACTTTTAGCGATCGCCTCCGTGAGCAACGTTATGAGAACGGTCAAATCAATGGCTATTGCAGCCGCCTACATTATTTCTCAGCCTGGATTAATGAAAATCAGGAACGAGGAACTGTGGCCAATATCACTGGAGACTTAGGAGGTATATCTCTCGTGAAGCCATTAAACTTCATGACTCAGCACCGCCAAAATTACCCCCAGCTCGCGACTAATGAGGCCAATTACCAATGTATGGTTAACATAGAAGCCCACCTCAAAGATTTAACAATTAACTACATTCCCACCAACCAAATTCATCACACCTACCCTCAACTACAACCAGGAGATATTATTGGCGTTGCTACCAATATTCCCGGTTTAGACGTAACCCATACTGGACTAGCATATCGTCAACCAGACGGAACCATCGGTTTAATTCACGCCTCACCAGCTGGCAGCGTCAGAATAGCTCGCGATTTACAGCAACATGTCAAAAAAGTGGATAGAGCTATCGGCATCATAGTAGCTCGCCCCTTGCCCCCCGTTACCAATAATTAAAAAAACCTCCGCGTACCTCTGTGTTCCCTCCGCGTACCTCTGCGTTAAAAAAATACTAATTTACAACTTCACTACGCGAAGTTTTACTAGCTCGCTCAGGATTGGGTTGTAACTCCTCTGGCAAAGATGGTACAGCTCCCCACTGACTAATAAAATCCTGAAGCAGTGCCTCTTGCTGCGCCCGGAATCCTTCCAAGTTATTCCCGCCATTCATAGTAGCAAACCAAACTATACCCTGCTGTTGAGTTGGTAACGCTCCCGCTAAGGCACTAACCGTATTTAAACTACCGGATTTCACTACAGTTAAGGGCGGAATTTGGCGCTGATTTAATATCCCCTCATCTTGCCCAACAATCGCGAATAAATCCCCAACAGTCATGTTATAAGGCTGAAGATAGCGTTCTAGTGCCAGAAACATTGCACAGGCAGCACGAGGAGAAATTCGGTTAAGTTCACTCAAACCCGAACCATTAACGAGAGTAATTTCAGCTTGCGGCACTCCAGCTGCCTCTGCTGCCTGCAAAGATACGACTTTAGCACCACCCGCCGCATTAGCAATCATTTCCGCCATCGGATTATTACTGTACTGATTCATTTTTTTCAGCAGTTCAGCCAGGGGAAAAGAATAGTGGCGGATCAGCGGTTTGACGTTACCAGGAGTTGAGGAAGATACTTGTACACCACCCGCGATCGCCACTTGCGGTTTAGGAGTATCTGGCGGCAAAGTTTGATACTGAGTTTGAGCAGCAGCAGGCCAAATCTGAGCATTCAACCCTTGCTTGAGGAAATTTCCCGATTTGAGGGAATCGAAGTCAAAATTCATGTAGAATTTGCCCACGATGACTAAGTTGCCCGTCACCTGCTTAATGCCCATTTGGTTTAAGAGGTTGCCGATAGCGATCGCTTCTTCCCAAACAAAAAAGGGGTCTTCTCCTCCCTGAATCACTAAATCACCTTTTAACACACCATTTTCAATCGGACCGGTGGCACCAATTTGGGTAATAAACTGGTGGTCAGGGCCAAAAGTTTGGAGTGCCGCTAAGGATGTTGCCACCTTGGTAATCGAAGCAGCAGGTAGCGGTGTTGTACCTTGGTAATTAGCTAAAAGAGTATTGCCAGCTTGAATCCAGATACCTTGGCTTTGCTTAGCAAATCCCTTAGCAGCAATACTGCTGAAGTATTGCTCTATTTTCTGTTGAACCACTGGATCAGGAAGATCGGGAGATGCAATTTGGGGTATTTCTGGTTTTTTCACTTCCTCTGCTGGCTGGCCTGGTTCTGTAACAGTCTCGGTTTGGCTAATTGATGGTGGGGGGGAACATCCAGCAACAAGACTTAGGAGGGTTAGAGATAGAGCCGCAGTTAAGCGAAAATATTTTAGCATGGCTTGATTGAGAGTACTATCGATGGGTTGACTGAAGCCAAAGCATTCCGGTTTCCATTATGCAGGCGATCGCAACTGTATTGACTCCCTGAGCAGATCGCCAAGCTGCCTGGTGCATTTTTTGCCACAATATAGGTCGCACGGTAACTCAGTGAAGGTAAAAGCATGGCATCCATCCGCGAACTGCACCAACAGCTCGTCAACAAAGAACGCTCAAGTGTAGAAATTACCCAAGCAGCCTTAGAGCGGATTCAGGTATTAGAGCCGAAAATACGCAGCTTTTTGCACGTTACCCCAGACTATGCCCTAGAACAGGCAAGGCAAGTGGATGCCAAAATCGCAGCCGGGGAAGAAATTGACCTGTTGGCCGGAATTCCTATTGCCATTAAAGACAATATGTGTACCAAGGGAATTCCTACTACCTGCGCCTCCCGCATTCTAGAAAACTTCGTACCCCCCTACGAGTCCACAGTGACGCAGAAGCTCAAAAATATCGGTGCCGTAATGGTGGGGAAAGCCAATTTAGATGAATTTGCGATGGGGAGTTCCACCGAAACCTCTGCCTATCAAGTCACCGCCAACCCTTGGGATTTGTCCCGCGTTCCCGGTGGTTCCTCTGGCGGTTCGGCAGCAGCAGTAGCAGCTGAGGAATGCGTGGTGGGACTCGGTTCCGATACTGGCGGTTCAATTCGTCTCCCCGCCTCCTTCTGCGGTATTGTCGGCATGAAACCCACCTATGGATTAGTGTCCCGTTACGGTTTGGTAGCTTATGCCTCCTCGTTAGATCAAATTGGACCTTTTAGCCGCACGGTAGAAGATGCAGCGATTTTACTCAAGGCGATCGCAGGTTACGACCCCAACGACGCCACCAGCCTCAAAGTCGAAATTCCCGACTACACCCAGTTCCTACAACCAGATTTGAAATCCCAAGGGATTAAGATCGGCATCATTAAAGAAACCTTTGGCGAAGGCTTAGATCCCGTTGTCAGCGAGGCTATCAACAAAGCGATCGCCCACCTGCAAAGCTTAGGTGCCGAGGTGCAAGAAATTTCCTGCCCTCAATTCCGCTACGGCTTGCCCACCTACTACATTATTGCCCCTAGCGAAGCATCCGCTAACCTGGCTCGCTACGATGGCGTAAAGTATGGTTTCCGTGCCGCCGAGAACGACAATCTCCTCTTGATGTACACCAAAACTAGGGCGATGGGATTTGGTGCGGAAGTCAAGCGCCGGATTATGTTAGGCACCTATGCCTTGTCAGCTGGGTATTACGATGCTTATTATCTAAAAGCCCAAAAAGTTCGCACCCTCATCAAACAGGACTTTGAGAAAGCATTTGCCCAGGTTGATGTCCTAGTCTGTCCCACTGCTCCCACCACAGCATTTAAAGTGGGCGAAAAGACAGCAGATCCCCTCACCATGTATCTCTCTGACCTCATGACTATCCCAGTCAATCTAGCTGGTTTACCAGGAATGAGTATCCCCTGTGGCTTCGATAACCAAGGACTCCCCATTGGCTTACAACTCATCGGCAACCTCTTAAGGGAAGACCAAATCTTTCAAGTCGCCTATGCCTACGAGCAATCAACCGAATGGCACCTTAAAAAACCACCCTTATAAAGGATGAGGGATGAGGGAT
>DNXU01000618.1:16812-20150 GCA_003505715.1 Cyanobacteria bacterium UBA8803 | reverse complement strand
AGGGATGAGGGATGAGTGATGAGTGATGAGTGAGTTTGTTCCTATCCCTTGGGGACTCCAAAATAAAAAGTATCCAACTGTAAGGGCGAGTCGCTGTTTCAATATAGTAGCGCTAGCCTTTCAGTATAGCTTGACTCGCCCTGATGGAATGGATAATTTATTTTTTGGCAGTCCCTTGGGGGATCGGGGGGCACAATGCGTAAGTCCTATGAGTTTTAGTTGCCGAAGCGCTAGCTGTGACATCTTCCTCGCGCTCGAAATCGCGAAGTCCCTCATAAACCTTAGTTGTGTACGAATACCTTAAGAATGAGATTTTGCTGAATAATTCCTAAGAGTTTTCTAGCTAACTTATCAGATTTGTCGAATTAAATTCTTAAATATCTTTCATATTTTAACAAGGTTTGCCAGTAATAATCATTTTAGCCTTAAAGTAAAAAAGTTTTTTTCTGTCTGAATGCTTCGTCCGGATCTAGCAGACATGTCCTAAGAAGCATCTGAAGAGAAGATTTCGTGCCTTTGGGAGGATAGTAAGTGATGAATGCTCTACGCCAGCACTGGCCTGAATATCTAATGGAAGCCGCAGGGCTGGGTCTGTTTATGGTTTTAGCAGCTATGTTTACAACATTAGTAGAACTTCCAGCTTCGCCTCTGAGGCAGGCAATTGCTGACCCTTTCCTGCGACGCTTCCTGATTGGTGTGGCAATGGGTCTAACTGCGATCGCAATTGTCTACTCTCCTTGGGGCAAGCAATCCGGCGCACACCTCAATCCAGCATTCACCTTCACCTTCTTTCGCCTGGGAAAGGTAAAGCCGTGGGATGCATTTTTCTATATTCTGGCGCAATTTGTTGGTGGATTGATGGGGTTAGTTTTAGCGGCATGGGTACTGAGGGATGCGATCGCAAACTCATCAGTTAATTACATCGTCACGATTCCTGGTTCTGGGGGGATATGGGTAGCCTTCTGCGCTGAATTCTTGATCTCATGCGGATTAATGCTGATGGTGTTGTTTGTCTCCAACAGCCAGAACTTGGGGAGATATACCGGACTGTTTGCAGGTGTTTTGATTGCAACTTACATCACGTTTGAAGCTCCGCTTTCAGGCATGAGCATGAATCCAGCCCGTACCCTAGCATCGGCTATCCCAGCTCAAGTTGCAACAGGAATTTGGATCTACTTCACTGCGCCGTTGTTAGGGATGTTAGTTGCCGCAGAAATCTATGTGCGCCTCAAAGGTAAAAAAGCCGTCAAATGCGCCAAGTTGCACCACCACAACAATAAACGCTGCATCTTCCGCTGTGGCTATCGCAAGCAGGCGATAGATAACAGGCAATGGGAGTTAAGCGATAAGTTGCCTAGTCCTTAGTTTGCCACCAATTAGACCATTTGGTGGAACGAATGAAATAGGTTCAAGTTTATTGAACACCGAATACCGCTCTAAAGTCATGAGATTCAATAAAAAATTAGCCAGACTAATTGTATCGGCTAGCGTCTTCGTCGCCGTTACTTTTGCTCATAAGCAAGTCTACTCTCACGCTTACCTTCGAGAGGATAGCCGCTCAAGGAACATTGCCCAAATCCAGACCAATCAAACAGCCGTTACAGCGGTAGAATCAGTGGGCATGACGGTTTCAGATATGGACAAATCGGTTGAGTTTTACTCCAAGGTTTTGTCGTTCAAGAAAGTTTCAGATGTTGAAGTCTTGGGTACTGAATACGAACAGTTGCAAGGGCTATTTGGTGTGCGACTGCGAGTCGTGCGGATGCAGTTAGGTAGTGAGTTGATTGAACTGACGGAATATTTAACACCAAAAGGAAGACCAATACCTGTTGACTCGCGTAGTAACGATCGCTGGTTTCAGCATATTGCGATCGCAGTTAGGGACATGGACAAAGCTTACCAGCACCTACGTCAGTATAGAGTGCAACATGCTTCTACCGCTCCTCAACGCATCCCCGATTGGAACAGTGCTGCTGCTGGGATTCGCGCCTTCTACTTTAAAGACCCCGATGGTCATAATTTAGAGATTATTTACTTCCCACCGGGTAAAGGTGATCCTAAATGGCAGCGTTCAACCGACCAGTTGTTTTTAGGCATTGACCATACCGCAATTGTCGTATCTAATACAGAGGCAAGTTTGAAGTTCTACCGCGATTTACTGGGTCTGAAGTTGGTGGGAGAAAGTATGAATTACGGTACAGAACAGGAACACCTTAACAATGTGGAAGGGGCGCGATTACATATTAGCGGTTTAAGGTCACCTGCTGGTCCTGGAATTGAGTTTCTCGAATACCTGACACCACAAGATGGGCGACCCTTCCCAGTGGATGCACGACCCAATGACTTGATGCATTGGCAAACAACGTTGATTGTGCAGGATGCAGAAGCAATAGCACAACGCTTGCGGATGAATCAATCGACTTTTGTGTCTCCCAGTATCGTGACAATACCTGAACAGACATTAGGGTTTAAAAAGGGGTTTTTGGTAAGAGATCCAGACGGTCACGTTATGCGGTTAGTGGAAAAATAATCTTAATAGGATCAACCTGATAGACACAAACCAACCTCTTCTTATCCTGGTCATTCTGGGTACATATCGTCAAGGTCGGATGAGCGAATAGGTTCTTAATTTTGTGGCATATCTCTCCTGTACTGCTCGTCTCAGATTTTTCATTAGATTCTTATAAACCTCTCATTTGGCAATCAGAACTTATTCAGGTTATCGACTGACTCTAATAATCAAGTGAAGTAAGTATACACAGAGTTAGATCGAGTTTATTCAGGAAACAAACGCCATGAGCAGAATCGCCAAAGCCACATTTGGAGCTGGATGTTTTTGGGGAGTAGAAGCCGCCTTTCGCCAAGTCAAGGGAGTTACCGCTACAGCAGTAGGATATAGCGGAGGACATTTCGAGAACCCAACTTATAAAGATGTCTGTACAGGAAAAACTGGACATGCAGAAGTGGTAGAAGTGGAATACGATCCGGCTCTAGTGTCTTATGAGGAACTCCTCAATGTGTTCTGGAACAACCACAATCCAACGACGCCAAACCGACAGGGACTAGATATAGGAACGCAGTATCGGTCTGCCATATTTTTCCACAGTACACAACAGGAATCTGTGGCAAGAGATTCTAAGAAAAAACTCCAAAGGAGTGGGCATTACAAGTACCAAATTATGACGGAGATTACACCAGCTTCAAAATTCTATAAAGCAGAAGAGTACCACCAACAGTATTTAGAAAAGCGCAGAAAATCTCATTGCTCTACATGACAGTACAGACAGCATTCTATCAGAATACTAGCGCTAGCCGACAGTATAGCTTGACTCGCCCTG
>DNXU01000618.1:9382-16690 GCA_003505715.1 Cyanobacteria bacterium UBA8803 | reverse complement strand
TGACATTGGTGCAAGATCTCAGGGGACTTAGACAGATTTCAAGCCCACACAAAGCCCAAAGCAGCTTTGTAAGTGAAGAATGCGTCCCGATTATGGTTCAGCCACTCGATAAAACGGAAAGACATCGCTGTGCGAAACGCCTCTAAGGCTTCAGTAAAGTCGAGTTGAACGGTTCAAGTCGGTTGATTCAGCTGAGTATGATAAAATTTTTGTGTGTTATTGCTGCTACTCACCCATTGAGAAAAGATTAAATTACACCCTAACTTAGGTAAATATATGAGTTTTCAACTTATATCAGCTAATATCAAAAATTTTAAGAGCCTAGGTGATGTTAAGTTAAACTTAAGGGATTTAACCATCCTAGTAGGATCTAACTCTAGCGGCAAATCAAATTGCCTAAAAGCATTAGCTTTTCTCAGTACTATGTTAGAAGCTGGCTCACCTCCACCAGCGGAATTATTACCAAGCTTTTTAAGAATTGGGGCTAATGAAGATATCCAATTTACTATTGCTGTAAAAGAATCAAAAAAAGAAGCAGAATATCAGGTCTCTATATCAGCAGACTCAAAAATTACATTTGTTTCCAGAGAGAAACTTTTAGTTGGGAAAACAAAAGTTATTGATATTATAAATGGTCAAGGAAAAGTACGTGATGAAAATGGCGGCAATACTCAAACATATAAATCTAAAGCAGGAAATTTAGCATTAAAAACTGCTGGCGATTTCGGCAAAAAACCAGTAACTTCAAAACTGGCGGAATTTATTGGAAACTGGGAATTTTATGATTTAGATCCAGACATGATGAGACGTTCTAATAGAGTTTTAATTGGGAACAGGATTATTAAAACAGAAAAAAATCCCAGTCTCAATGCCAGCGGTAGTGAAATTCAAGAGGTTCTAGAGTATTGGGCTGAGAATGATTCCGAGAAGTTTAAAAAAGTTAATCAAGCCCTATCTGACTGTATAGGTATCAGCTTAAAATTGGCGCAAAAGGAAGGAGAAAAAACGATTGAGGCACTGGAAAAAGATGGTCTTGAGGTGCCATTAGAAAGTATGTCAGATGGCACTCTCAGAATCATAGCTTACTATATATTACTTAATGAAACAGAACTGCCTCCACTAATTGGTATTGAAGAACCTGAGCGAAATCTTCACCCCGGAATTTTAAGAGAGGTTGCATCGGCAATTAAGCAATTATCCAAGAGGACACAAGTAATTATTACAACTCACAGTTCTCAACTACTTGATTGTTTTAGCTTAGCTGATATAAATTCTGATGTTTCTATAATTCTAATGAGCAAGAAAGATAATAGCGGAACTCAATCTTTCTTACTAGATGAGCTAGGAAAGAAGAGGGATGATTTGGCTGAATGGATGAGAGATTTTGGAGTAGGTAGCGCAGTTTATCATAGTCATCTGCTCCAGGAGATTTTAATAGTAAAGAATATTTAATTGATTTCTCAAAAAAAATACTAAAAAAGATAAATCCTAACCTAAAACCTCAAGACTTAAAAAAACGTCAATATCAGGAGAATCTTTCAGGTGATGTTGCAAAGTATCTGGAAATTAATAAGCAAGTAATTGCTAGAAATAGCTCATTGATAGAATTTGCTCAGTATTTCAGTCAATAATTACATCCCTGAAAATGCCCTAATTGTTGAGAGCGATCGCTCTCACTCCCCTAAGCTAGGATAAATCCAAAGACCGAGAGAGAAAACCCATGTCTGACCAAGTGCATTACATTACCAACAAGCAGGGGGAGCGAGTTTTCCTATGAAAGGATCTATGAATCCCTACGCGATTGTTCATCAAACTCAACGGCAGCGAGTCAGCGATGGTACGACACGGGCACTTCTAGAAAACTGCGAGAGTATCCCCCGCACCCTCCTACTCGTCTGGTCTCAACTCGGTGACTTTGACAGTCTCGAATACGCTTGGTGGTTAAAGCGAGAAGCCGAACAGTTGCAAGCTAAGGGACTAGCCATTCGCGCTGTTGGTATTGGCAATCTCGATTCAGGAAAACAGTTCTGTAACTATACAGGATTTCCTGCCGAGTGGTTGTTTGTCGATCCAGATGCCCAATTGCATCGGCAGCTTAATCTCTATCCTGGACTTGGTGTCAAGCTAAAAGGACTCTCTACCACTCAAACCGCTTGGCTCAACCTACTATTAATGTGTGCAGGCATCGGCAGCCCCGGTACATTAGCTGAAGTTTTTCGGGGTTATTTAGGCGATCGCCAAGCCCCTCAGCTAATTGATGATGATGAAGTAGTAGTCGCAGCACCGCTACCACCATTACCAGGCTCATTTTTTAAATTAGCTGGAGGTAGTGGGTTTCAGCGCCCTTTCGAGTTAGCCACCTTACGACTGCGAAATATGGTAGAAGTTTTGAGCCATTGGCATACTTACGTCCCCAATCCTGCCTATCTGACACAGCGAGGTGGAACCTTCCTCTTCGATGCAGACGGCAAGTTATTGTACGAACATCGCGATCAGGGAATTCTCGGCTTTGCTGCTAACATGAGCCACCCGTTATCGTTTTTATAAGAACGATGGAGTTGTATCAGGCGATCGCACTTCTTCCTTGAGAGCCATCAGCTGTAGGGGCGACCCGCTGTTTGGGATTTGGTGGACGCGACTATAATTTATTGGGTCGCCCTGGAGCTTGACTCGCTGGCAAATCATGAACGCATCTCGTAAATTTCTAACTATTACTGGTTCCCTAGCGCTGGCAATCCTCGCAGGCATCATCATCATTTTAGTTGCATTACATTGGTTAGGTTTGATTAATGCCTGGTTGTTTCCTTTCAAGCCTGTAATTGCTATGCTGATCTCTGTCAGCTTATCCTGCCTGATACTAGCTCAGATTAGGCAAGAGCCAAAGCAACAGAATCAGAAATCACTCAAACCCCAAAGGCGTAAAAAACCTAAACGTCGCTGGCCAAATCGACTTTTATCATTATTAATAACTCTGCTAATCCTTTTCAATATTCCTACCTATTTCCTGGCCTACCACATGACCCATGTGCGAATTGCGGGGCAGCCAGGAATTGGAATTCCTAAGCCCAGAAATTCCAGCATACCTTCAGATCGAGGACTACCCTACATCACCCATAAGATTCCGGTCACTCAGTCTGAATGGTTGGAAACATGGCTCATTCCCTCTCAGACAAGCTCTTCAAAGGGAACGGTTTTTTTATTTCCAGGGAATCGTGGCACGAAGGGGAGCCAACTGCTTGCACCAGCCCAGAGTTTTACCAGCTTTGGGTATGATTCACTACTAGTTGATTTTCAAGGAGTTGGTGGCTCCAGCGGTAATAAAACCACGATTGGAATTAAAGAAGCTCAAGATGTAGTCACGGCTCTCAGATATTCACAACAGTTAAACTTAAAGCCCCCATTTATTCTTTACGGTGTTTCCATGGGCAGTGCAGCTATCTTAAGAGCTATCTCTGTCAACGGCATCAAACCTGATGCTATTATTTTAGAACTACCGTTTGCTCGTATTTTGGATGCCGTTAAGAGTCGCCTCAAGTATTACAGGATTCCACCTTTTATCCGAGCAGAGCTTCTCATTTTCTGGGCTGGAGTTCAACACGGTGTTAACGGTTTCACCCATAATCCCATTGACTTTGCTCACGATGTAAACTGTCCGGCGCTGGTGATTCACGGTGAGCAAGACAAATGGACGACTGTAGCAGAAATCAAAGCCTTGTTCCAAAACCTAAAAAGTCCCAAGCAGCTCATAATTTCTCCAGATGTCGGTCATCAACAACTCATTGGTATTCATCGCTCCTTATGGAACTCTACCCTAAAGAAATTCTTGAATTCGCTGTAGCTCCTGTACTGGCTCGCATGTAGCAAGGCTGCCATCAGCTTCCCTATTTCTACGCCTACTTCAGATGGGCATTGTCATTTTGTAGTAAAAAGTCCATATAATTAAGTAATTACGCGGTAGCACGTCTACGCAGCCGCCATCCCATCCTCATAAGATATGACTTGCCGCTCTAGAGGCGACCCGCTGTAGGGGGTTAGGTGGACGCTCCTAGAATTTATTGGATTGCCCTTGATTCAGGGTTTATAAGTAACAATGAGTCATTTAAGAATTCCCTATTCCCTAAAAAACCCTAGGGTGACACTTCAGGGTGCGGAATTTTAGTTGTATGCCAAAGCCAATAATTTAGAGTAGCGAAGTCGGTGCATAGATGGGTGGGAATTTAGCCATTGTTTGCGATCGCAATTTATGACTTTACCAATCTCCCTTGTTATCACAAGCTATAACCGAGAGCGTTACCTGAGCGCTACGATTGAAAGCATTCTCGCCCAAACCTGGACAGACTTTGAACTGTTGATTTGGGATGACGGTTCAACGGATGCGTCAGTAGCAATTTGCCGGGACTATGCGCAACAGGATCGGCGAGTGCGGGTTATCGCTGCACCACATCAAGGGAGAGTACCAGCATTAAAAGCCGCGATTTCCCACACCCGTGGCACTTATCTAGGTTGGGTTGATAGCGATGATTTATTAGCGCCGACAGCTTTAGCAGAAACAGCCGCTATTCTTAATGCTGAACCCGATGTGGGTTTAGTTTATACCAACTATTACGATATTAATGAAAGTAACGATATTATTGGTTACGGATATCGCACCGCTGTTCCCTACTCAAAAGAGCGGATTCTCACCAGCTTAATGACGTTTCACTTTCGTCTCATCCGCCGTTCAGCTTTCGAGCAAGCAGGAGGAATTGACGAACGGTTTCAATATGCTGAAGAATACGATCTTTGCCTCAGGTTATCAGAAATTACTCAAGTAAGACACCTCCAAAAGTGGCTTTATTATTATCGCTCTAATCCAGATAGCATCTCCTATGCTAAGCAAACTGAGCAGGCTTATTATAGCCATGCGGCAATTGTGCGATCGCTGCAACGCCGAGGATTGAGCGATCGCTTTGAGGTAATGGTACAAACCCAAGGCACAGGGGCAACCATGCGGTGTTGGTTCTCCTGGAAGCGTAAATTTTGTCTCCTAACATCCTATACACTAGCTTTTTTAACACCACAAAATCTTTCCCCAAATTTCTCTATCAACAATAAATCCGCCCTGCTGACTAAAGGGGGTTGGGGGGTTAGCATACCAATCAAGGAAAAAACTGCCTCAATTATAACAACCGCTGGCTTATCATTAGCAGCGATATCTTTAGCGACAAATATCGGGATAAAACCAGGACAAACCCAATCTATTATCCCAGCCCCTGATGGTACGGACACTACTGTTACTATCAACGCCAATCAATTCGATATTCAAGGTGGCACTCTTTCCGGAGATGGGACGAATTTATTCCACAGTTTTCAGCAATTTAGACTTGCCAATGGTGAGATTGCCAATTTTTTAGCTAATTCCAATATCCGTAATATTTTAGGACGGGTGATTGGGGGAGATCCCTCTATTATTAATGGTCTGCTTCAAGTCACCGGCGGCAATTTGAATTTATTTTTAATGAATCCGGCGGGGATTGTGTTTGGGGCAAATGCTCAATTAAATGTTCCGGCTTCATTTACCGCCACTACAGCCACAGGGATTGGTTTCCCTGGGGGTTGGTTTAATGGCTTTGGGACGAATGACTATAACATGTTGGTTGGTAGTCCCAATGCCTTTCGATTTGAAACTTCACAACCGGGAGCAATTATTAATGCGGGCAACTTGGCGGTATCTCCAGGAGAAAATCTTTCTTTAATTGGCGGAACTGTTATTAGTACTGGTACGTTACAAGCGGGCAATATTACTGTGACATCAGTGCCGGGAACGAGTCTGGTACGGGTGAGTCAAGCGGGGCAAATTCTGAGTTTGGAGATTGAAGCACCGCCTAATACTCAATCAATAACACCGCTAAGTTTAGCAGAATTACTCACAGGTAGCGGCATTGATAGCTCTTCCGGTGTAGCGGTTAATCCATCGGGGAAAGTGGCATTGGCAAGTTCTGGAATTGAAGTGCAACCGGGCGATATTACAGTTCATCAGGTAAAGGCTAAAACAGCAACCTTATCTGCTCATCGGAATCTAACATTATCAGAAAGCCAGTTAGTGACAACTGGGGATATGAATCTGCTGGCGCAAGATACAGTAAGAGTGCGGGATAGCGTTGCTAATCCTGTGGTTATTCATGGGGGAGGAAATCTATCGATTCAAGGGCATCAGAATATTGATATTCTGGCACTGAATCATCCCCAAACCCCGTTTGTCAGTGGTGGAAATCTCAGTTTAGTGAGTGATGGAGTTATTTCGGGTGATGCTCACTTTGCCAGTGCGGGCAGTTTCTCAATCCTGAATTTATCAGGTGAACCAGGAAACTTTTTCAGTTTATTTGACCCGATTATTAGTGCCAATGGTGATGTGGCGTTTGGGAATTATACTGGGGTTTCGCTGAAGGTTGAGGCAAAAGGTAGTATTACGACTGGGAGGATTGATATCAATGGAGTAGATGCGGCAATTCCTACTACTGATCCAGATGTTGTTAAATATTCTCTGAATACTCAGCCGGGATTAGTACTCCGTGCGGGTAGAACAGTACTGGATAATCCACCAAATGTTCCTCAAATTGGTGTAGGTGGGACAGATTTTACTTCTACAGGGGGAGCGTCCTCACCAGGAAATGTCACTGTTTTGGGTGATATTAGTATTGGTAATTTCGGTTATGGTTCTATAGTTGGCGGCCCAGTCATTATAGAAGCTAGCGGTAGTATTCAAACACTGCAAATTGATACTTTTGCTCTGCTTGGCAATGGGGGCGAAATCTCTCTTACGGCTGCTAATGGTAACATCAACACAGGTAATCTGAACTCTTATTCTACTCCTGGGAATGGAGGAGCCATTACTCTTACAGCCAACAATGGCAGTATTAGCACAGGTACTCTACAGTCCCAAAATTATAGTTCAGGAACAGGGAAGGGAGGAGCAATATCTCTTACTGCCATTAACGGTAGCATCAGCACTAACAGTTTAAGCTCTTACTCTAATACTGGAAATGGAGGAGGAGTTACTCTGAATGCTACCAATGACATTACCATTACAGGCGTTTTGAACTCCTACTCTGTAGCTAGCTCTGGTAATACTGGCAGTGGTGGGGCGATCGCTCTTTCATCTACTCAAGGGAATATCAGCACGCAGGATCTAAACTCATATTCTACTGCTGGAAATGGGGGAGCCATTATTATTAATGCAAATAACGGCAGCATTAGCACAAGTAATTTAACATCCCGCTCTACTCCTTCCTCTAACATATCTGGTAATGGAGGAGCGATCGCTCTTTC
>DNXU01000618.1:9115-9317 GCA_003505715.1 Cyanobacteria bacterium UBA8803 | reverse complement strand
TTCAGGTTCTCTCAGCTCCTTCTCTAGTGGTAATGATAATGGGAATGGAGGAGCAATCTCTCTTTCTGCTGGTAGCAATATTAATATTTCAGGTTCTCTAGACTCTTACTCCAGTGGTGCGAATAGTGGTGGGAGTGGAGGAGCAATTACCCTCACAGCTATTAATGGCAGGATCAATACAGGTTCTCTCAGCTCCTTCTAT
>DNXU01000618.1:0-9025 GCA_003505715.1 Cyanobacteria bacterium UBA8803 | reverse complement strand
GTAATGGGAATGGAGGAGCGATCTCTCTTTCTGCTGGTAGTGATATTAATGTTTCAGGTTCTCTCAGCTCCTTCTATAGTGGTAATGGGAATGGGAATGGGGGAGCAATCTTCTTTAAGGGGGGTAATGATATCACCATTACAGGTAGTCTAAATACCCTATCTAATGGTGGATCTGGATCTAGCAACGGTGATGGAGGAGCAATTAGCCTTACTACCACTAATGATATTAGCATCAGCGGCGATCTATACTCCCTGTCTCAAAGTAATCTAGGAACGGCTGGCGATGGAGGAGTAATTACCATCATGGCTGGTAATAACATCACTATTTTAGGAACTTTAGTATCTATTACTAGTGGTATTTTGGGTAGTGGAAAGGGCGGAATAATATCTCTTAATGCGGGTCATGATATTAATGTTTATAACCCTTTATACTCCTACTCCCAAAGTAGTTTTGGAACTTCTAAAGATGGAGCATTTGTGAGGATTGATGCAGGTAACACCATTGCCATAACTAGTATTAATCCTACTGACCTCACTGGTTCCTTTAAGTACGGAAATATTAACCTAACCGCTAACGAAATCAACTTAACCGGAGGAATTAATTCAATTCGGGGTGACAACGCTAACCTAACAATTCAAGCCAAAACCCCAAACCAGGGAATTATCATTGGCGGCACTACCGATAGCGGCACAACTAACTTAGATTTACTCACAACTGACTTAGCTGCTATCAAAAACGGCTTTACCTCCATCACCATTGGACGAGCAGAAGATACTGGCACAATTACCCTCAATCCCTATAACTTCAACGCTCCAGTAAATATTGCAGGTGGATCAACTTTAGTCGGTCTTAACCAAAATACTACCTGGACAATTACCGGAGCAGATCGAGGTAGTATTAGTGGTTTCTCCAACGGCTTAACCTTCTCCTCGATTGAAAACTTAATTGGTGGTAGCACAGAGGATACCTTCATCTTTAACAATGGTGCAAATATTAGCGGCACAATTGATGGTGGTGCAGCTACAGACACCCTCGACTACTCAAGATTCACCTCCCCCATTACCGTAAATCTGGCCAATAATACCCTTCTGAATATAGAACAGGTAATTGGCGGTGCTGCTAGCGATACCATAATTGGCGCAAATACTGATAATACTTGGGTCGTATCCGCAAATAACATCGGAATAATTAACAACATATTCAGTTTTTCTGCCTTTGAAACCCTAATTGGCGGTACAGCTAACGATACCTTTCTCTTCAACAGCGGCCAACTTGCTAATCTCGCCGTTGATGCTAATTTAGGCAACGATAGCATTACCGTCAATAGTCCCACCAATCTCACAGGCAATATCTCCCTCAGCACAGGTTCAGATGGTGGAGATATCACCATTAACGATACCCTAGATGGCAGTGCGAATCTGACACTATCCGCCGGAACTGGGAATATTACTTTTAGTAGTTCTCTGGGCAAGAGCATTCCCTTAGGCAACCTGACTATTAATAGCGCCCATAATCTAATTGGTGGAGAAATTACGGCGGCTAGTATCACCCACAGTAACGGCACTGGCACAATTATTTTAGGCAATCTCCAAACCACCAATGGTTTGGTAAATTTAGCGACTGCCAACGATCTAATTGCAGGGAATATTAGCACCTCCGGTGCCGAGATTCGCCTGACTAGTCAAACGGGAAAAATTCACACAGACAATCTAGACTCATCAGCGGGAAATGGCGCGATACAGCTAACCAGTGCTAACGACCTGATTGCAGGCAATATTACCACATCTGGTGGTGAAATCAGCCTCACTAGCAAAACCGGAATTATTAATAGCAGCAATCTGATTTCCTCGGGCACAAGTGGCGGTAACATTACTATTAATGCTGCCATCAGTATTACAGCAGGAGATATTGATTCCAGCGGTTCGATTGGAGATGGGGGGAATGTCACCCTCGATCCGATTAGTGATATCCAAGTTTCCACAATTAATGCTCAAGGTGGCAGCAATGGCAAAGGCGGCAACGTCGATATTACCACTCAACAATTCTTCCGCGCTACTGACACTTTTCTAGATCGCAATGGCACAGCAACTAGTATTTCCACAGCTGGCGGTTTAGGGGGAGGAGATATTACAATTCGGCATGGCGGTAACGGCTTGATTCCTTTTGAGGTGGGAAATGCCACCACCAACGGCACAGTTGGAGCAATTAGTAGTGACGCAAATAACACCATCTCACCCAACCGCTTTTTCCTATTTAATTACACCCAAGATAACATTAAAATTATTACCCAAGGTATCGATGCCGAGGCACAAAGTCAAATTGCCATAGCCCTGCAACCGCAGCATCTATCACCACAAACTCTGCCCAGTATTGTACCTAATGTATCTATTAATAGACCCGATCGCGCCACCTCGATTTGGATAGCCCTTGAAGATAGTTTTACTAATGAGTTTAAAAATTATTTGAATTTAACATCAAATCCTTATGTTGGGGTGACTCACAGCAACCAAAATAGCGATCGCACCGACGACAAGACAGGAACTATTGGCGCAACTAACGACAATTCTGAAAAAAACCTTAATGCTGCTCGCCAAACCCTCAGTAACGCTGAGGCTGCTACAGGGATTAAACCCGCTTTAATTTATGTTGTGTTTGCTCCCGATACAATTGGTTCAGCTAATGAATCTAACACCCCAGAAACAGCCGTTGAGAAACTCTTAAATAAAGAAGATGCAGAAAGCAATTCTGTGCCATCTGCCAAACAACCAACTGTAGGTACTCAAAATCCGACACCACAGCCTACCGACCAACTACAATTAATATTAGTTACTGCTGAAGGAGAACCAATTCTTAAGAAAGTGCCTGGTGCAACCAGAGAGAAGGTTATTGCCCTAGCAACTCATTTTCGGCGTGAAATTACTAATCCCCTTAAA
Organism: Cyanobacteria bacterium UBA8803; assembly: GCA_003505715.1. Taxonomy (GTDB): domain Bacteria; phylum Cyanobacteriota; class Cyanobacteriia; order Cyanobacteriales; family Coleofasciculaceae; genus UBA8803. The sequence continues at coordinate 6,089 of DNXU01000618.1, read as the reverse complement.
CTGAACACAACCACCTATTTAGAACCAGCCCAGCAACTCTATCAATGGACAATTGCCCAACTCGACACGGAATTAAAATCCCGAAAAATTGAGAATTTAGTTTTTATCCTAGATCGCCATTTGCGCTCCTTACCTATGGCAGCTCTCCACGATGGTCAAGGGTTTTTGATTGAGCGTTACAGTATTGGATTAATGCCTAGTCTGAGCTTAGTAGATACGCGGTATGTGGACATTAAAAACTCTCAAGTTTTAGGTATGGGAGCATCGCATTTCCAAGACCAAAATCCTTTACCTGCTGCCTCAGAAGAGGTGAAGGTAATTACTCAGCAATTATGGCAGGGTCAATCCTTCACTGAGGAAGATTTCACCTTCAACAAGCTGGTTTCAGAACGTCAGCAAATCCCATTTGGTATTATTCACTTGGCAACTCATGGAGAATTTAAACCAGGCGTTCCGAGCAATTCCTACATTCAACTTTCAGATAGAAAGTTAGGATTAGATGAAGTTCGGCAGTTAGGGTGGAATAACCCGCCAGTGGAATTATTAGTCCTTTCCGCCTGTCGCACAGCTTTAGGAGATGAAGAGGCAGAATTAGGCTTTGCGGGATTAGCAGTACAAGCAGGAGTAAAAACCGCCGTAGCCAGTCTATGGTATGTGAGTGATGAAGGCAGTTTGACCTTGATGACAGAATTTTATCGGCATTTAAGAGAAGCACCGATTAAAGCGGAAGCATTGCGGCAGGCACAAGTGGCTTTGTTGAAGGGACAAGCACGCCTAGAGGAGGGAGAATTACGCGGTAGTGGGGAGAATATACCCTTGCCACCAGAATTAGTAAATTTAGGTAATAAAACCCTCTCTCATCCCTATTATTGGTCAGCTTTTACGATGATTGGTAGCCCTTGGTAATTCAGGGAAATGGGGAATTGGGAGAGTTTTTTTCCGTAGCTTCTGTATTAAAAGTTACCAAGTTCTCATCCCCCATTCCCAGAAAACCGATTGTGCCAGTTGTGGGTTGCTCAATGGGGGTTGATAACCTACCAGCCAGAGCGCCGATCGCAGTTAATTTAGCCTTGAGCGCGATCGCCAACCATCATCCCTGCTTTAATAAAGTTAGTAAACTGCTCGACTAGCTTGGGATTGCGCCAACCTCTACTGGTTTCTTCGGCAATTATCTCTAATGCTTCCTCTGGTGTAAAGGCTCGTTTGTAAGGACGCTCGCTGGTTAAAGCATCGTAGATATCGATGATCTGGAAAACTTGAGCCAAATAGGGAATCTCATCACCTACCAAACCCTCAGGGTAACCACTGCCGTCCCAGCGTTCGTGGTGGTAGCGAATAATCGGAACTACCCCTCGCATAGTACGTAGGGGTTTGCAGATGTTTTCGCCAATGATGACGTGACGGTTCATAATCTCCCGTTCTTCGGGAGTAAAGGAGCCTTTTTTTAACAACACCCCGTCTGGAATCCCCACTTTACCAATATCGTGGAGATAGCCACCCCACATTAAATTTCTAATTTCAGCTCTGGAAAGCTGGATGTATTCACCAAAAGCTTTCCCCATAGCTACTAGTCGTTCGCAATGGTCGCCTGTATTAGGGTCTCGACTTTCAATCGCTCTGGCAATAGAGAACAGTACCTGCTCGGCGTGGTCCAAGTCTTCATTAAGACGCTTTTGGCGAACCAGTGACTTAACCCGTGCGCTCAGTTCTAAACGATCGAAGGGTTTGCTTAAGAAATCATCTCCCCCAGCTTCAATCCCCATGAGTCGCGATCGCCTATCATTGAGGGCGGTGATAAATACCACCGGAATTAGGCGAGTGTGTTCGTTTTCTTTGAGATGCCGACATACTTCAAATCCATCCATCTCCGGCATCATCACGTCCAACAGAATCAAATCGGGTTGGCTCTCAAAGACAAGCGCTAGCGCCTCTATGCCGTTTTCTGCCTCAAAAACTTCATAGCCATCTGCTGACAGAAGTGCCCCTGCGGTCATCCGACTAGCGGGATGATCATCCACCACGAGGATTTTAGGGCGATCGGAATCCGAGAAAATCTGGTTGGCAGAACTTATTCCAGATCTGGATAAGGCGGAAGTACCGGTTAAATCCAACATGAGCAACTCATAAGTTCCTACTCTGCCAAAGAGACCTTTGGTGTGCAATTGGGTTTTTTCAACCCTCGGCGGAAAACTGCCTAAAGAATCTTTCTAGGTTCATTTTAGCCAGAACCTGGTTCGACTCCACATTCTCTGAGCTTAACTCTTTTAAAAATTATAGCCATATCTTAAGATAGATTAAGATAACAATTGCTTTGTAAAGCGTAGCTATAGTCTCTATTCCAGATTCCTACTGGAGGGTGCAGCAGGATAACCACTGTGAGACGTAAGGTTTTCTAGGGTTAGGCGCTTAAAACCGCCGCCCGTTTCATCTCCCCCGATAAATCACGGGAATTTCCACGTTCTAAGGAGTTCAGATGAATTTATTAATGGAAGCAGGAGCAGCTCATACCCCTCAATTTCCACTTTATTTTACGCTGGTATATGTTGTTGGTTTTATCGCAGCAGTAAGCATTGGCTCAATTGCCTGGTACAACTCTAAGCGTCCTCCGGGTTGGGAAACCAAAGACCGCCCCAAAATTGTGCCGAAGTTAAACAACGAAAGTGACCCTGACTAGTGCTGTGAAGGCTGAAGGGAAAAAAGCTTGTACAGTAAGCTTTTTTAAGTGGTCGGTTATTTACTGCCGCGCTGCACTAGGAGGCGACCTAGCCAAGCTAATCCCAATCTAGGACAAACAAATCAATTTTTGTCCTTGCTTTTTCCTAGCTCAACATTAATAAAACCTGAAAATCTCTCCTCCTCTCCCTATTTTTCCTATAGATCGGGAAGTACTGCATGATCTTTATCTTTATTCCTCAGACGCCTGAGCAACCAATCAAATCTGGCTTGGGCTAGGGGTACGCTATCAATAATTTCCGGTGATAGCTCCTCAGATTCCCCATCATCCTTAAGCAGATCGCCTTTAGCGTAACCGAGATATCTGACTGTACCACGCAATCGCGTCGATAGAAAAATGGCGATCGCTCGATAAAAGCGGGAAGCAAACCCTTCGTCTTTTTGGAGTTTTTCCATTAATTGAGTTCGGGGAATCGATAATACCAGGGAGTCTTCCACCGCCTCAACCGTGGCGGAAGGGGGACGAGCATCTGCAAAGGACATCTCTCCCACCACTGCACCACTTGTTAGTCGAGCGATCGTCTTGCCTTGCAAAGCAGAGACAGAGACGGCCAACGTTCCCTCTAAGAGGATGTGCAGGGTATCAATGGCCCTACCCTCTTCAATCAGGACGGTGCCAGCGGTAACTTCCTCTCGACGACCGTTGGCGATCATCCAATCGAGGTCATCGTCATCAAGTTCACCGAGTAAGAAAAATACTTTTTTCATGACTAGCCGTCATTCTCTCTCATTGTGGTATAATTAATGCCTTTATACAGCTTCCCGACACACCGAAACTTGAATATTTTCCAATCTTAGATTTTCAAGTCACTCATTCACCATATTTTTATTCACGTACCCTAGGCTGCTGTCTGGAAAGTGTAGTCTAGGTAACAGTTCAGATGATGCTAGGTAGGAACGCAACCGGCTATAAGCCCGCTAAATCCGTTACAAAATCCGCTGTCACCTCATGCTGAACTCGCGATCGCGCCTCAGGATTCACTATTTCCCTACAAGATTGTAAAGTGATGTTGCAAGGCTTTTAAAAATATATTGAGAAGTGCGCCAAACCCCAATCACGCCCTTATCCTTAACATTTAAAGAAATGTATCGAGGGATATCATGGAGCAACTTAACAAGTATCGCCTGATCTGTACCCTTAGCTTTGGCGACATCTACGGACAAATCATCGTTTGGTTAATCGTGATTTTCATTAGTCTCGCCTCAGCGTTAGCTCTTTGGAGTGCCGAGCGCCAAATTTACGCCTTAGCAACCGTCGGACTGATTCTAGTGTTATCTTTGCCCTTCTTACTCTTTGCCTTCGTCACCACCTTACTAAACCATATCGAGATTTCTCCTATCGAAATGGAAGAAACCACGAGAACTCCTGCTGGCACCTCCCCCAGGAAGAAACCCATCGAGGCAACCAGTTAAATCGATTGGGGATTTGGCATCTGAAATCAAAAAAAATTCCCTGTCTTGGCGCAGGGAATTTTTCTGCAAGTCAATATAGATACAGCCAAAATTCTAGATCCCAAACTGAGAATGCTAGAACACGATGTCATTATTGTGGGGGGCGGATTAGCAGGATGTCGCGCTGCTTTGGAGATTAAACAGACCCAACCCCAGCTCAACGTTGCCCTTATTGCCAAAACCCATCCCATTCGTTCCCACTCCGTTGCCGCTCAAGGCGGTATGGCTGCTACCCTGAAAAATGTGGATGCCGATGATACCTGGGAAGCTCATGCCTTCGACACGGTGAAGGGTTCCGACTACCTGGCCGACCAAGATGCCGTAGAAATCCTGACCCGCGAGGCTCCAGATGTGGTGATTGAACTAGAGCATATGGGCGTGCTGTTCTCGCGCTTGCCCGATGGCCGGATTGCTCAACGGGCATTTGGCGGCCATTCCCACCGCCGCACCTGCTACGCTGCTGATAAGACAGGGCACGCCATTTTGCACGAACTGGTGAGTAATCTCAGACGGTATGGCGTGCTGGTGTACGAAGAATGGTACGTCATGCAGCTGATTTTGCAGGAGGGTCAGGCCAAAGGAGTTGTGATGTTCAACATCATGAACACTCACCTGCAAGTGGTTCGAGCTAAGGCCATCATGTTTGCTACAGGAGGTTATGGACGAGTCTTTAACACTACCTCCAATGACTTTGCCTCTACTGGTGATGGCCTAGCCATGTCAGCTTTAGCTGGCGTGCCCTTAGAAGATATGGAATTCGTGCAATTTCATCCCACAGGATTGTATCCGGTAGGTGTCTTAATTTCTGAAGCAGTGCGCGGCGAAGGAGCTTATCTAATTAACTCAGAAGGCGATCGCTTTATGGCGAACTACGCTCCCAGCCGGATGGAACTGGCACCGCGAGATATTACCTCCAGAGCCATTGCCAGCGAAATTCGTGCCGGTCGCGGCATTCATCCCGATGGCAGTGCTGGAGGGCCTTTTGTCTATCTCGATCTGCGCCACATGGGTAAAGAAAAGATTATGAGCCGGATTCCCTTCTGTTGGGAAGAAGCACACCGACTCTTAGGCATTGATGCCGTGCATGAACCAATGGCCGTCAGACCCACAGTTCACTATTCCATGGGCGGCATTCCCGTCAATACCGATGGACAAGTGCGCGGCGGCCCTGAGGGATTAATTGAAAGTTTCTTTGCCGCTGGAGAATGTGCCTGTGTCTCCGTCCACGGAGCCAATCGGTTGGGGAGTAATTCCCTACTGGAATGCGTAGTCTATGGTAGAAGAACGGGAGCTGCGATCGCCCGATACGTGCCAAATCGCAAATTACCCGAAATTGACGAATCCTTCTACCTCCAGACTACCCGCGCCCAAATTGAAACCCTACTCAACCAATCGGGAAGTATCCGGATTGCCCAACTACGGCAAGCCTTACAAGACTGCATGACTAAATACTGTGGCGTCTTCCGCACCGACGAGTCCATGACCGAGGGGTTAAAGCACCTGCAACATTTGAAACAACAATATCAGCAGATTTATTTAGATGATAAAGGTAACAATTGGAATACCGAAATAGTCGAAGCCTTGGAACTACAGCACTTAATCATCGTCGGCGAAATCATTCTCACCTCTGCCCTCAACCGTCAAGAAAGCCGAGGTGCCCACTGCCGCGAAGATTATCCAGAGCGAGACGACAGCAATTTCCTGAAGCACACCCTAGCGTTTTACTCCTCAGCTGGCATCGACCTACAATATAAACCCGTCACGATCAACTTATTTGAGCCACAAGAACGAAAGTATTGAATTGGTTGTTAGTTGTTGGTTGTTGGTTGTTGGTTGTTGGTTGTTGGTTGTTGGTTGTTGGTTGTTGGTTGTTGGTTGTTGGTTATTGGTTATTGGTTATTGCT
>DNXU01000441.1:547-2508 GCA_003505715.1 Cyanobacteria bacterium UBA8803 | reverse complement strand
GATTTAGCGGGGGAGTATGTCACTTCCCCGTTTCCTTTTGTTCTAGGAGACGTAAATGCTGCTCGATGGCGATGCGTGCCTCGGCGTTTTGCCGCAGGCAATCGCTGATATCAATTGCCACTCCATCCACCATCACGTCGCCATTCTCCATTAGGGAATATCGGGCGCTATTGCGCACCCACTTGACCTCACCATCAGGGGATGCGATCGGGTATTCCTGAGTAATTGGCTGATCAAACTCGGCTGCAGCTTTGGCAGCTTCATAGAAATTAACTTGTTGATCGGAAATGATAGTTTCCAGAAAATTTTCTGGCTCTCGCATTGCCTGTTGGGGGTTGAGACCGCTCAAATCATGTTCCCCCTCGCTCGTATAGAGGAGCTTCATCCTGCCGCCTGGATGAACCACACCCCGATACACGCATCCAGGGATATTCGCGGCCATTGCTGCTAACTGTTGCTGACTTTCACGCAATGCTGACTCGAAACGCTTGCGTCCGATAAATGAACTCAACTGAGTTGCCAGAAAATTAACAAGTTCAATGATTTGCGGTTCCGGTTGGCTAACCTCTTGTTTCAACAAAACTAAAATTGCCAACACTTGATTTTCAAAAAGAATCGGCATTCCCAAACAGGCTTTTAATCCGACTTCATGAGCAACTTGGTTTCTTTGAAAAACATCGCAGGGTTCAAAGCAAACATCTGGAATCCAACAAGGTTGCTGGTTAGTACAAATTTGCCGCAGAAATTCTCTTTGGGTCGCAAATATTAACTTTTTACTTTCACGCCTGAATTTTTCAAAACTAGAATTGCTAGCATACCATCCTTCGCCCAGTTCAAAAATGGTAGCTTGAGAATTAGGCAGCCACACTTCACCAAAATCCCAACCAATTTTGGAGCAGATTTGGCCGATCGTTACTTCTAGAGCTGCTGTAAAATCATCTGCCTCGTTAATGGCTTTTGTTGTTGTTAGCAAAAGCCGCAGTTGAGCATTTTGTTCTGCTAGTTGCTTTTGTTGTACCAGCAGTTTTTTTTGTTGCTGCGAAAGCGTGAGGTGAGTTTTGACTCGCACTAATACCTCTTGCATTTCAAAAGGCTTGGTGATGTAGTCTACCCCCCCTACCTCAAACGCCTTGACTTTATCCAATACTTCATCTAAAGCACTAATGAAAATTACCGGAATATCCGCCGTCTTGCGGTCTGCTTTCAATTTCTTACACACTTCGTAACCATTAAGGTCAGGCATCCGAATATCGAGGAGAATCAAGTCCGGTTTGGCTACCTCTACAGCTCTCAAGGCCAGAGTGCCGTTAATGGCTTTTCTGACTTTATATCCGACCTCGCTTAACATGGTCGATAAAACCCGCAAGTTTTCTCGGGTATCGTCAACCAATAGGAGGTCAGGTCGAGAGGCAAAGGGTAAATAGCTATTCATTAGGAGATGCCTGGGTTAAATCAAAGATGATGTCTAGTCGAAAATTATCAACTAAATCAGCTAATGCTAACTTCACAGCTGCCTGCGACTCTGGAATTTGCTCGATTAATCTGACAATTTCCTCGTCATTGCAGGCTCGTGCTGCTCGGTGAAGCTGTACTCGCCATTCTTTTGGCATCACCGCCAAAGTTTCACGGGTCACTGCCTCAACTGTGCCTCGATACTGGGGTGATATAGGTTGGCATGAGTCTTGATAAAGATAGCGTACCCCCAGATGATCGGCAATCTTTTCTAAAAGTATTTTCTCTCGAAACGGTTTCCCAATAAAGTCGTCACAACCCGCTGATAAAATCGTGGTTTGCTGTTCCTCAAAAGCACTTGCTGTTAGGGCAATAATGACAGTAGGGAAATGGGGAATTTGCTGCCCTACTTCCCCGTTTCTGAAATCTTCTTCTCCCGTTGGCCTTTCCCTGGCTTTAATCTCTCTAGTAGCTTGATACCCATCCATCACGGGCATCCGCATATCCAT
>DNXU01000441.1:0-525 GCA_003505715.1 Cyanobacteria bacterium UBA8803 | reverse complement strand
GCCAACTTGACCATGCTTCAATGGCTTGTTGTCCATTTTCTGCTTCACGCACCTGAAAGCCTATTGTAGTAAGTAACTTAACCAGCAATAGACGATTGGCCCAATTATCCTCCACTACCAAAATGCGATACTCTCCTTGATCGGGGGCTAACCCAATTACCTGCCCGCTTGGCCTAGTTGCCTGGATGTCGATCGAGCAGGCATGCTTAAGTGGAATATCAAAGGCAAAGGTTGTGCCCTGACCTAAAGTACTTTTGACCGTAATCCTTCCTCCCAGCAGTTGCACGAAAGAACGGCTAATGGGTAAACCCAATCCCGTTCCTTGCTGAGATTGCCGCCCCGTTGCAGTTTGGATAAACGCTTCAAATAAGCTGTCTATCTCTTGTGCGGCAATGCCAGAGCCAGTGTCAGAGACTTCAAAAAGGATTGTTATTGGTTGTTGGTTGTTGGTTGTTGGTTGTTGGTTGTTGGTTAGATCGGAAGAGCACACGTCTGAACTCCAGTCACGCCAATATCTCGTATGCC
>DNXU01000549.1:4104-5692 GCA_003505715.1 Cyanobacteria bacterium UBA8803 | reverse complement strand
TTATCAGGTGAGGATGTTTTACCGGGCTTTATATTAGATTTGCAACCTATTTTTGCCTAGATGGATGATTGGGATTTTGTACCCTCATAAGCTGTTGTGCATTTAAGCTGGGTATTTAAGAGGCTAAACTCTGTTACTGGCTTAGATCGCCTCGGCAATTTAAATGCTAAACAGCTTACTACTGCCGCATTCGCACAGAAGAAGCCTACTGCGACAAACTCAAACTCCAGAAACAAGGACTAATGCACGACCTATTAACCGGAAAAGTGCGAGTCAATCACGCAGTAGAGATAAAAATTCCACCAGTTCAACAAGTCCTTCTGCTTCCTGTAGTTCTGCCTGAGACAGTGTATAGCCCTCGTCCTGACGATCCAACAAAAATTGTAAGCGTGCGTGAACCGCTTGGGGAAGCTGGAATCGGGTTAGTTCGATAGGAATCTCTACGATTTCTGGCATAGAGCGCTAAAAAAAGGCTGTAGTCTTATTTGCAGGGCAATAGTCCATACAGTTGATAGCTTTCTCAGAATTGGCGATCGCAGGATGAACCGTACATTTCAGGCGGTAATCATTAGTAAAAAACTGACAGTAGGCACAGGGAATTTGATGCATACGTTTAGCCCTAGCCAAACTATCCCGAAGTGCCGACCAGATTGTCAAAACGCTGAGGATAAGTATGCCCCATGCCAAACAAAAGCACATCGGCACCAAAAAAGGCTGGATGGATTGAACCAATGGAGATAGCAGTTGAAACACAACCTATTTTTTGTAAAAGAAAAACAGACTCATATAAACAAACGTAATAGGAATGATTGTTTTTTGCAATCCCCTTAAAGTAATAACTACCCATCCGTTACATTAGTTACCAAAACCGTTGCCATAGAGGAGCAGATTTACTCACCCCCCTGACAGCTCAACCTTACCAAGGACTCTGAAATCGCCATAATAACAAGCAACCAACAACCAGCAACCAACAACTAACAACTAAAACGGAATATCATCCAAATCTTTCTGACTCTCAGAACTTCCCGATCTTGAGGTTTGAGTTGGGGCTGGTTCAAAACTTGGCTCAGGCACTGAATAAGGATAGTCTCTCTCTTCTACAGGAGAAGGATCGGGCATCGGGGTTGGTGAAGTACGCCCCCTCATTGGTACGACAACATTACTAGACTTGGTGGCCGATACAGGCGCTGGCGCATTGGTAGTTGACGTGCCAGTAGGCATTTCTGCTTCCAACTCAGTATCCGGTCCCAGTTTATACATCCGAGATGCCGTCAATTCAGCCCGTTTTTCCTTAAAACCTTCTGGCCGATCGATGGTATTCATGCCCAAACGACCCTCAATTACCACGCGATCGCCTACAAAATATTTATCCTTAATTTCCTGCGCTAAATTGCCCCAGCCCACTACTCTTAAAGTATTTGGCGGGTCTTCAGGCTTTACACCAGGAAACTGCACCAGCATTTGAGCTATCGGGGTTTGAGTATCCGAGGTGTAACGCAGTTCTGGATCTTGAATGATTTGAGCCATCAAGACGCAGCTATTCATAGTTGAGTTCTCCAGGAGTTGTTAGGGATGAGGGATGAGGGAT
>DNXU01000549.1:0-3992 GCA_003505715.1 Cyanobacteria bacterium UBA8803 | reverse complement strand
ATGAGGGATGAGGGATGAGGTGTGAATACTTTACAATGCTATCTTTTCAAAAAAAAGGAGTCCGTTGTGATTTTTCAGCGTCCTCCTTATCTAGGATAGTACAATTGTACCGAGTTGTCACGAGCAGGGTAAGGAATTTGAGATGAAGGATGTAATGAAGCTTTCATCCTTCATCCCTCATCCCTCATCCTTCAGTTACAACAAGGCTTCGACTTTAGGAATCTCAATGCCGCCTTCTTCTTGTTCGACGAACTCCTGAACGTAAGTGCGATACTTCCGCAGGTTTTCATCTACCCACTCCCGGTCATCGCTGTTGGCGAAGATATGCACTAGAGGTTCTCCGGCATCTGGCAAAATCAATACCCAGCTGTCATGGTAGGGGCTAACAATCTTTACCCCATCAATCAGTTCTAGATTTTCACTAGCATGGGTTTCTACCAGATGGCGCATCAGCGCTCCCTTCACCGTCCAAGGACAGCGCATCGTGTAGCTCTTATGGCAAACACGGGGGAGTTCGGTGCGAATCTGAGCCAGCGATCGCTCTTGTACCGTCAGCATCTCGATCAGCTTGGCGATACAGAACATGGCATCAAATCCCGGATGGAGTTGGGGGAAAATAAAGCCCATTTCCTCAGAACCTCCCAATACGACATTGGGATTGGTTTGAGAGGCTTCCATCAAGGCAGCCGGATTGGCTTTAGTGCGAATCACTTTACCATCATGGCGGCGGGCAATTTGTTCGACGGCACTGGAGGCATGTACCGGAACTACCACCGTGCTTCTGGGATGAGCCGTTAGCATGACGCTCACCATCAGCGCAGTCAAGGTTTCACCCCGTACTGGAGTTCCTGATTCATCTACTAAAATCAGTTGTTCTCCGTGAGCAGACACCTGCACGCCAAAATTGGCTTTCAGCGCCTCGACCACTTGACCCAGCTGCACTAGCAATCCCTCTTTCACCTCTGGGGAGAGGCACATTTGGCTCAAACTAGCATTGAGGACGACCGCGTCACAGCCAAACTTCGCTAACAGAATGGGCAGGACGGCACCGGAAACAGCATAAGCGTAGTCAATTACCACTTTGGCACTACTGTTGCGAATGGCCTCGATATTCAGGTGCTTCTCAAACCCAGTGCTGTAGATATCGATTAACTGGCTGGGGTAGTTGACGTTGCCAATTTCATGAATGGGCGATCGCCGCAAGTCCTCCTTAAAATATGCCCCTTCAATTTTCTTCTCTTTGGCCTTGGAGATATTAATACCCTGAGAGTCAAAGATTTCAATGAGAACGTAATCTGGGCGATCGGGATGCACGCGCACATGAATACCCCCTGCTACTCCTAGGGTAGGTACGACGGTGCGAGCGATGGGAATTGCTCGATCCTCCATGTTCTGGACGTGAACGCCTACCGACATCAACCCGGCAATTAAAGACCGGGAAACCATGCGGGAGATACTGCGCTGATCCCGGGACACCGCCACTTGGGAACCCGGTTTTAACGTAGAACCGTAAGCTGCTCCCAGCTTCACTGCAAACTCTGGGGTGATATCGATATTTGCCAAACCTTGAACGCCGCGTTGACCGAATAGATTGCGTTGAGCGGTATTTCCCCAGATTAAATTCATATTCAATATGGCACCCGATTCAATTTTCTTGCTCGGCCAAACCCGCACGCTTGGACCAATTTGAGCTTCTTCACCCACCGTAGATAGGGAACCCACAACCGCTGCTTCTAACACATGAGCGCGGCGGTCTACCCGCGTGCCTCGGGAAATAACACAAGCACTCAGATGGGCTTCATCACCAATAATGGAACCATTCCAGAGGATAGGCCGCTTCATGTCAGCATAAGCCCCAACGGTGACGTTATCGCCAATCACCGTACCAGCTTCAATATTGACTCGCGGTCCAATACGGCAGTTATTACCGATAAGTGCCGGGGTTTCAATTTTGGCAGTAGGGTCAATTACTGTGTTTTGTCCTACCCACAGTCCCGGACTTTGTTCTTCATAAGCAAAGTCCAGCTTCACTTTCCGGTATAAAGCGTCGTACTGCGCTTCCCGGTAGGCATCTAAGTGACCGACATCGCACCAATAGCCGTCAGCCACATAGCCGTACATAGGCTCCCCTTTCTCCAGCAGCAAGGGAAACAAATCTTTAGAGAAGTCACATTCGGTATTTTCTGGCAGGTATTCTAGGACGGATGGGTCCAGAATATAAGTACCTGTGTTGACAGTATCCGAAAAAATTTCGCTCGTGGACGGTTTTTCTAAAAACCGCCGGATGCGCATTTCCTCATCGGTAATCACCACGCCGAACTCAACCGGATTAGGCACGCGATACAGAACAAGGGTGGCTTTGGCGTTTCGGCTTTTATGAAATTCAATCGCAGCAGTCAAATCGAAGTCAGTGATACTATCACCACTGATCACTAAGAAGGTATCATCGAGCAATTCAGCAATGTTTTTGACACAACCCGCAGTGCCTAGAGGCTGGTCTTCCTCCACGGCATAAGTCATTTGCACCCCAAAATCGCTACCATCCTGGAAATAATCTCGCAGGACATCTGGGAGATAATACAGCGTGGCAATGATTTCGTTGATTTGGTGCCGTTTGAGTAAATTGATTATGTGTTCGGCGATGGGTCGATTCAGGATCGGAACCATCGGTTTGGGAAGATCGCAGGTCAGCGGTCTCAGTCGCGTTCCTGAACCGCCTGCCATCAACACTGCTCGCATAAGTCCTCCTAATTTTTGCGCTTCACGACTTAGTAGTCGTATAATTGGTATTTTGTTTGTCTGTACCGACAAGGAATGAGGGAAAGTTTTGCTGGCAGCTTTCTCCTAACTGTGACGCCACAACTGAACAATAGATAGACTAGACCTGAATCTAATGCTACTTTGACTTGTAGTTTGGGATCAATTACTCAGAGTATCTTGAGGATTACCTAAAACCCTGAAAGCTACACCCCCTATAGGTTAGGGGCTTCTGTAGTTGCCAATAGGCCAATCGGTAGAATTCGATTGGATCGATCTCATACCACTGGGAGGAGCAGTGGTTAGATTTGGCATTGTCATCAAAGATTAGGGAACAGGGAACGGGCAAGAGTTCTTTCTATTGCCGATCAGGGAGTAAGAGACCCTCTCCCTATTTCCCAGACAGACACTCGCGCACAACGAAGGAACTCAAATCCTTCTTCCCCTATTTCCTATTCCCGGTTCCCCGTTCCCTATTTTCCAGATCCCTCAAAGTATTACAATGAGAAGGTAGGCGTTACCTCTGCCATGGGGGTTAATGGAATGAAGTTATTGGTTCTCATACTATTGGGGATTTATGGCTACGGAGTCTGGAAGTTCTGGAAGGGGTTCGAGCGTACTAACTTCAGCCGCAGTTTGATAAATCGGATTTCTTTGTCCCTGTTGTGGCCAGCATTGTACGTGACAAATAAGTCCTATCGCAAAAACTTTACAAAAGCCTTGAAAGGTCAGTAATTAATCATCGCGAGTTACAGGACTTTGACAGAGAATAGGGGGCGTCTGTGGCTGATTGGCGGGACTTCGGAAAGTGTGGAGTTAGCTAAGGCGATCGCATCCCTCAACCTCCCCTGTACTGTAACCGTGACCACAGTAGCAGCCAAGTTACTTTATCCTCAGGCACCAACATTAAAAGTAAAAGTGGGACAGCTAGATGGAGAGGCGTTAGAGCAATTTTTGCAACAAGAGCAAATTACCGCAGTGCTTGATGCCTCCCATCCCTATGCCGTACAAATTTCGCGGATAGCGATCGCCACAGCCAAGAGTCGAAATCTACCCTACTTGCGTTTTGAACGTGAAGACTTAGGTCAAAGCCCCCCTAACCCCCCAAACCTGGGGGGAACTAGAAGTGCCTTCGGATCTTTTCCGCCTCAAAGTTGGGGGGGGTCAGGGGGTTCTGAGTCTTCTCCCCCTCAAAGTTGGGGGGGATCAGGAGGTTCTGAGTCTTCTCCCCCTCA
>DNXU01000073.1:5419-5639 GCA_003505715.1 Cyanobacteria bacterium UBA8803 | reverse complement strand
GAGGGGGGGAGGGAGGGAGGGGGTGAGGGGGTGAGGGATGGAGGATGGGGAGCATCCCAATTTTGCCAACATAAAGATACTTTTACTATTCGCGAGTTTGACTCGCGAATAGTGGAGGGATTCAATCCTGTGGTTCTTCTTCCTCCTGCTCGAACCCAGAACTAATATCTAGTAAGCAATCGTCTAGGGAACTGATGATCTTCTTTAACGTGACGCTTGT
>DNXU01000073.1:0-5336 GCA_003505715.1 Cyanobacteria bacterium UBA8803 | reverse complement strand
CAGCTTCTGTTCCCGTCTTTTCTCCGATAAAAAAAATGTCAACTTAGGCAGGAACCAGTATAATTGCTGATTTCTGATGTACTTGATTGGGACTATCATGAAGAAGAATTTAGCAAATATCTAAAGATAGATTTTATAAATGAATCCTGTCAAGACAAGGTTTACAGCCTTCTCTATAGATGGCAGGCATTTTGAATGGGTATTAGATTCGCATAGAGCCAGGTTCCTTAAAACGTTACTTACGCAGGATTATAGAGAAATAAAGTAGTGCTGTGGCTTAGTCAAATCTTTAAACAACAACCTAAAAAGCGCGTAAAAACACCTACCTTGCTGCAAATGGAAGAAGTGGAGTGTGGCGCAGCAGCACTGGGTATCATGCTGGGGGATTACCAGCGTTTCGTTCCTCTAGCCAAACTGCGGCAGGACTGTGGCGTTTCTCGTGACGGTAGCCAACCAGCTAGCATTGTCAAAGCCGCCAGACAATACGGATTCCGAGCAAAAGCGTTTAAAAAGGAAACCGCACAGCTTGCTCAAATGCGGCTCCCCGCGATCGCATTTTGGAATTTCAGCCACCTCTTGGTTGTTGAAGGCTTTGAAAAAGATAAAGTTTACATTAACGACCCAGCGACTGGCCCTCGTACAGTTTCCTTACAAGAATTTGACCAGGCGTATATTGGCGTTATCCTGGCAATGGAACCAGGGTCGGAATTTAAGAAAGGGGGACTACCGCCTAGCGTATTGCGATCGCTCTTAGAACGGTTGCAAAGTTCGATGGGAGCTGTTTCTCTCAGCGTCTTGTTGGGCTTTTTGCTAGTGGTGCCGGGACTTGCACTGCCTGTTTTTAGTCAAGTCTTCGTCGATCAAATCTTGGTTGAAGACCGTACAGATTGGCTGCGTCCATTGTTACTAGGAATGCTCCTCACTACCCTAATTCAGGCATTTCTATTCTCTCAACAGCGACGTTATTTAAGACAGTTGCAAATTAAATTAGCCGCCAGTATGTCCAGTCAATTTTTCTGGCATATGTTGAAACTGCCTGTCGGTTTTTATACGCAACGGTTTCCCGGTGAAATTGGCGGACGGGTCAAGTTGAATGACAAGGTAGCGCAAGCCATTTCCGGCAGTATGGCTGAAACCATCATCAATATAGTAATGACAGTTCTCTACCTATTGGTGATGTTTGCTTATAACCCAATACTGGCAGGAGTTGCCCTAACGTTAGCCATTATAAATATTGTGGCGTTGCTCGGCGTACAAGGCTGGTTAGAGGAACGCTATATGGAAATAGATAAGGATGATGGCAAGTTAGAAGGCATAGGCATTGCCGGAATTCAGAGTATGGAAACGCTTAAAGCTTCGGCACTGGAATCAGACTTTTTTGCTCGATGGTCTGGCTATTTTGCTAAGTCTAACAATAATTATCGCAGCATAGCAGTAGTTTATGAAATTCTGCTAGTTTTGCCAATTCTGGTAACCGGACTGACAACGACGATTGTGCTAGCCGTTGGGGGTTGGCAAGTCATGGATGGGAAGATGACAATCGGGATGTTAGTTGCCTTTCAAGCGTTGCTGACAAGCTTCCAAATGCCGATTGAGCAATTAATGGGGTTTGCTGTCACACTGCCAACCTTAGCAGGTAACTTGATGCGGTTAGATGACGTATTGGACAATGATACCGATCCATTGTTAGCCAAAGGCGGTAAAGAGCAAAAGGCAAAAGGCAGGAGGCAGAAGGCAGAAGTAGTAACTCAAAACTCTTCTGTTGATACTTCTCCAATTCGCCTACAAGGACAAATAGAACTGCGTAACATTACGTTTGGATACGCCAAAGTTAATAAACCGCTAATTGAAAACTTTAGCTGTACAATCCAACCTGGACAACGGGTTGCTTTGGTAGGAGGGAGTGGTTCTGGAAAATCGACGGTTGCTAAATTAGTATCAGGACTGTATGAACCTTGGTCTGGCGATATTTTATTTGATGGTAAACCAAGAAATGATATTTCGCGATCAGTTTTAGTCACTTCAATCGCAACAGTTGAACAAGAAGTATTTCTATTTTCCGGAACTGTCCGCGATAACTTAACGCTGTGGGATACAACGGTTTCTGATTCCCAACTGCGTCGCGCCTGTATTGATGCCAGAATTCAAGATGTGATTCTGGCGATACCGGGTGGTTATAACGGCGAACTGCTGGAAGGTGGTGCAAACTTAAGCGGTGGACAACGCCAACGGTTAGAAATTGCACGATCGCTTGTTCACAATCCCACCATTTTAGTTCTGGATGAAGCCACCAGCGCTCTAGATGGGGAAACGGAACAATTTATTTACAACAACCTGCGGCAACGAGGCTGTAGTTGCATAATCGTCGCACACCGCCTCAGTTCTATTAAAGACTGTGATGAAATCATAGTATTAGATCGCGGTATCGTGGTGCAGCGAGGAAAGCATGACCAATTAATGCAGATGGGTGGATTCTACGCCGAATTGGTTCACGGTGAGGAAGCTGAAGGAAATGAAGAATAAATATACGGTTTTGAATTCCACCAAATTTGTTCGCCAAGGTGAGGTATTGTTACTCGATGAGCCGCAACAAGTATGGATGATTGAATCCGGTTCAGTGGCAGTATTCCTGAGCCAGAACCAAAATGGCAGCTTGCAAGGCTCTCGACGTTATTTGTTTACCGCCGAAGTGGGGGAAGCCCTATTTGGATTTGCCACATCCCAGAATTTTAATAGCTTATCTATTCTGGTAGTTCCTATCACAGATTCAACATTACTGCACTTCCATCGCTCAGAATTAGATAGTAATATTTCATCTAGTAATATTTTTATAACAACTTGGTTTAAACAGTTAAGTTCGGTATTTAACCTCAGCGGAATTTTACTGCCAGCACCGGAAGTTTTTAGCTATACTCCCTGGCAAACTCAACTCACGATTTTAGATAATTTTCATCAAGAATTTCTTTCTTGTTTGCAAGAACTAGAGCAGCAGTCTCAATTAGAGACACTGGCGCAATTTCAAGAACGGGAACGCCTCAACCAAGCGGCAACAGTGGGTGCGATCGCAGATTTTGTTTCCCTAATTGCGCCCAAGCAAGCTACTACGGCTTTTGTTAGCGATCCACTTCTAGCCGCTGCTGGTGCTGTGGGACACGCGATGGGGATTCAGATTAAACCCCCTAGTAAATCGGAAAATATGCAGCGGGTGAAGGAACCCCTAGAAGCGATCGCTCGTGCTTCCCAAATGCGAATTCGGCGGGTGTTACTCTCAGAACGCTGGTGGCGAGTAGATTGTGGCCCAATCCTTGCTTATCTTCAAGCAGACAATACCCCGGTGGCATTACTGCTAAACGGCAAGATGAACTATGAAATTTATAACCCGGTGACTCTTAAGCGAATTCCAGTGAGCGATCGCACCGCTAAACTGCTGTCTCCTAATGGTTATATGTTTTATCCACCGTTTCCGGAAAAAAAGGTGGATCTGCTGACGCTGTTTCAGTATTCGCTAAGGGGTAGAGGACGAGAGCTTTTGAGCCTTTTGGTGTTGGGGATAGCCGCAGCTTTAACAGGTATGGTAGTTCCTCAAGCTACGGGTGTTTTGATTGATACTGCCATTCCCGATGCTGATCGTGGATTACTACTGCAACTGACTTTAGGGTTACTAGCTGCTAGTTTCGGTGTAGCAATTTTCCGAGTCACTCAGGGAATTAACCTGAATCGGATTGAGATGTATTCCTACTTCAACACGCAGAGTGCTGTATGGGATCGGCTACTCAGACTGCGGCTGGCTTTCTTCCGGCAGTATTCCTCTGGAGAAATGCTCTCCCGTGTGAATGCAATTAATCAGATTCGTGGCAAGCTGGGTGCTGATAAGCTAGATATCCTGTTTAAAAGTTTATTTTCGCTGCTGAATTTGGGATTACTGTTTATCTACAGTCCATCCTTAGCATCGGTTGCAGTTGTAATTGTACTCCTCACTGTTATTGTAACGAGTATTGCAGGTCACTTTAAACGTCAAAAAACTGCCCAGATGGAAGAATTGGAAGGTGAAATTGGCGGACTTACCATTCAGCTCGTCGGCGGTATTTCCAAACTACGAACCACAGGATCAGAAGGACGGGCTTTTGCTTTTTGGGCAAAGTACTATCAGCAACAACTGAAGCTGATGCGAGATAACCAAAGCATTGAAGATTTAATTGCTACCTTTAATATTTTGCAGTCTAATTTAACTCCGATTGTGATTTTCTGGATGACGGCTAGCTTGTTGAGTCAGGCGCAAACAGGTAGTTTATCTACCGGGACTTTTTTGGCATTTAATACGGCATTTGCTGTCTTTATTACGGGGGTAACAACTCTCAGCAACAATCTAATCGACCTGTTGGAAATTGGGGTGTTGTGGGAACACGCCAAACCAATCGTAGACGAATTACCAGAGGTGGATTTAAATAAAGCCGATCCGGGGCGACTTTCTGGTTATGTCAAATTGGATCATGTTACTTTCCGTTATCGGGAAGATGGGCCGTTAAATCTCGATGATGTGACAATTGAAGCGAAACCAGGTGAGTTTATTGCGTTTGTTGGCCCCTCTGGTAGCGGTAAGTCTACCACGCTGCGGATGTTGTTGGGTTTCGATGTTCCGGAACAGGGTACGGTTTACTACGACGGACAAGATTTATCGGGGTTAGATGTTTCTGCGGTGCGTCGTCAACTGGGTGTAGTGCTACAAAATGGGCGCATCAATAGCGAAAGTGTCTTTGAAAATATCAGCGGTGGCGCATTAATCAGAATGGAAGAATGCTGGGAAGCGGCGCGGATGGCAGGGTTTGCGGAAGATATTGAAAATATGCCAATGGGGATGCACACGGTAATTTCGGAAGGGGGGGCAAATTTATCCGGTGGACAGCGACAACGGTTACTGATTGCGCGGGCGTTGGTTTTGAAGCCGCGAATCATCTTTTTTGATGAAGCTACCAGTGCGTTGGATAACCGGACGCAGGCGATTGTGAGTGAAAGTTTGGAGAAGCTGAAGGTAACGCGAATTGCGATCGCACATCGTCTCAGTACGATTCGCAATGCTGATCGCATCTACGTGATTGAAGCGGGGCGAGTCGTGCAGCAGGGAACGTTTGAGGAATTAGCTTCTCAAGACGGTTTGTTTGCTAAATTGATGGCGAAACAGGTGAAGGTTCGCCAAAAGAGTTTAGTAAATACTGGAGTTTAAATCCATTAAAATTGCTCTTTTAATTCTGATTAACTATTGTCAACTATCTCTGAGGAGATGAATTTGGGCGATTGCTTTTTTATGAGGAATTGTACTAACGGGACTTAAACAAATT
>DNXU01000623.1:26423-26611 GCA_003505715.1 Cyanobacteria bacterium UBA8803 | reverse complement strand
CGACAGAGTGTGACACTTCTGGGCGCGGAAGGTGAAAATTAGAGCTGATATCTAGCCCTTTTCTTTGCTCTTGATTGTTGGTATTATGCCCGCTTATTGCTTCCTGAAAATGCTGTATTACCAACCACTTCCATTGGTTGTAAAGGAAATTTTAAACTAAGAATTTCAGTCCGTTTTAACGGACTTAA
>DNXU01000623.1:15361-26203 GCA_003505715.1 Cyanobacteria bacterium UBA8803 | reverse complement strand
CAGTTGGTATGTTCCCTATTCCCTATTCCCCATTCCCTACTAACGTGACACTTGAAGGTGCGGGAGGTGAGTTTGGCCATGCCGTTGCTGATGCCACTGCCATGCATGAGCCAAGATATCTCTAAGGCTTGGGTATTGAGGATACCAACCTAAAACTCTTTTGGCTTTATCGCTGCTACCAACTAATACAGGTGGGTCACCTGATCGGCGATCGCCTTCTACTATTTTGATTTCTTTTCCTGTAACTTCTTCGGCTGTCTTGATTAATTCTCTAACCGAAAATCCACTGCCATTGCCTAGATTAAATGCAGTGCTATTTCCCCCATTGAGCAAGTACTCTAAACCTAAAACATGGGCTTGGGCTAAGTCAACAACATGGATGTAATCTCGGATGCAAGTGCCGTCTATAGTGTCGTAATCCGTACCGAAAATTGATACAGAATTCAGTTTGCCCAAAGCGGCGAATAGCACTAAGGGAATTAGATGAGTTTCAGGAATATGATCTTCACCCAGCAAGCCAGATGGGTCAGCCCCAGCAGCGTTAAAGTAACGGAACGAGACAGAATGTAAACCATAAGCTCGATCGAAATCATCCAGAATCTGCTCTACCATCCACTTAGTCTTGGCGTAGGGGCTGATCGGGTCTTGAGGATGGTCTTCAACTAGGGGAATACTCTTAGGTATCCCATAAAGAGCGCAACTAGAAGAAAATACTAACTTATCAATGGCGGCAGCCACCATTGCTTCTAAAAGCGTCAGGGTGCCTGTAACGTTGTTGCGGTAGTATTTATCTGGGTGACTGACAGATTCACCCACAGCAATATAAGCAGCAAAATGCATCACTGCCGTAATGTTGTAGGTAGCGAATAGGCGATCGAGGAGGGCGCGATCTTCAATATCGCCAACAATCAATTTAACCTTTAAGACCTCCTCCACCAATTCTTGATGCCCATAAGACAGATTATCCAGAACAATTACCTCGTAGCCCGCTTTGGTAAGAGCTAATACAGCATGAGAGCCAATATATCCTGCTCCCCCTGTGACTAAAATGGTAGACTTAGGCTGAGACACAGTTACACCCTTGTAAGCTAGATTTTTGGTTAGGCTGGTTTAATGGCATTCTAAAAGAGTTGGCACTCACCTAAGTAGCGGGAAATGGCATGGTCAAGAGCAGGGAGTAGCAGGCCGCGCTCGCTACCCAGAACGCTATAAGTTGGTCGGATCGCCGCTAGACCAAGCTCTCGGGTGGGGCGGGCTTCAATAAGAGATGCATTAACACCAGCAAGGGTTGCAGCCAGCCGCGCCAACTCATCCCAAGCGATCGCGCTATTATTCGCCAAGTGCCACAAACCGCATTCGCCGTCAATTAACAGATCGAGGCTGGCATTTACCAGATCGGGGATATAGGTAGGCGAAACTACTGAATCCTGTGCGGCTACGAACCTATGTCCAGCAGCTAACTGACGTAGCGCGATGGTGACAAAGTTATACTCATCCCAAGGGCCAAAGAAGGCACTGGTACGAATGACTAGGGATGAGGGACAAGCCCTTAAAACCCGTGCCTCTGCCTCAACTTTGCTGCGCCCGTACACATTGAGGGGTGCGACAGTATCGCTTTCTACATAAGGAATGGCACCAGCCCCATCAAATACTAGGTCTGATGAAAAGGTGAGCAGTGCTATTCCCCGATGAGCGCAGGCAGACGCCAAAAGGGCAGGCCCCTCAGCATTTACGCGCAAGCAGATGTTAGGTTCGCGCTCTGCATCATCCACCCGAACGTATCCAGCCGCGTTCACAACCGCCCAAGGATTAAGGTTAGCCAAAGTCGCATTAATAGAACTGGGGTCGGTAATATCCATCTCCTGGCGTTTCAAGAGATGGTAGGGGATGCCTCGCATGTCACAGATGCGGGCGAAAGCTTTGCCAAGGGTTCCTCTCGCTCCGATAATGGCTAGCGGACGGGGGAAATTTTGATAGTTGTTGGTTTGTTGTTTCTGGTTGGCAGCCGACAACTGGCAGTTGACTGGTGGGTAGAGCAGTCGTTGCGATCTGTGCCACCATCCCTGTACGTCGAGGACAGGGTGATCGTAGTATTGCTCCGTAGCTAGAGCCTTCACCATCCGTGCCAGAGCCGTGGGGCGCGGCAAGGATAATTCTCCTGGAGAGACGCTACGGGAACGCAAATCGAATACACCAGATTCGTAGTGACCGTCAGCCCTAGTTACCAAGCTATTCCAATCGTAGCTGCCTAGGATCGACCAAGCAGTTACGGCACGTACATCTATACCCTCTTGCTTCAGGCTCTTGGCTGCATCCCAAACCTCGTACAGCCAGCGCAATTGTTCCTCGCGGGTGCCGCCCAGATGTACCTCGGTCACTGCGATCGGCAAGCGGTAGCGTTCCCATACTTCTTTCATTAACAAGCGCGGGCCAGCTAAACCTTCAGCACAAACCCTAACCGCCTCTACATCTGCGTACCTGTGCCGTCCGTTGCCGCCGTGGCAGCAAACCGGGTAACGTTCGAGGCGCTCGTCCAAGAAGCGATCGCTCGTTAAGTAGTGGTTCATCCCAATGATATCCGGTGGACAAGGAGTCTGTGAGAACAGATCGAGTTCTTCCTCACCAATGCCAAGTGATCGCAGGTAGTGCCATATGGGGCGATCGCGTTCCAAGCAACCGCAGAGCAAATCGAAGGTCAGCCAACGGCGTTCGTTCTCAAAGTCTGCTTGGTACGCTAGGGGTGGCGTACTGAAAATCTTACCCAAATCCTCCGTCTGTACGAGCTGCGCGGCAGGATTTACCTCGCGGATCGCCCACATAGAGAGCTTAATTGCTTGCAGTTGTGTCAGCAATGCCCGGACAAAGGTTGCTCCATCGCGACCATGGGGATACCAATAACCGTACAGTCCGCTGAAACGTGCCGTAGTCAGTGGCTCGTTCACCGGAGTGTAATGGGTTACCCATGGATAGCGTTCTGCCACCGCACGGGCGAACTGGGCAAGTCCTTCAGCAAAGGCTGGATCGATCAGGCTGGTATGGCGAGGGCCGCTGCCGTGGTGAACTAAACCCACAATTGGCCGGATGCCAAGTTCGCGCAAACGCCCCAACCGCTCATCTGCCCACGACCAGTTAGCTTTCTCTAGACCTTCCGGTGCAATCTTTTCCCACAGTATGGGGTAACGGATCGTCTGTACCCCAAGTTCTGCAAATAGGTCGAGGTCGTCTCGGCGCTCGGCGTGACCGTTGCGTTCCAACTGGTCAAAATATTGGTCACCAACCCGATTAACTGTACACTCTACACCAGCCCATACTTCCAAAGGCACCATAGTAATTGGTCTTGTCATTAATGCCTTCCTACACTTTCCAAGCGCTGTTTGCTACAGATCTGGTTGTAGACGGTGAGAGCTTGAGCTACGCATTGATCCATGTTGTAGTACTTGTAGGTGGCTAACCTGCCCACAAAATATACCCCTGGTGTTGCCTCGGCTAGCGCCTTGTATTTCTTGTAAATGTCAGCATTCTCGGGACGCGGCACGGGGTAGTAAGGGTCGCCTTCGGCACGGGGAAACTCGTAGACAATGCTAGTTTTAGAGTGTTCCTGTCCTGTCAGGTATTTAAACTCGGTGATACGAGTATATAAATGCTCGTTGGGATAGTTCACAACTGGCGCTGGCTGAAACACTGGCTTGTTGTGCGTCTCGTGCTTGAATTCCAGAGAACGGTACGGTAGCTTCCCGTAGCGAAACTCGAAGAATTCATCCACTGGCCCGCTGTAGACCATCTCGCGGCAGGGAATTGCCTTTTCGATTTCACGATAATCTGCATTCAGCATTACTTTGATGTTCGGGTGGGATAACATATTCTCGAACATCCGAGTAAACCCATGGAGCGGCATGGCTTGGTAGGTATCGATGAAATATCGGTCATCCCGGTTGGTGCGGGTGGGAATGCGAGCAATAACAGATTTATCGAGTTCAGATGGATCGAGACCCCATTGCTTGCGCGTGTAGCCTCGGAAGAACTTTTCGTAGAGTTCCCGCCCTACCTTGCTCACAACCACATCTTCTGACGTGCGGATGTACTCTTTGGGTTCAGCAATTGAGGCATAGAACTCTGGAATCTGGAAAGAGGTAAGGTTCAGTCCGTAGAGTTTGTTGATCGTGTCAAGGTTAATCGGAATTGGCACGAGTTGCCCGTCTACGCTGGCAAGAACGCGGTGTTCGTAAGAGCGCCACTCTGTAAATCGTGAGAGGTACTCAAAGACTTCCCGCGAGTTGGTATGAAAGATGTGAGGGCCGTATTTGTGGATGAGGATACCTGAACTGTCGTAACAATCGTAAGCATTGCCGCCGATATGCGATCGCTTATCCACAACGAGAACTTTCTTGTTCAACTGGGTGGCAATGCGTTCGGCAATTACGCTCCCAGAGAACCCCGCTCCTACCACCAGATAATCGAAAACGAAGTCTCTGGTAACGATACTAGGGGGTTGTTTGAGGTCTATCAGTTCGCTGCTCTTGCCGTTGGTAGAAGCTTGCTTGCTAGTGGTACTCTTTTCCAGTCTGGTTGCTAACGCTGACTCGATCAGTTGCATCATGGCGTGCCAAGTGCGATCCCAAGAAATCTGCTCTAGGAAACCGTCCACCCGAGCCAGCCACCCTGATGCTGCGCAGTCCTCTTTCATTGCAGCTTCAGCAGCAGCGACAAATTCTTCAACTGTATCTGCAATCCTCACTAATTTTTCCTGTCCGTAGGGACGAATGACATCCCGGATCGAGGTAGACACGACAGGCTTACCAGCGGCAAGGTACTCTGGTGTTTTGGTAGGACTAATGAAGCGCGTTGACTCGTTGCGGGCAAACGGCAGCATTGCCAAGTCCCATCCCGCCAGATAGGCAGGTAGCTCTTTATAGTCTTTACCACCCAGATAATGGATGTTTTCGCGGCGCGGCAGGGTGGCTGGGTCGATTTTTACCACTGGCCCAATCATGACCAAATGCCAGTCAGGTCTTGCTATGGCAATCCCTTCTAGCAGTTCAATATCCATCCGTTCGTCGATAACCCCAAAGAATCCCAGACGCGGATGGGGGATATTAGCTTGATCGGCTAGATCTTTTTGAATGGTTCTCGCCTGGGCGAAATGCGCTACATCTACACTGCTGGGAAAGGCATAGACATTCTCGTGCTGATTGCGCTTGGCCTCGTAAAGGCTTTGCCCTCCTGTGAACACTAAGTCTGCACGTCGGAATAGTTCAGCCTCGCGTTCTCTCAAAACAGGGGGCGCTCCCCTGAAAGCAGACAGTTCATCCATGCAATCGTACACAACTGCCATCGGTTCTAAGTGGCGTGTAAAAGCTAGAGCCATTGGCGTGTAGTACCAGCAAATATAGTTGTGGATTTCATGTTCTGCAAACAAGTTATCTAGCAGTAGCTGCTGAGTTGCGATCGCTGTCTCCTCGATCAGACCCTCTTGTAGATGGGGAACTACCACCCAGACTCCACTCTCGTGTCTAATGACATCTAACCAGCCTACCCCGTCTATCCCGCCTGAAGTTTCGGAAGGTATGGGGGGGCTAAAAACTGGCTCTTCGATAAAAAATACCCGTCGTCCTTGAGCAAAGCGGATCAAAAGATGTTGGGGTCTTTGGAATACGAAATTCCAACGTAAATGGGACAAGCAAACTAAGTCTGGTTTATCTGTAGATGCATCAGACCCATCAATATCTTGGTTAGGAAATTCTCGCGTTTCTGTTTCTGTGCTATACGTGCCTGTAGAGGATAGCCCGTTTGACAATATGCTACCCTTTAAACGGCTTGATTTATGTCGCGTCTCCCGCTTTCCTTGATGCATTTCTGATGAAGTGTTATTGTTGACATGACCGTTCTTGATTTGACCTTTATTTTGGGACATAAGCTGACTGGTAAGTTTGTCGTTTCAAACGTGGCTTTTTCGAGAATACTCTGTGTTCATAAAGGGACAAATTAGCAAGATTCATCCCTCATTGTTTAGCTATGTTTTAGCAAATAATTTGAGCATAAAAGTAGGAAGTTGAGCTAGCTTTCTAGAGCTTATTAAATTTTCTGTTTAAATCAAAGGCACCTCTTGCTATTTTTATCCTGGAAAAACTTTCATAGCGTTTCGTTTTGCCCTTATAACAATAAGCTATTACTTTGCTAGAATAATAGTTATTATTTAACTCAGCTTCTATCTAAGGAACACAAGTATTTATCTCGCTAGAGTTAGGTTATATTAAATTAGCTTGTGTACTAGGATACAAATAATTGTTACAGACCCAGAACCTGGAAATTGAGATGGGATGCTGGGTATAGGGTGTAGGGTGTAGGGTGTGGGGTGTTGGTCAATTTTTTTTTCCTACACCCCGCACCCCACGCCCAAGTTTAAATAGATCGTGAAATTATTATTTTTCCTGTTCACGAATTAAAAAAACGTGGGGACGCGGTGAAGTGTATTCGACAGAACTTCCGCGTCGCCACGTCTCCCTGGACGAGGTCTTCCCGATCTGCTTGGTTGATAGGAAGCACCTCCAGCTCATCATCCAGGGAAAAGCTCAGGAATTTAGGAGGAATGTCCTCAATTTCTGTATTCTTCTTTTTGATCTCTCTTGAGAGCCGGAGGTATCAGCATTCCCATGGCTTCTGTAAACTCTTTAGGAGGTTGCTGACGAGAAGGCAAAGTTACGTCTCGACCAGTCACAGTGGTGGGCGGAACTGGCTTCATGTTATGGGTGGTACTGTAGTAGCGATTTGTACGCTGAAACTTGCCTCGCTCTTGGAGTGATTGATTAGATATCTTCTTGCGCAACTTAATAATTGCATCCATGATTGCTTCTGGGCGAGGAGGGCAACCAGGAATGTAAACATCTATAGGCAGAATCTTATCCGCTCCTCGAAGAGCTGTATAAGAATCAGCACTGAACATCCCTCCACTAATCATACAGGCTCCCATGGCAATCACGTATTTAGGTTCGGGCATTTGTTCGTAAAGGCGAAGCGTTGGTTGAGCCATTTTCATGTTCAGCGTACCCGCCAAAATGATTAAGTCGGCTTGGCGGGGACTAGCGCGGGGAATCAAGCCAAATCGGTCAAAATCAAAACGCGAGCCGATCATGGCGGCAAATTCAATAAAGCAGCAAGCCGTACCGTACAATAAAGGCCATAAGCTGGAGAGCCGCGCCCAGTTATAGAGATCGTCTACTGTCGTCAAAATGATGTTTTCGGAGAGCTGTTGAGTTACTGAATACGGTCCAGCAGGGGATATTATTTGTTGGTTATCAAATGGGGCATCGGGATTGACTGGGTTGTAATTTGTCATAACAAGTCCAAACAAGTATCTGGAACGCGAGCGTAAGGCTTATAAAAGCGGATTTGGTATGATTGGTTGTCTTAAAAGTAAAGTAACAGCCACAGTTTTTTTTAACCCCCTTCTCAAGAAGGAGCAAAACATTAAGTTTACTTGTTACTTCCTTTACGCCTTAGCTAATATTGATGCCAGATTCCTTCCCAACTGCACTAACTTTCTATAACTCTCTTCCCTTGATCTATTTAGTTTTCTAATTAGAAACATAAGTTACCTTAAGACTAGCCTTTAGATAGAGGTTTATTAATTAGTGTTAATAGTAATTTAGTCTCAAACAGAGATTGTTCTGTCTGTACAAAATATATAGAAATTGGCTTATCGAGACAAATCATGCAATTCCAGATTGAATGCAACAGTTTATTGAGAAACTATCAAACGTGCTTAATATGCCAGGAGCCGTTTGAGATGAGGGAAGCACGAGTAATTTTATGCAACGAGCAAGGTGATAGTTATGGAGATATTTGCCCTCAGTGTATAGCGATGGGTTTTAATTGGATCGGAAATCAACTCCAACGACTAAATGATAGGGTAGTTCAGTGACTTGGAATATAGCGATTCTCAGTTGTATAGAATATGGTTCATTGTTCATGGTAACTGAGAAAGGCAATGAACTATGAACCATGAATAAAAAAAACAGCTGCTTGTTTAATTTTTAATAGTCGCGGCATCTTGCTGCCCATTCCGCAAGAGGATCAAGCCGAATACAGCTAAAATAGTACTAAGGGCAAGAAATCCTAAATCCCAGGCGAGTTGATTTGCTCCCGATTTGACATGATGAATGCCTAGAATGTGATGGTTAAGCAGACCTTCAAGGACGTTAAATGACCCTGCACCAGCGAGCAAAGAGCCAGTGAATTTTCTTGATGCCCCCACGAAGTCCCCCAACTGACCTGCACGCCAAAGTAAGACGAGTCCAGCTATATTCATGCCGCAAGTGATCAAATTGAACAGACCATCCCAGAGAGTGTTCAGTTCTAAATTACCAATGTTCGTGGCAGGCTCAACACTTGTCAGCATATGGTGCCATTGCAAGATTTGGTGCAATACTATGCCATCAAATAATCCTGCAAAACTGATGCCCAGCAGGATACCAGCGGCTATCAGCAACCTCTGGTGGTTGTGTTGTTGTTTCATTGGACTTTATCAGAAGTTAATATATTAAGGTGGTCTGTTAGTTAAAGCTAAAAAGTTTTTTCAATTGCAGCATCCTCCTTAGAGGAGATTTTGAATTAACCGAAGGTGTAGTTTTAGGTTAAGCCAGTTTGTTACTAACTCCACAACTGTGTAATAATTACAAGCTGATTTAAAGTTAATATCTTTCTTGAGCAAGTAACTGAATAGTCCTAAAGAATGGGGGTGAGCAGCTTTTCCTGAGAATAGCCTTGATGAGGTAATTTGAGCAAACTTGGGGTGACACCTTCATAAACACAAAGAAGACAATTTTCCTGATTGAGTGTGGCGATCGCTATGAAGCAATACAAGAGCTTGCCCCCTTGCTGGAAACGACGGCAACTACTGAGGTTTGGAGTAGCAGGTTTTGTCTTGCCTTTCGCTGTTTCTCAAATATCCAGTTGTTTACAGCAGAACTTATTAATTATGAAAAGCCCAAAGCAGGCTGGTTTAGCTGCCATTGAAGGACGATTGCGCTCTCGTCCTAGCCAACCCTCACAAGCAGGATCGCGAGGACTCCAGCCGTTGAGACTGGATGGCGAGCGAGATGGCTTTCTCTACGTACCCAAAGGCTATGTTGCTGAGCGTCCCGCCCCTATGATCCTGATGCTACACGGTGCTAGAGGGGATGCTGAGGGGGCGATGAGCATCCTCCGAGAACTAGCAGATCCATTTAATACAATTCTCTTAGCCGTAGATTCGCGCCGACAGACCTGGGATATTATTATGAGCCAGTATGGTCCAGACATTGCCTTCATTGACCTAGCTCTGGCACAGACCTTCAGCCGTTACGCTATAGACAAGAACCGTATTGCGATCGCAGGCTTTTCTGATGGTGCTTCCTACGCACTCTCCGTAGCTATTACCAATGGCGATCTTTTTACTCACGCCATTGCCTTCTCACCTGGATTCATAGCACCCGCAGATCAGATTGGCTCTCCCCGGCTATTCATTTCTCATGGGAAAAGGGATAATGTCTTGCGGATCGAGCAATGCAGCCGTAGAATTGTACCTCGCTTGCAGCAAGCAGGATATGAGTTGTTGTACCAAGAGTTTGATGGGCCTCATACAGTTCCAGAAGAGATCACCCTAAAAGCCTTAGACTGGTTTACGACACCCGTAACCTAGAGTTGACCATCCCGCTTTCCTCGATAATGGCAAAGGCAGCTTCGCCCAAAATCCTGTGTGCTGCTGTCGTAGGGTGAATGCCGTCCCAAAACAAAAATTGATTTGGACTGCCACAGGCACTTTGGCCAGATAAACAGGCACTGGTAACATTAGTAAATCCAAATTTAGCTGGGTTCGTAATGGCTTCCCGATAAAGGGTATTAGCATCTAGGGTGGCAATCTTGAGGCCAGAATGCTGTTGGTTTAAGATCTTGATAGCTCGTCTCAAACCCTGATTATGGGCTTGTGTTAATGTAGTGAGACTTGTAGAATTAGTACTGGCTCCTGTAGCTGGTAACTTTCCCAAGTCTGGTAAATTTGCCACCAGGACATTTTTAGCACCTACACCAGCCAGAGAGGCGATCGCTCTCGTCATATTTTCCACTGCCATAGTTGCACTACTTGCCCCTTGTAAATAATCATTCGCTCCTGCCCACAGCACATACAGGGCATTGGAATTTATACTTTTATGGGATTGGGTAAATGATTGGGCTTGAGTTAACAAACCTGGGACAAGGCTATTGCGATCGCTGCCGCTTGTTGCCCCCCCATAGGCAAAGTTATTGATTTGTGTGGCAGATAGGTTAAGGCGATCAGCTAGGTACTCTACCCAGACTCTACCATTAGAGTACCGTCCTTGAAAATAAGGTGAATTTGGCGGATATAGTCCTCCTGATGCCCGAAAGACATTCCCCATATCTGACAGACTGTCGCCAAAAACATAAAGTTCATTAATTTGACCAGAACTCGGTGTCGAAAAGATGAGTACAGCCATAAAAGATAAGAAAGCAAGTAGTACAACCAAAAGGCATTTTTTCACGTAAATACATTGGTAATGGGCAATGGTCTAACAAGCTTACCTTTACACAATTACCCCTTACCCATTAACCATAAGCAGGATATTATTTGTAGCATCTTTAAAGGAAAATGACATAATACTGTAGTAATCTAGCAATTCCATATCATCACCGGAGTAGAAAGAACCGAACTTAGTGCGGTGGCTTTCATCCTCTTGGTAGGCTAACAGCTAGCTCTTCAGTATTATCTTTATGAACTAATACAATGAAGGTTTTATTTTTGTACGGGCGGGTTTAGTAACAAAATTGGAGACTTCACAGATATGCCTT
>DNXU01000623.1:1183-15100 GCA_003505715.1 Cyanobacteria bacterium UBA8803 | reverse complement strand
TATGCCTTAATCAAAACCCGCCCTTTGAGACGATATCATAAATTCTCCAAATCGCTGTCTAACCCAAGCTCCTGGAGCGCGACTTTTGTTTCTTCAGTTCTCTGCTGTGAAACCTCTCCCTCAACCGAAAATTCTACTTTCAGGGTTAACTTGAGCTGCCGATCTGAAGCCAATTTGGACAGAACTCGCGTGTAAAAGTTCATCCATTTTTGGGGAGTAATTTCACCTTTCCATTTCAACCCTGTGGGAGTTTTTACTTGGTTGTCCTCCTCACCGCTGTCGTCCTCATCAGTTGGAGCGGGTGGTTTGGGAACATGAACGGTAAACTTGGCTCTCCCATTAACCTCTCCGACAGTCGCGCTAACGGTGAAATTCCCTTCATCATCTCCGGCTTGAAGTACGCCATCGGTGTCAATTGTGCCTCCAGTTACCTGCCATTGCACTAGACCAAGAGCAATCTCTTGGTCATACTGGTCTCGACCTTGCACGATAAACGCCTGTTTTTTGCCCGGTTCAAGCTGAACTTGCTGTGGAGAAATAGCCAGAGTAGTTAACTTAGGGGGGTCGGTGATTCGTTGAATATAGGCTTCGGCTTCTTCGGCTTTGATGATGTACAAGTCATCGGAAATCTCAACTTCGCTGGCAGGGAATTCAGTTTTAAAGGAAAATGGTTCATATTGGTCATGAGGAGCTTTGCCTACATAGGCTAAAGAACCATCTTTTACCCCACGAGCGATCGCATCTTTAACCGCATCCACTTTGAGCAGTCGGGGAAATTGGGGTGAGGCAAAGAAGGCATCTCGAACAGCTTTGGTACTCCACTCCTGGAACGCAGGGGGCCAGTTGCGAACCAGGAACCGGGGACTGATGGCATCCTCTACATCTCCATCAGCACGTAGGCGGTTAATGATGAGGCTTACTATTGATTTGTCAGAACCGGAACTGGAGGTAACTAAACCCAGGTCGATATGTCGTAAGGTGTTGTCTTTGCCTAAGAGTACAATATTTTTGTAAGAGCGCCATACAGCTTCAGAGAGGTCGCTCTGGGCTTTCTTAAGATTTACGGTGAGTTGACGCTGCTGGCTTTCGTCAAGAGTGGTGAATTCTTGGTCACGAATGTCTTCCCAGGCTAGAACCTTACGCGCTTCTTCTCGGAGAGAACTGTCAGAATCTGTGATTGGCGCGTTAGCGCCAGCGCCAGAGGCGATCGCAAAAATCAAAGCGCTTTTGAACGTGCGGTCTGACGTTCCAGCTT
The DNA here is from genome assembly GCA_003505715.1 of Cyanobacteria bacterium UBA8803. Taxonomy (GTDB): domain Bacteria; phylum Cyanobacteriota; class Cyanobacteriia; order Cyanobacteriales; family Coleofasciculaceae; genus UBA8803. Next base: position 13,845 of record DNXU01000623.1, on the reverse strand, counting down.
CTTTGATCATCGACTCCACCAGCTTCAGTGTATGAATATCGGACATCGAGCGATCGGGTGTCAGGTACGCAAGAGCTAGCACGGGTCGGTTGGGAATATCACTGGACTTTTCTGGGAAGGGAATAAGTCCAATTCCTTGGCTGGCCGTAAATACCTTTTGAATTGCCGTGCGTACCTGTTCGTCTATGCGTTGAGACTGAATGTTAGCACGGCGGTCGGCTAAGAGCTTATTTAAGTTGGGCGATAAACTGAAACGATAACGATTTTTTTCAATAGTGAGATAATAACAATCCGCTGCCAGTGCATCCAAGACTGTCTCGACATTGCCGATGTCTAAACTGGGTTCTGCGACTGCCAGACGAATCTCTGGTACTGTAGCGTCAGTGCGAGTGCAGCCACCGTTAGATTCAAAAAAGATGGTCGCTGCGACTTTACGGTGCAACCTAGATTTTTTGATAGCGTCTGCTGCCTCTTTGTCCAGACGGATGGCGTGGGAGTCTTTTTTGCCGCAAATATCAGTAGTAACAGCGCCTTCCAAGCGGTTTTCTCCCATCTGCTCGAACACGGCTGTCCGAAATAGGGGGTCTTCTAGGGGAGCAGTTCCCAAACCAATCAAGGGGTCGCGATGTGCGCCTTTATATCCCTGTTGATAGGCGTGAGATACCCAGAGCGCTAACAGTCTCAAGACGCCCCTAGTCCGTTGGAATCTCGGTAGTGCCTGCCATTTGCGCTCAAAGACAGACAGCAGCATTGGGTGAAAGGGATAAGTTGCCTGGAATGCATCGATAGCATTATCGATGGGGAACCACTGGGGTAATTGCTGTCGGTGTTCTACTACCCAGTCGGCATATTCGTTACAAGTGGCGATCGCTTCACGGGGGAGTAAAATTTTCCCATCGTGACCGACAGCACCCGTGTCCCATTCAAACAGGCGGCGGCGGATAATCTCAGAGGTTTCTGCTTCGGCGGACATAATTACGGGTTTGCCCACGCGATCGAGCATTTTCTTAAACCGTTGCTCGTCTGCTTCATCATCTGAGGTATACTCCATTTCAGACGCGGGAATGGATACTACTAGAACCACATTGTCAAGTCCTCTGGCAGTTTCAGATAAGGCTTGAATAAAGTTGTAAAGGCAGTTGTGATAACCCTTACGGCGATAGGTTGAGGCGTAGTTGATAATCTCATCCATCAAAATCAGGCAGGGCTTATCCTTGGGGAGAAACTTGCGGATGACATCGCCTTTAGGTTCGATGAATTGCTTTTCATGTTCGGCGACAACTGCCAAAGCCGCATCACCCCCTAATTGGTAGGCGATTTCTCCCCACGGCGTTTTGCGTAAGGGTGTACCGTCATCACCACCGCGTCCGTCGAGGGAATCAAATTCCGTGCCGACAAAAACGGCAATGGCGGCTTTAGGGATGGAAGAGATGCCAGCTTGATTTAAAATTTTTGATACGCCAGTCCAGCGATCGCTTTTCTCACCGTTGTTGGCTAAGTGGTAAAGCAGGGTAAGGGCATGTGTTTTACCACCACCAAACTGGGTGGCGAGATTGAAAACTGCCGAGGTTCCTGTAGTTTCGCCACAGAGACGACGCACGACTTGGGCGGCAAAGTCGGTTAAATATTTAGTAAGATAGGTACGGTCAAGAAACCTTTCTGGTTCTTTATAATCAGTAGGTGCTGTTTTATCTCGCACTTTGTCGAGGTGGACAGCGAACTCGGAAGCATCAAGGGGTTTGCCATCTCGCAAGTCTTCGCGAGGGGTTAAGCCTTCGATTTTGTACCAGGGTTTGAGTGCCATTCTTTTTAAGAAAATTAGCGGTTAAGGAGTTGTTACTTTTTTAGTTTTAAATAGCAATTCTTCTTTAGTAATCGGCGTTCTTCTCAGCGTGTCTAAAGGCAGTAAAAATTCGCCTTTTTGAACTTTTATATCTAGGGCATCAAACACGGCTATTACATCGAGAAAGCTAGCCGTTTCATAGTCATTCTCTTCATACTCCTGAATTTGTGCTTCCTCAAGTCCCGCTAAATCTGCCAGTTCTTTTGGGCTGAGTTTAGCTGCCATTCGAGCTTTGATTAGCAGGAGAGGGAGGTCATTGATATCTTCTAGCTTGAGGACTAATGGAATTTTTGGATCGTGTGTTGTGAGGGTTTCATAGTCCTGAATTTCTTTTCTGAGGTCGTCGAGTTTTCTTTGGATTCCATTCCTATAGGCTTCTCTCAACTGGGGGTTGTTTTGAGCTTTCTCATTCTCATTCCGGTCTAACTGGGATAAGGATTGCTCAAATTTCTGCACCCAGGATTGGATGTTGCGATAATGTTGGTCATCTTTAATCATCATTCCACCTCGATAAATCTATAGCAATAATTCCTTTCGGTGTATTCGTTCGGGTATCAAACTGAAAAAAGTCTAAGTAGCTTGTTCCATAACTATCAGCAGGCAAATCAGATCGAAAAAATTCACCTCCGTACTTGGCTTTTTGTTGGGCAGTTCGTTGTGGGTTATACAAAACTGGAGCCAGAGCTTCTAAGTAGTTGATATCAACCCCATTCGCATCCCAGCAAGCATCAAAATCACCTGGATTGAGTTTTTCTGTGACGAAACTCCCATTAATATAGATAAATTGACAACCGACTGCTTTTAATTGCCCCATCGCTAGTTTGAGTCCATTTATCAAGCGTAATCGTCGCAGTGTAGTACCAAATTTATCTGTAAATTCCTCCCATGTACAAAAGTGAATTCCTGGGGGTAGTTTGCCGTTTTCATCAAAGTCTGGAATCATTTCTCACACCCTAACACAACTTGATTATCCGGTTAGGAGGGTATCATTGACTCAAAATCCCAGCCCTTTCTTTCTTGCTAATACTCCATCCACCCAGCGTTTCTCATCGGTGCCGTTGGGGTACAGGGCTGATAGGGCTTGGGCGAGTTTCCAGAAGCGCTGATCGGCACCGACGCCATCTTCAACCAAGAAGCGTTTGAGGGCTTCACTGCGTCCGGCAGCAAACAGAATCATGCTTTGATGGATGCGGTCTAATACAGTGTTCCCTAATTTCTCAACAGCGGTTTCACCCCAGTCGGTTGATTCTTCTTCATCGCTACCGGGAAGGGTGAACAGGGTAAGCTGTTGTACCTCTTTCTTTTTGCGTTTGGTTGGGGCTTTGCCTTGGTCTTTACCAAACAGGTATGGGGCGCGTTCCGATACGGGCAGCAGTCGGGCTTNNGGGCTTTATCACCTTTAACCTGGATGAGGGTTCTCAGGTTTTCTAGATGTGCGCCGAGTCCTTGGGCTATCTTACGGGCAGCATCGAATTCTAGGACGTAACCGCTGGTTTTGGTTGATTTGCTAGATGTTTCTTCGTCATCGTCTGCTTCGGGTTCAGGTTCGCTGTTGTCAGTGGTAGTGTCTGGGGTTCCAGCGGAAAGCGTCCACAGCCACATAGCAGTAAGGCGGGCATCTTCTTCAAAGCCGGTGGCATCGGCGTCAGTGAAAATCATGCTCAGGGCTTCTTTGGAGACGGCAGCCCAGACGTATTCGAGGTAGTCTTTGAGGGTAACTTGTTCGCCACTGGCTTTTTCGACGTGGGAGTAGCGGGAGAAGATTTCTAGGGCAGGGCCAAGGCAGGCGAAGATGGCATCGGCACCGACTACGCCTTCTGATGCAAGGCGCGGCATCCATTCGTGGATGCGTTGGGGGAGTTCTTTCAGGACATCGCGCCAGTCGCCAATTTCTTCTTTATTGCGGGGACGGCAAACGAGGTGAATGGATGAGGCGAGAGATGCGGTTCCCATTGCGTTCATTCGATTTCCCATCTCTGTATCAATGGGCCAAGAACCTGTCATTGTCCAGCCTGCATCCACCATTGCCTGAAGCATTGCTTCCCAGCCAGAGGTTGATTTGTGAGCAAAGACAACAACACCAACACCATCGGCGGATAAGATTCGGCATCCTTCTGCCATTGCCGAACTCATTTTTTTCTCAAATTCTAATTTTTCCTCAGCAGAATTTGGATGCCATACGATAGCTTGTTCTTTTTTTGGGGTAAGTTTATCTGTGAAATAAATACCAGCAAGTGGGGGGAGAGTTCTTTTTAACCAAACATAGAAAAAGTCGGATAAATCAGCATAAGGTACGGCATCATAGTAAGGAGGATCGGAAAAAAAGCATTGAGCAAAGTCATCTGGTAGAGGGTGAGTAGCAGCGTTTGCTTGTTGGGTTTGACCGATGTTGAGCGATCGCGATGTTTTTACAACGGATAAAACCCAATTGACAGCACCTTGCCAATATCCCTCAAAACCTCCCACTAGGTTTATTTCTCCAAAGTCCCAAAGCATAGGTAAAGCTTGCCTAGCGAAAACCCCGTCTATGACTTCTCGCCCGTTATGCCATTTTGCCAGAGAGCAAAACTGATTAGCACAGCGATCTACAGCTAATGCCAAGCAACTCTGAACTGCTATCGCCAACCCCTCATCCTTTCTATTTGCCAACTTTTCCCCCACATCCTTAACCAACCTCACCAAAGTAGTTAAAGCCAAAGCTTGACGGTGCGTAAATACATCGCCCCACTTTTCCATTCCATAAAGCCATACTGAACCGACTGCCCGATGTCCCTTGTTATCAGGTGTAGGTTCGTCCGGCACTAAACTCAACTCTCCCCGATATTCCCACTTCCGCTTTTCTAATTCCTCTGTTGCTTTTTTAACTGCCTCTAAATCTTCGTCAGTTGGCAAGCGATAAAACCGCCCTTTCTCACTTTCTCTAGTCGTCACCACGCAGAATAAAAGAGCATCGTTAGCACCACCATTTCTTGCTTTTAACTGCTTTCTCACCGAAGTAACAGGCGTTGTATAACCACAACAGGGACAAGTGCCAGACCCTCTTTTTACAGTTCCTTCCCCAATATCTTTAGCCTTAACATTTCCACTAATCTCAAAATCAACCCGCTTGGCTTCCGGATTAGGAATTAACTTTAAAGCTACAGATTTATTACTTTTATTCGCGAACCAAAGTGACCTCATCAACGGCACTTCCGCCCCACACCCTGGCCCCTCACAAACAATCGTCCTAGCCCATAAATAAGCAATGGGTGTCGCACCATCCGGGTCTTTAGGATAAAATTCAGCTAACTCTTTCTCCGCTTCCTCCTTAACCCACTGTCCCCACTTCCGCACCTCATCCGCTAATTTCTGCCCATACTTGGGGATATATTCCAACACCACTTTATTCAACAGAACCGCTACAGGATTTAAGTCAGAAGCAAATGCATCTGCTCCCACTCGTAACGCCTCTAAAGGTATAGAACCACCCCCAGCAAAAGGGTCAACTACTAACGGCTTAGTTCCCGGAATTCCCCCTAATGCTTCATGGGCAGCTTGAGTTAAAGCCCGACTGGTTTCTAAATAATCTTGCTGTGTCGAATTATCCCAGTTCGCAAAATCTGCAATAAAATCCAACAACCGGAAACGCAGAATATTTAGATGGTCTGGATTGTTTGAGTCTAGCTTGTTATCTGGTTTCGCTAGAAGTTGCCATTTATTCCAGATATCAGTAGAACAATGAGCTGCTAAATCTTTATCTTTCGCTGCTTTCTTCGCAAATTCAGTAATGAGAGTCGCCGAACGATTCCTAAACTCTTGAGGGCATAATGGGTCAGCAGGGTCAGGCCACAATGCCGCACAAATGACAGCCCGACAAGCCGCCAGAGGTCGTCTCGCCCACCAGATATGCAGAGTTGAAATATGTCCATGCCGAATCGACTTTTCCCGCCTCGCATGGGCAGAGATTTTTTTGATAGGCAAATCAACTTCTATCAGGCGTTTCGGGTAAGTCGGCATCTTGATTTATTCTTCAGTTATTCTCACCTTGACTGTTTTAAACACCGACTCATTCAACAAGTCGGGTATCTTGGTCTATTCCACACTTTCAGAAAAGTTAATTCGCTTATAAATTTGACTAAAAGCAATCTTAAAATCAATCGACTGAAGCCCTAATAAAGAATCCTCTAATTCATACTCCGTTAATAACCATTTTCCCTGAGACGATTGGGCATACTGCATTACATGATATTTAGCTTGGTCAATCATAATATATTCCTTAAACTCAGCAATTGAACGATAATAAATAAACTTATCCCCTTGGTCATAATCTCTCGTTGATTTCGATAACACCTCAACAATTACCATCGGATTCATAATTGTTGTGGTATTTGAACCATAATAAACAGGTTGACCCTGAACAACCATCACATCAGGATAGGTAAACTGCCGATATTTGGGAATCCACAACTTTACATCACCGATATACACCTCGTAGTCTTCATCCTCTAACGCCAAGTTTAAACGAGAAGCTAAATTGAGAGCAATTTTATTATGATTCGTAGTGCCACCCGTCATTGGTACAATTTCTCCATCCCGATATTCATTTTTGTAATCTGCCTTTTCTTCCAGTTCTAAATATTCCTCTGGCGTATAATAAGGTTTGACCGTTTTGATTTCAACCGTAGTTGTTTGCAGTTGCATAAGTTTACCTCATGAAGGTTTTGTCAAGATAATTTTAAAAATTTAGAACCACACCCCAATCCGGGTGGGGGGAGGGCAGGTTTTATTTTAATGTTATTGGTGTATCCATGAAAGTTAATCCCTAAACCCGCCCCTACAGCCCCCAACTTCTAATATTTTCTGAGCCGAAACATGATAATGTTCAATCTTTACCAACGGCTCCCATCCTAACTTTACTGGGTCTTGANNNNCACCTCTGGAGTTGAGGAACAGTTAAATACCACATACAACCAGTAATCCTGCTTCAGACGTTCCGCCGTTTTATACTCATTAGTAGTTAAAGCCACCTCACCCACAGCAGATCGTCCCTTCACCTCAATAAACCGCACAGCAATAGCCGTTTCCGAGTCTTCCGGATGAGGCTTGCGGGAGATTAAGTCAAAACCGCGATTCTCTCGTTCCACACTCACCACCTGCCAACCTCGCGCCTGTTCATACGCAATAACCGCCTCAACCGCAGTCCGTTCAATCTCCTTATCACTCACCATCGGCGCAATCTCAGGCGAGTGACGTTCCGGGTGAGGCAGTACCCAAGCCCTGCCATAATGCTGAATATCTGCGATCGCGCAACTCTTCTCCCTATCCAGTTCTTCCCGCCGTTGTTCCAAACGGCCATCTAACTCAAACAAACGGTCTTCCATCTGCTTGATGCGACCATCCAAACCCGCCTCTTTATAACCTAACTCCCTCTGCTCGACGAGTTCTGCAAACTGACACTGGACGCGATCTATAATCGTATTCAGACTAATCTCCAGGTGATGGGAAATCGTCTCCACCTCTTTCTCTCTTTGTCCCTTAGTTTCTGCCAAAAAAGGCTGCAAGGCTTGCTCGATCAATGCCCATTCCACCTTGTCGCGACTGGGCAACCCAGAATCATCGGGAAGTTCAACCGTCTCTTCTACTAAAGCCAAGTCCAGAAAAATCGTCGGCTGACGCACCGTTATCGTCCCATCTAGTTCACACTGCACCACAAACAAGCGCTTGTGCAGTGTATTCCCCAACCCATCAACAATTGCTGCCGAGAACACGTCCAATCGGGCAGGTGATTGGCGGTAGAGGTCGAAGAAAACAGCCCCCCGTCGCAGTTCATGCCGTACCCGTGTCAGCACATCCTCCCGCACACACTCAAACAAAGGATGTCCCGGCGTCACCCACTCCAATGTCGGGTCATTCGTCAAGATATTTTTATCAAACGTAATCTTTTTGTACTCCCGTCCCAGCTTACCAAACCGAGACTCTAGACGTTCTCCCAAAGGCCAGAGGGTGCGTGGTACTCGCCCAATGCGATAAATATGCTGTCCTTTGCCCGTTTCCTTGGGATGAATCCCCGCAATAGATGCCGCTTGCACGAAGAAATCCTCAATGACTTCCGGCACCAAACGCCGTTCTTTGGCTTCTGCGGACTTCCCGACAATCGCCGACAGATTCAACTCCCGTTTGGCTAACCCCTCCAGTGCCGAATCTGCGATCCGGCGGAAGTGTTCTTTGTCCACCTGTTCCACAATCCGGTTGAGAATTAGGGTATCAGTAAGGTTGTGGGCATACATATCCCGAATCATCCGTTCTAGCTGGTTGGCAGGGAAGATATTACCCAACACATTAAACACCTTGCCCGTGCGTTCCGGGTCGAGGTCGTTTTCAATTGCCCGAATTCGCTCAAATAACTTCCACAGTACCTTGCCTTCGCGGGTATTAGTAGCAACGAAGTTGAAAATTAGGCAGTCCTTATCCTGTCCGTAGCGATGAATCCGTCCCATGCGTTGCTCTAAGCGTACCGGATTCCAAGGGATATCGTAGTTAATCATCATCCAGCAAAATTGCAGGTTGATGCCTTCCCCTGCTGCTTCAGTAGCCACCAGCACCTGAGCATCTTCCCGAAACTCTCGTTCGGCATAAATGCGAGTATGAGGGGTATCGCGATCGCCAATTTTCATCCCCCCGTGAATCTGCGTCACCGACAGTCCCCACTCCCGTAACTTACCCACTAGGTAATCCAGCGTGTCCTTATGTTCGGTGAACAGCAAAAGCTTCATTTTCGGGTCTTGGAATATCCCCTCCTCGCTGATGGTTCTTTTCAGCTTCACCAACTTGGATTCGACTTCCCGTTGTTCGAGCTGCCGCGCTTGGGCGATTAATTTGGTAAGCTGAGTAATCTCATCCTGCAAATCGTGGGGGTCAATGGATGCCACCACAGATTCCAGGTCTTCAGTAATCTTTTGCCGTTCCTCTTCGGTCAGTTCGTCAAAATCGTCCGGTAACCTGCGGTTAATCTGCTCTCGGCGATACCCTTCCGGATCTTCCAAAATCTTCTGACGCTTATCTCGCATCCGTTCCAAACTGCGGCGCACGGCAAAAACGCTAGAAGCAAAACGGCGTTGCAACATGGCCATAGCAAAACCCAACGTCCGCCCACGAGCGGAATTATCCTGTTCAGCTTTGATGGATTGCTCCTCTACATAGCGCGTTAAGGCTTCATAGAAGTCTAGCTCATCCTCATCAATTTGGAAGTCAATAGTTTCTACCTGGCGGTTGGTAAACAGCTTTTTGGCTTTACCCGTTTCTGGTTCTGGGAACGTAACTAATGCTTCCTTGGTGCGGCGCAGGTAGAAGGGCGCATCATTACGCTGCATCGCCTCTTCTAAACTCTTAACATCCCCATAAACATCCCGATCTAATAATTCCAGGAATAAACAAAAATTTTTAGGCTCACCCTTATGGGGAGTGGCCGTCATTAATAAATAGTGGTCGGTCATCTCCGACAGCCGTTCTCCTAACTGGTAAGCCAGCGTCTTTTTATCGGTACTGTAAGCACTCATTTTGTGGGCTTCATCCACAATGATTAAGTCCCAGTGCGATCGCAGCAAACTCTCCTTGGCATCTTGAATGCGGGAAACCCAGGAAACGGAAGTGACAACTTGATGCTTTTCCTGCCAGGGATTCATCCCGTAGTTAGCTCGCAAGACATCCCCTCTAACCACCTCAAAATCTTCCCGGAACTTGTCTTTCATCTCCCGTTGCCATTGAAAGGTGAGGTTAGCCGGAGCAACAATCAGAGTACGTTGCGCAAGTCCTCGGACTTTGAGTTCCTTCAATAGCAAACCTGCCATAATAGTTTTGCCAGCACCAGGATCATCAGCTAGCAGAAACCGGATGCGAGGTTGTTTGAGGAAATAATCGTAGACGGCTTCTAACTGGTGAGGCAGGGGATCTACTCGTGCGATCGCTAGGGAAAAATAGGGGTCGTATTCGTGTGCCAATCCCAGACGTAAGGCTTCCACTCCCAAGCGGAATTTTAAAGATTCCCCGTCAAACGGTTCTTTTTCCGGAGTAGCCTTGAGTTGTGCCAAGTGTTCCTGGTTGAGAATCGGCTCATAAACTTGATTGGTAGTCAACCCTTTGCCAATCAGTTTAACGGATTCTCCCATCGGTACAACCCCAAGTACCTGCACGGGTTCTGGGAAAATCGAGCCATGCAGCACAACATTGGGTTTTAATTGGTCTAGTTGTACGCCTTGGTTAGGAGCCGAGCTACTCTTCATCGAAACCTACGAGAAACCCCGTCCGTCTATACGGCGGGGAGGGATAGGAGGGGTGGTTGAGTGGGGTTCAATGCCCCCGAAACCACCAACCCCGTAGACCGAGCAACTAGCCGACATTTGCTAATTGCTCTTTGACCCAACCGTTTCCAATTGGCATCTGAAATTGAAAGCTGTTTGTTTGTATATCCAGAGCAGTAACCCAGTTGTTCTTTGTAATAAACCAAATCGCCTTTGCGAATACCAAACGGTGTTGTTGAGCCACCGTAACGCTCTCTTACTCCCCCTTGGGCTGGCACTGCATCGTGCAAACGCCTTCTGGTGATTCTGGGTCTGGAAATTACCTTAAAGATTGCAGGGGTAATCGATACAGAACCCATCCACACACAGCCACGAGTATTAGCAGTATGGAAGGGCTTGTATTGAACAAATGGGGCACAAGCCAGGGCAATTCCATCAACAACATGCGTTTCTGGCGATGGCAATTCCTTGTTCTTCTTGTCTTTAACTAAGCCAAGGTACTGACGGATTTGAGATGTCCCATTTCCGTCTTTTTGCCACCCTTCTCTTGTCAAAACAGGTGCAAATAAGGATAGTTGTTTCAACATCCATTCTTGTCCAACCATTACAACAGAAAAACCTTGCCCTGATTTGGCTCCTTTCCTACCACTAGTTAAATCAACATCAACCCTGACTTGCTCATAAACAATTACTGAGACAGGGAATATTTTGCACAATTCAGACAGAACCCTCAGCTCTAGTTGACGATTTGAGCGAATACTAGGAGCTAGTTTAGATTGACGCCGATTTTCAAACCGCTTTTGTCTGTGGTTGCGTAGGTTAAAGGCTACCTTTCGGTTAATCCTCCTCCCTCTACGACCTCTTCTCAGTAGCCTGCGGTAGTCCATTTTGCTGTTAACTCCAGGCATTGCTGAACCCTGTTTGGGGATAAAACCCATAAGAACAAGGTGAAACATTCCCAGAGTGTACTTTTGAGATTGGACAGCAATCCCGGAATAACGTTTACCTGGGTCTATTCCCATGTTGATTGGTTGCGTTTTGTAACCTGATGCCGAGTCAACTAACTGGACGTAAAACACGCCCAAGTCAGACCATTGAGGCACTGCCTTGCCTTGCTCCATCCAACGTCTGGCGCGAGATGCAGTTGTTGGCATTAACGGCTTACCTTCCTTGTCTATTACTGGTACTCGGATGTTTGAACTTGACATGGTATAACCCATCAATGTTTTGGTCCCTTCGCTCAACTACATCAGCGTGTCTTGGCATTACCCAACGCTCTAACCACTAGAGCCTAGAGAGGTACAGGCTAGGGAAGTACCTGAACGTCCGTAACTGATACAGTCTTTTGAGCTATTCAACACTTGTGTTGCTAAAAGTGGTCTTAGCAATCCCCAGGCTCAGGCTTGCCAGCCTGGGGTAGTTGAATGGCAAAATACTGGGATTGTGAGGTCTCGTTCGCGATCGCCCATCTCCTTCACTGTGGCGTTGAGACAACAGTGTTGCGTACAGGTGGGAGCCGATCGAGCTGATCGAGAGATTCCCAAACTTTTTGTAAAAGAGAGTCCAAACCAATTTGAGCCACCGCTGAAATCTGAAAAAGGGGCACCTGACTCAACTGGTTTAACTCAGTAGCAAGCGCCTCTAACCTCTCAGTATCAACCGCATCAATCTTGTTAAGTGCCAGAATTTGAGGACGTTCCGCCAAACCCCGCCCATAGGCTCGCAATTCTTCTTGAATGGTTTGGTAGTTAGTAATAGGGTCTTCAGCAGTAGCATCAATCAGGTGCAGTAGGAGGCGAGTACGTTCGATATGGCGCAGAAACTCGTGCCCCAAACCTGCCCCCAGATGCGCCCCCTCAATCAGTCCGGGAATATCCGCAAACACCGTGCCGTCACCTGTCGGTTTGCGCACCACGCCCAAATTCGGCACCAGTGTAGTAAAAGGATAATCCGCTACCTTTGGTCGTGCCGCAGAAAGAGCTGAAATTAGGGTTGATTTCCCCGCATTGGGCAAACCAATAATTCCTACTTCAGCTAGCAGCTTCAACTCCAACCGCAAGTGACGCTCCTCCCCTGGTAGTCCTGGTAAGGCATAATCAGGGGCGCGATTATGATTGCTCAGGAAATGCTTGTTGCCCAAACCCCCCTTGCCACCCTTAGCCACGCACAGGGTTTGACCCGGACTAACCAAATCCCCCAAGATTTCCTCCGTATCCGCATCATAAACCACAGTACCGCAAGGAACTTGAATAATGCGATCGCACCCGTTAGCCCCCGTGCGATTATTTGGCCCTCCCCGTCCGCCATTTTCGGCTTGAAAGCGGTGAGCGTACCTAAAATCCAGCAAGGTTTGCAGGTGTTCGACAGCGATTAGGCTCACATCACCGCCCCACCCCCCATTCCCACCTGCCGGCCCCCCAGCAGGCACATACTTTTCCCGCCGAAAGGCCACAATGCCATCGCCACCCTTCCCAGCTGCTACTTCAATTTCTGCTTGATCGATAAATTGCATAATATTTAGTTGTTGGTTGTTGGTTATTTGT
>DNXU01000623.1:0-848 GCA_003505715.1 Cyanobacteria bacterium UBA8803 | reverse complement strand
AACAACTAACAACCAACAACTACAAGTATGGTGAGACATCTTCACCTCGATCGTCTGCCAAATAGGATAAAGCTCGGAAGCGCAAGCCGACTAACTGATCGTACAGGGGATTGATCTTGCACATGGCCGGAATGTGGACGATTTTATGACCGAATAGCTTCACATCTCGCTCAAACGGGCATTGAGCGGGAATCATTTTACAGATGAATCGTGCTACCCGTGGATCTTGGACTTCCATGCCTTCTAACCAGTCCCTTACTGGTTGAAGAACGTCTGAATGGGGATGAGGTGAGATGCCGGGTTGCTGTAACGAGTCGTGGGTAGCGTCAGTTGCTGGAACCGCTTCACCTTGGTAAAGCGTAACCCGCAACGCCTCTAGTGCTTCTACCTTCAAGTGCAGTGCTGAGCAGAACTCATGGAGAACATCTGCTTCCGTGATTGAATAGACGCCATCGGCCAAGGCTACCATGACGGCAGTTCTTAAAAAATTCTCTGCTGTTTTTGGGTCTTTACCCAAAGCATCGGCTAGTTCTTCGGAAGTAATTGGCTGGTCTAGATCTGATAAATCGATAGTAGGAGCTAGTTCGTCTTGAGTGACTTGGGCAAGTACCTCTTGCTCTTCTGGGTCAAAGTGACCGTCCGCCCAAGCAACAGTCAATAAACCCCGCAACCAAGCGGCAATTTGGTCTTCTGTGTAGGGAGATGGAATGACAGTCATAAATACCTAAATTTAACCTACGGTCGCTATTGTAGAAGCTAATCTTGTTTGAGTCTCGGCTTGCTGTAACCCAGAAAACCAAACATCCTTGGTTCGGTGAGAACTTTGCTGAATTGAAAATAGGGTGAGG
>DNXU01000289.1:4481-5478 GCA_003505715.1 Cyanobacteria bacterium UBA8803 | reverse complement strand
TTCATGCACGGGTGCATCAAACGCTGCGGCAAAGGTGTTTGTTGGCTCGGCATCGGCGCGTGCTTGTCGCAGTATCGGGTGGGCAAGATTCTCTCTGCCTGATGAAACTGCTGCTAGACTTACAACCTAAGTGGAAATGGCAGCTAGCAATTGCCCACTGCGATCACCGTTGGCCCAAGGATGTGGGACTCGCAGCTCATGTTCAATACATCGCCCAAGGCTGGGCTATCCCTTTCTATCTAGCAACAGCCCCTGAGGTGACTACCAGCGAGGCAGCAGCTCGGCAATGGCGCTATGAGGCTCTGAGCCAGATTGCCCAAGTCCAGGGCTACCAAGATGTGGTTACGGGTCACACCAAAAGCGATCGCGCTGAAACGCTTCTTTACAACTTGATACGGGGAACAGGTGCTGATGGTTTGCAATCCCTTACCTGGCAACGCCTCTTAGCGCCGGGAGTTCAACTGGTGCGTCCTCTGCTTTGCCTCAGCCGTGCCGAAACTTTGCAGTTTTGTCAAGAGCAGCACCTGTCAATTTGGGAAGATCCCTACAATCAAGAGATCCGATATGCTCGCAACCGCATTCGCCAGGAGCTACTGCCTTACCTGCAAACCCATTTCAACCCTCAAGTTGAGACGGCTTTAGCCCAAACAGCTGAACTCCTACGAGCAGACGTAGATTATTTGGAAAACGCAGCTCTAGAGCTATACCAGCAAGCAATAGCTTGTGAGGAGGCTAATGAGGAGGCACCAGACACCCTTCTCAAACTCAATCGCCTGATTTTACAGCAAGCACCCCTCGCCTTACAACGTCGAGTTATCCGCCAGTTTCTAGCCACCACCCAAGCCCAAGCGAGCAGCTTCGAGCAAATCGAAGCCATTACCGCTCTAATCACCGCTCCCAACCGCTCCCGAACCTCCTCTTTCCCTGGAGGAGCATTCGTCCAAGTTGAAGGCAACTGGCTGGCCTTTCGGGAACATTAGTTGTTTGTTGTTTGTTG
>DNXU01000289.1:0-4202 GCA_003505715.1 Cyanobacteria bacterium UBA8803 | reverse complement strand
CAACTAACAACCAACAACTAATCAAGACGCTGCTAGTTCTGGTGATTGGATTAAGCTACCGATCGTTTGCTGCATTTGGGCGATCGCTTGGAGTTGATAGTCACCGATTTCTTGAATTTGATTCAGGACAGCTGCGATCGACTCTAACCTCTGGTGAATTTGATTTAAAGCCTCCTGCTTCGGCTGTAGTATCTCTTGAGTTAGATCGACTCTAGCCAACATTTGGGCTACTGACACTTTCATAGAGTGCCAGTTCTCCTCTAAGTTTTGGATCTCGATGCGTTTTGCCTCTTGTTCGCTAGCTTGTCCGGCGATCATCTGTTCGGCTTGGCTGATGCTCTGGCGCATCTGCTCGACTTGGTTCTCCAGTTTTCGCAGTTCAGCTTCCTGTTGTTGTCGTTGAGTTTCTAGTTGGCTCAAAACTGGGCCTAGGTCAATTTTCTGGCTATCTGAGCTATTGGATTCAGCTACGCCTTGCCGACGCCGCAACACGCGCAGGTGTTGATTGAGAATCTCCTCTCGTTCCCGCAGATTCCGGCGCTGACCTACCAAAGTTTCATCCAGCATCTGATAGCGGTCTTGCTCTTCCGCCAGTTCGGTTTCTAGATGAATGCGATCATACTCGCTAGCTGAGCTAATTTTTTCTTGGACTTCTTCAACTGCTTGGCGCTGGAAGGTTAGTTCTTCTTCCTGATCGTTAACGAAGCGTTTGACCTTTTCTAAATCCTGCTGCAAATTTTGGACAACGTCCTGGAGTTCGCCTAGAGGCATTTTTTCCAGGGCTTCGATATTTACTTGCTGGCTAATCTTGACATCTGCTGAGGTTGTGGCTAGACGAGCCAGTTCTTGGTGTAACTCTTCTTGGGTGCGCAGCTGAAGGCTCAGCATGTGGACGGACTCCTGCTTCATTTCCAGAGCATTCTGCTGCACCTTCAACTCAGCTTTTGCCTGCTCAAAGGATTTCTGGACTTGCTGCAACTCCTGCTTGCGGTTTTGAATCATCTGACCTTGAGAGTCAACTTCTGCTTGTAGCTGAGTTGCTTCTGCTCGTTGCTGTTCTAAGTGTTGCCAGTCATGATCCAGCAATGACTGCTGGTGATTGACTATTTCCCAGGCCAAATTCAATTGTTCCCGCACCGAGTCCGTAGGCACCACAGCTCCAGAGAGGCGATTGAGCAATTCCTGAATCGTCGCAGCTTGCTGTTCATCTAAGCCAGCAGCATACTGTAACTCAGATTTTTGCTCCTCAAAGCGTCTTTGCTCACCCCGCAGGTGCTCCCACGCACCTTCTAACTCTTTGCTGTTGCGCTCAAACTCTTCTCTAAATCTTGCGGCTTCCTCACGAGCCTGTTCGAGTTCTTGACGTTGTTGTTCTAACTGCTCAGCTTCTTCCTCCACAGCTTGCAGCTGTTCTGAGCGAGCTTCTAGTTCCATTTCCCGACGGTTGAGTTCTTGACTTTGATAAGTCAGAGACTGCTTCCACTGTTCAATTTCTTCTTCCCCGCTCTTCCATTTGTCCAGCTGCTTCGAGAAATTTTGCAACTCCCTGATCAGCTGCCCTACTGCTGGCTCAACATTTCCCTGGATCTGTCGATTATTCCCTATGTTAACAATGACCAACACACCATCACCAAAGTTAGCAGCCTCCTCGCCAGGAAGCGTTTCCTCACCAGGCACTACACTCCAACTCTGGTCACTCCGCTGGCAAGCCAGCAGTTTGAGTTCGGTTTTACTGCCAAAAGGGCCAGTTTTCTGCTTTTTTACTTCTGCTAGATAAAGCACACCGATCGTCCTCTTTAAGTATCTTGTGCCCAATCCTTGACATAGCTAACGTTCGCTTAGGAGCCTAGCCAGTCTGATTAAACCGCTCCTCAACATCATGACCAACCCAGACCAGTAGACCGAGCAGTTCTGTCTACTATGCGAGAGCATTCTGGGCTAGTGAGCCTCAGAAGTGCCTTGGGGTTTCCTACTAGATATTACAAAACTCATCTAGATTCACGACTTGGGCAGCATTAAAATTAATTATAATTTGCTACAAAAAAGAGTGGGACTCATTCCCGTGTCGCGCTCCCCTAACTACAGTTTATAGCCGTGACTGCAAAACCACGAGCTAACTGCCTCCTCGCGTTCATCTTAACCTTTTCGCCTGGTGTTGAGCAACTCAGTTAAAAAGACACTGATCGGAGGGTAAGTAAGGTTCTTCGCAATTTAAATCATAAATTATACTAAATATATTACAGTATGGGCGTTGCTTATCCTAACAAAAGCGCTCGTGAGTCTGAATCTGAGTTTACCATTGAGCTAAGTTAAATTCCAAGTTTAGCATTGGTGGGGTTAAAACAAAACCAGCAGTCCAGCAATGGATCTGTCTGCTAGAGCTAATTAAGGCTGGTGCATTCTAAATACAAAACTTTCCGAGGCA
Source organism: Cyanobacteria bacterium UBA8803 (assembly GCA_003505715.1). Taxonomy (GTDB): domain Bacteria; phylum Cyanobacteriota; class Cyanobacteriia; order Cyanobacteriales; family Coleofasciculaceae; genus UBA8803. The sequence continues at coordinate 1,777 of DNXU01000289.1, read as the reverse complement.
TTTCAGAAGTACGGGATTCTTGCAGTGCGGCCTAAACGTGCTATGAAGACCTAATTGATGTTAGTCATAATTAAAGTCGCTTCGGTTCTTGAGAGATAGTGGTGCATACCAATAAATACAGAGAGAGATGGAGGGATAGGTTGGCGCTAGAAGAGAACAATAGCGGTAGACTGGCTAATGCTGTGAAGTCCGAACCGCGCTCAGCGTTCGACTGAACTTCGACAGGATTTCGGTGTGAGCGCTCAGTCGAACGCTCAGTTGACGCGCTCACGCCGAAGTCTTGTCGAAACGGCAGTTGAGCTTGTCGAACGCAGGCTGGAGGGAAAAAAGGTTGTACAGAAAGCTTTTTAAGCTTTTTTAAGTGGTGGGTTTCTGTGGCGCTGCACTAGTGTTCTCCAGGTGTCTTCTCATCTAAACCTTGTTACCTTGTTAAGCCATGTCGAGGAAACTACGGGTAGCTAGATTTAAAAGATCGATTTTTAGGAGCAAATTTTCTTTAAATGCAGGGAACGTTGAATGAAATTGATATCCGCAGCATCCTGCAACTGATCGAACTCGGTCAGCGCACAGGCGAGTTGTTGGTTGAGGCCTACGGTTCCCATTTTAATAGCCCAGGTGGCGAAGCCACTAGTAAGGGCTTCATATCGGGTCGTTTCTACCAGGAAGCCAAACTCCGAAAACCCGGGCCTTTTTGGTTTGTTTTTTTTCTCAACGGGCAAATTGCTTATGCTGCCAACAGCGATCCTAGCCTGTCGCGATTGCGAGATTATCTGCGCCGCTACAAAGCCGATGCTGCGCTTGATGAGTTGGAACGCCCGTCGATTGCTTCTACGAATGCACCAGAATACGGTTATCTGTGGGCTTTACTCGAACATCATATTATTACACCTGCCCAAGGACGCAGCATCCTACAAAGCATGGTACACGAAACCCTCTTTGACCTTCTGAGCCTGCACAATGGGTACTTTGTCTTTGAGATTAGTCCCGCCTTGGCACCACAGCTCACCACTCTAGAGATTGCCCCACTCGTAACCAAAATCATGAAGCAGGTGCAGGAGTGGAAGCAATTTCATCCCCATATCCAATCTCCCCATCAATGTCCCATCGTGGCGGATGAAGGGCGATTAAGGGCTACTTTACCCCAAAATGCTTTTAGAACTCTAGAGCGCTGGGCTGATGGCAAGACCTCTTTGCGTCAGATGGCTCGCTATCTCAACCGCGATCTTCTCACAGTTGCTAAGGCCATTTATCCCTATGTCCAAGAGGGTTGGATTCAATTGCTGAGTGCAACAGTACAAGAGATGCCAGCGACTCGACAGTCCTGGGAGTTGTCCCCTGTGGCTCAAGCGCCTCGTGTTGTCTGTATTGATGATGATGTGGCAATTGGCAAGACTGTGGAGTATACGCTAAAAGCTGAAGGGTATCAAGTTAAGGCAATTCAGAATCCCTTAAAAGCTCTCAGCCAAATTTTTCAAATCAAACCAGATCTTATTCTTTGTGACCTAGTAATGCCCAAACTTGATGGTTACGAGCTGTGTGGAATGCTGAGACAGTCAACAGCATTTAGGTTGACCCCAATTATCATGTTAACGGGCAAAGATGGCTTTATCGACCGAATTAGAGCTCGGATGGTCGGAGCTACAGACTATCTAACCAAGCCGTTTGGCGCAAGTGAGCTGTTAATGCTGCTCGAAAGATATATTGGCCCAGGCGATCTCAAACAAGCCAGTTCTGACAATTCCCTCACCAATACCCTAGAGCGGGAAAGAAGTTAACT
>DNXU01000625.1:8856-9708 GCA_003505715.1 Cyanobacteria bacterium UBA8803 | reverse complement strand
TTTAGCTTGCTTATAGGCTTCAACTTTGTGTTGGGCAGTTGTGGCACTAGTGATCGGGCCTGAAAGTTGAGCCGCAATAATAGCACAGCCATCGCCCAATTGTTTGTCCTCAGGAGTAGAGTATCCAGCAATATAAGCGACCACAGGTTTATTAATGGCTTGGGCAATATACTCTGCTGTGGTTTCTTCACTAGACCCGCCTGTCTGATCTACTAAAACAATAGCTTTGGTAGTTTTATCCATGGCCAAAATCTGTAACCACTGCCGAAATGAAGACCCCACTAACGCCTCACTGCCGAGGTTGACCCCAATAGACTGCCCAAGTTCGGCCTGGGTTAATGCCAGGGCAAGTTCGTAGGTAAGTGGACCGACACGGCTAATTAGTCCTACTGAGCCAGGAGTATAAAACTCACTCTCCTGAGTACCTAGTAAAACTTTTCCCGGCACGATAATACCAGAACTGCTCGGTCCCAAAATGAGAGTTCCTGTGGCTTCTGCTTTCTGGAGAAGGCGAACCATATCAAGGGGAGGGACGCCCCCAGTGACTAGAATAATTTGCGGCACCCCAGCATCTATGGCTTCTAGAGCTGCATCCAACGCCCAGTAGGATTCTACAAAAATAATCGTCGCCTCGAAAGGACCAGTTTCTGATAGAGCCTCTTCTACTAAGTCAAACACGGGAATGCCATGCAATTGTTGCCCTCCCTGACCAGCGCTGACCCCAGCAACCAGATTTGTACCATAGGCTTTCATACGGGCAGCATAGTATGAACCCAGTGGTTGTGTAATGCCCTGTACGAGGACTTTGCTCTCAGGCGTCAAGTTCATTGTTCATTGTTTGTTGTTTGTTGT
>DNXU01000625.1:7410-8755 GCA_003505715.1 Cyanobacteria bacterium UBA8803 | reverse complement strand
CCCTCATCCCTCATCCTTCATTTAGCCAAAGATATAGCTTGCTCAACAGCCCGATCCAAGTTATCTATCCAGTGTACGGGGAGCGCGGCCAAGCGCTCTTTGGCAGCATCATTTTTTCCACCGACTAGGCGAATGACAAAGTGTGGTAGTTGCTTCACAGCAGCTGATTTTCTGGGATCTTTCCGTTCGCGGTTGAGGCGCTTGCGATGGGAGGGCGATCGCTCACCCGTGGGTCTTTCGGCTCGGTCTGCTACACTTAGGACTGGGCTGGTTCCAACTTTAGATACCAAATAATTAGCAATTACTTCAGCGACAGCTTCACTAGCGGCAGCGCTAGTCAAAATGTTTACCAAAACCACTCGAATGCCTGGAGTTTCCGTAATTCGCTGCAAGGTGCTTTGCAGTTGTTGCACTGGAGAAGACAAGGACTGTAAGTCCCAACTGGCATAACCGTCCACAATCAGACAACTGGCTGGTTTGCCCTTGGTTTGGTAAAGTAAATCTAAGGTTGCAGCGGCCAAACAACTACTGTTGCAAAGAATACCAATGTTACCTTCCCTGTCCGTCCATTTTAATTCAGTTGGTTGAGTGGTGAGTTGGGTTGGCTCAGCAGAAATTGATGCCAGGTTCAATAACTCGGGATGGCGACCTAGGGCGTAGTCGTTAACTTTAATTTTGCCATCCAGAGCCATGACTTTACCTGTCGAACTGATACCCAAGGGATTAATTTCTACTGAGTCTAAGTCTTTTTGTATCAATAGCTGGTACATTTTGTGGACGATACCGCTGACTGACTCAATCAGCTGGTCTTGGAGACCCATTTTGAGGGTTAGACGCCTTGCATAAAACGGCGAGAATTCTTGCTCAACTACAACCCGTTGGATATTTGCCATCACCATTTCCAGATTGACGCCTCCTTGGGCAGAACCTAAGAGAACCGGACGCCCTAACCCATAGTCTAGGATGACGGCCAGATAAAATTCTCGTTCGGCGTCGTAATGAGATTCCGCTAGCAGGACTGAGGGGTACTGGCCGAGGATCGGTAGGTTGAAAATTGCTCGTGCAGCAGCGATCGCATCAATGGTATTTGCCACCAACCGAATCCCCCCCGCTTTACCCCGCCCTCCCTTAGGCACCTGAGACTTGAGTACTACCGGATACGGTATTTCCAAACGCTTGAGATCTGCGGGATCGCCAATGCATTGAGATGGCAATACGGGAATGCCTACTTCGCGAAATAATTGTTTGGCTTGGTATTCTAATAAGTCCATGAATGGGGTCTTCAGATTGAGATTCTACTAGGTTACAAAAACCTATCTGGTAAATAAGGATGAGGGATGAGGGA
>DNXU01000625.1:5567-7384 GCA_003505715.1 Cyanobacteria bacterium UBA8803 | reverse complement strand
AGGGATGAGGGATGGGGGATGAGAGATGGGGGATGAGAGAGAGGAGAGGGGATTCTTTATTCTGAGTCTTAAAGTGAGTAGTTTACGACAGACCCCATGCGCGATCGCGCACAATAAAAGGATAACAACAAGAATTCTTCACCTCATCTCTCATCCCTCATCCCTCATCCCTATGTGTGTTATGGTTTTCCCAGTTCTTGAATAAATAGGAAGGCCGTCTGTGTTTCCAATTAGCGATGACAATCCGACGCGCATTACTCCCTATGTCACTTATGCGCTAATTGCTGTAAATATCGTGGTATTTATCCACGAACTGACTTTAGCTCCTGGACAACTGAATCAGTTTTTTCAACTTTATGCGGTAGTTCCTAGAGAACTAACCGCCAGTTTCAATGGCATTCCTGTCAATCAACCAGTTCCCGAACCGCTGACTTTGGTGACATCCCAGTTTCTCCACGGTGGTTTTATGCATATTGCGGGTAATATGCTATTTTTATGGATTTTCGGCAACAATATTGAAGATCGGCTGGGTCACCTGAAGTATTTAATTTTTTACATTACTTGTGGTGTATTGGCTGCTTTAGCACAGTGGTTTTTCTCTATCCAATCAACTATTCCTGCCTTAGGTGCCAGTGGTGCGATCGCGGGAGTGATGGGTGCTTATATTCTCAGATTTCCCAACGCTCAAATTAATACCTTAGTTTTTCTGGGTTACTTTATCACTACCGTTAGACTACCAGCCATCTTTTTCCTGGGTTTTTGGTTTGTGCAGCAAGCCTTCAGCAGCGTTGCCAGTTTAGCTGTACCAGCTGATATCGGGATGAAAAGTGGTGGTATTGCCTACTGGGCGCACGCTGGAGGTTTTGTCTTCGGAGCTATTCTCGGCCCAATACTGGGATTATTTGCTGATGACTCTAATCCAGGTTGAGGGATCTATCTACAGATAGCAGACAGGTAACAATAGGTAAAGTTATGCTGCTGTTGTCTTTTTAGATAGATAGGAAAAAACGCTTGTGGTTCCGCTACGCGATGAAAATCCCACCCAGATTGTTCCTTATATTACTTACACGCTAATTGCTGTCAATGTTTTAGTTTTTATCTACGAGCTAGCGCTGGCACCGCAACAGCTAGACACATTTTTTCACTTTTTTGCGGTTGTCCCTCGGGAACTAACTGCCAGTTTTAATGGCATTGCTGTCAATCAACCAATACCGGAGCCAATAACTTTGGTAACCTCTCAGTTCTTACATGCTGGGTTTACTCATATTGGCTTCAATATGTTATTCCTGTGGATTTTTGGCAACAATATTGAAGAGGAGCTAGGTCACGTTAAGTACTTGATTTTTTACCTAGCCTGTGGTGCCTTAGCGGTACTAACCCAGTGGTTTTTCTCAGCTAACTCACCCATCCCGTCCTTAGGTGCCAGTGGAGCGATCGCTGGAGTCATGGGAGCCTATATTCTCAAGTTCCCCAATGCTAAAGTTGTGACGCTACTTCCTCTGGGATTCTTTTTAACGACTGTTAGAGTACCAGCGATATTTTTCCTCGGTTTTTGGTTTTTACAGCAAGCTTTCAATGGTCTTGCGACGCTAGAAGCACCGGCTAATGTGGGAATGGAAAGCGGTGGTATTGCCTATTGGGCACACGCTGGGGGTTTTGTATTCGGAGCAATTCTCGGCCCGTTGCTAGGATTATTTTCTGATGAACAGAAGAATGCAGGATTTGAGTAGTTCAGGGTAATGGTGCATTAGCTCCTGCGTAACCCACGTACACATACTGAGGAACACAAGAATGCAGGATATAAACTTACTATCACC
>DNXU01000625.1:0-5500 GCA_003505715.1 Cyanobacteria bacterium UBA8803 | reverse complement strand
CCTCACTCCCTCATCCCTCATCCCTCACCCCCTCATCCCCTCTCCATGATTAGAACCCCATAACTCCAGTAGGAACTGGCTCATCTTCTTCGAGATCTTCTTCCTCAAAGCTTTCCTCTTCTTCATAATCTTCAGTTTCACCATCCTCAACCGGAGTCACAGGAACTGCTCCATCAACCCCATTGATCACCGCTCCTAAAAGTCTGACAGACTCGGCTTCTGTTAATTCTTGCGTAGCTTGGTTTAATATACCCTTCTGGGTGAGACCCGGTCGGGTAACCAATATCAGACCATCCGTTAGGGGTTCGAGTAACAGTGCGTCATCCCAACGGGAGAGAGAGGGAGTGTCTACGATGACAAAATCGAAGCGACCGCGAGCATCGGCAATTAACCTTTGCAGTTCGCTAGATTCCACGAAGGCAGCAGCTTGTCGTTGGGGTCCCGGACTGGCCACAATATATAGATTCTCAATATTGGGGGCTAACTTCACACATCGACTAATCGAACTGTAGTAGCGTAAGGGTTCGACTTTAGCACTAGGCTCAGGGATTACTTTCAGGAATTGGGACTGGGAAGCTCCTCGGAAATCCGCTTCCACTAGCAGCGTGCGCTTACCCGCTTGTGCCGAAGCGATCGCAAGGTTATAAGCAGTTACCGTCTTGCCTTCGCCCTCGATGGTACTAGCGATCGCTACCACCTTCAAGGATTTATTTTCCCCACGCCGCAGACTGCTGCGGAACCGCTCGTATATATCCAAATAATGGGAATCTGGCTTGAGTAAAATTCCCGTTTCTCCCAAGTCGGGATCGAGACTCACAACAAAAGGCAATTCGCCTAATACTCGTACATCCTGCTGCGCTAGAACTTGTCGTATCTCCTGGGGTGAGTAGAGCGTGTTGTCCAGAATTGCTAGCAATAGAATTGATCCCGCTGCAAGCACCAAACCCAAAAAAGTACCTCCTGCCAAGACTACAACTGGATTAGTACCTTGTGCCTCGCCACCACTCTTAGTAACTTGTGGAGGCTGAGCAATACTCAGGTTGCTTGTTACTTCCAGCTCAGCTGCTTTAGCATCAATGAGCGACGCCTGCAAAGTGGTATAGAATTGCTGTTTAATTTCAAATTGCTGAGCGAGCCGCATTCGCTCTAGCCGCTTACTGGGAATCTTTTGATACTGTTGTAGGAGTTCCTTCTCTATCCGCTTAGTAGATTGCAGTTGCTCTTTGAGAGTATCCCGCTGGGTTTGCAAACCCACCAGGGTGTTTGCCAGTTGCATTCGTGCTGGGTCGAGGTTGCTGTCCTGACGGACTTTAATCGGTGTGAGGGGTTCGCCCAAGCCGTTCCCGCCAATGACCTCAGTAGCTCGTTCTCCTAGCATTTTCTCGTAAGTCTTTTGCTGTTGGAGTATTTGTGCCACTTGCGGATGTGCGTCCCGATAACCCTGGCTTCTCAACAGTGTTAGCTGGGTATCTGCTTCCTGAATCTGAGCTCGCAGGCCAGCAATAATTGGATCTGCACTGAGGGCAGAATTAGTATAAGCTTGGTCAGCTGTCAATCCCAATCGCCGCTCCAAGCTAGCGATTTGACTATCAACACCCTCTAGCGTCAGTTGAAGCTGCCGTTGGTTTTGTTGACTACTGCTAATAGCTCCCAGCAATCCTTCATCTTTAGCTGCCGCTAAAGCAGCTCCTTCAATCCGGTCGTAGCGCTCTAGTTGCTGTTCGGCCTTCTGAAGATCCGCTTTTGCCTCAACTGAGCGCTTTTCAATCGCTTCGATGATCGTTCGCAGTCTTTCCCCGTTTACTAAACGGCTCTGCTCGATCATCTTCTGCATCAAGACTTCGACGATTTTCGCGGCTTTTTCCGGATCGTTGCTAGCTTTATACTTTACTCCAATTGGACTTAACTGATCTCCTTCATCACCTTTAGATGACCCTTTACCCGATCCTTTTTTCTGTAGTACTTCAACGTTATCTTTAATATCTTTGGGATTGACTCCCACCACTGTTGCTGTTGCTTTGAGTACATTGTCTGCCAACAGCATCTCCGGTGTTATTTTCAAACCCTGCTCTTGAATCTGCACTCCCGTTTGCGAAAATACTTTGGGAGGAGTAGTAACTCCTAAAACCCCTAAAACCTCGTAAGAGACTGGAGTAGGAGTCGATGGTATGAGCGCTACAGCACCTGATATGGCTGTAATCAGGCCAAAAACAGCCATTCCCATCAACTTATGTCGATCGAGGGCGATGATATAACGTTTGACTAAGGGGGGAGTCATGGCACTTTTACCGAAATAGTGATGAAGCAGGAGTTTAACCCATGGGGATGGGAGATTTTAGTTTAACCAGACCCGATCTAGGCTTGCGTATTTGTGCCTGTATTCTAGCTCAGAGTGATGGTTTTTCTGCCAAGCTGTACTAGTTACCACCCGATTCCGAGCCGGAGCTGAATTGGTCAGTCAAGTTATTAAAAAAGCTCCGGAAGCCTAGAAAATCGCTGAAGGGTCGAGTAATAAAACTAAGGGCATAGTTCACTTTAGCAATCAAACTACGACCTACCACAATCACATCTTCATCCTGTAACGGCACATTTTGGGAAACATCGCCCAGTAACACCCGTTTGCCATTGATGTATTGGGTAACCATCTTGCCCTGTTCTGGATCGAAACGCATTAAGGCTATTTCCCGCAAGTTAGCATCCTCTAGACTGGGAGCCAGAGACGTGAGCGCGTCAATAAAGGTACTGCCATTAGGTAACGGTAGATTGGCAATTACCCCATTCGGATAACTCAACACTCGGAGGGTGATTTGTGGTTGAGCTAAGGTAGAGCGAGCTGCTAGGCTTTGGTCATAATCAGTCGTTGTACCTGTTTCTAGTTTCAACACTACCACGGCATCCCCATCGCGGAGGCGCATATCCGGTAGGTTCGACGCATTTTGCAGTGGAGTAAACAAGTCAACCTGTTGCTCAATGATGGAATTATCAACTGGCGATCGCCGACGCACTACAATATTGCGCAGATCTGCTAAAGTTGTAGCGCCGCCAGCAGTGAGCAACGCAGTAGTTAGCTCTGCACCTGGCGCTATGGAGTAATAGCCAGGTCGAACCACTTCGCCAGTGATTGTCACTGTCGCAGGACGCAACCCTGCCAGTACTACAGTCACTTTCGGATTGACTACGAATTCATTGAAGCGCTTTTGCAGTATGTCTTGAACCCCTTCCGGGGTTAGTCCTAAAACACGCAGTTTGCCCACTAACGGTACTAAGATGTTGCCTTGTAAATCAAGGGTGCCAGTAAAACTCAGGTCAGGAAACCGTTCTACGGTAACTGCGATCGAATCTCCTATCCCTAGGATGTAAGGACTAAATTGATCTGGTGAAGCTAGCTGAGGTGATTGATCGGGGTAGCCTAGAGGTGGTGGTGGTGCATAGGGGTCAATGGGGAAATCTGAATCAAGGGTCTCAGGAGGAGGGGTAAGGACTGGTATCTGGGTGCCCGGATCTGGCACGGGTGTTAAGGTTGGTAGTTGGGTTACGCTCTGACCTAGCCCCCTATCAGTCCAGATGCTAGCATTAGCTAGCCATAATAAGACCGTCCCAGCCGTAGTGTAAAGGCTGGCGGCAGTAACGGCCATGAATCGATGCCAGGGGAAAAAAGTCTGGAGATTGGGTCGTGCTGATTTAGAACTCATAATGCTCTAGAAGCTCCAGCAAAAGGGCCTGTTATCAATGCGGCCTGCACCATTTTACCCAGGGATTCTGCTAACGGTCGGGATGCTTTAACATCCCCTAAAGGTTCTATGGGAATTTGCAGGCAAACTGCTACCCAAGGGACTCGACGCCGATGCAACTGAGCGAGTTGATCTACCCAGAACCAACTACTAGGAGCTGGGTTACCTCCTTCCGGCCAAGCATACCATTGCAATACGGCAAAGGTTTGCTGCTGAGTCCAAGCTCGAAAGAAACGAGCTTCAACCTCAGCAATACGATCGCTATCATTGGTTTGTTTTTGATTAATCTCAGTCTTTTCTAGGGCGGCACGCTCGGTAGGTACTGATGTTTCTACATCAAACTTTAGTCGAGTATAAGAGTCAGTTTGCCATTGCAACGAGCCGTCGATATCCACCCATTCCACCTGTGGCTGTGCCTTACTATCGCCGGGAGGAAGTATTAAAAGCTGAATTGGTTTTGGGTAATCTCCCTGAATTTGCTGATAAGACCATTGATGACCGCCAATGGCGATCGCTTTTTGCTCCAGCGTTTTCCAGCCAGGAATTTCCAGTCCTGTCCGTTGCAGCTTTCTGATTTGGCTGAGGTGAGGTATTTTGGGCAGTTGAGACCAAGACCATTGTCCGCTTAAGTAACCTGGAACTGCGCCGATTCCTACCATAACTAAAAGCAGTACCACGGCGATCGCTCTAGCAACTTGAAAGCGTTGGATTGACTTGAGCAGACTCACAGATTTCATATCCTTACGTTTCTTCAGGTAACCGGGAACTCGATCGAGCGGTCTGTGGGTAATATTTTTCAATGAAATTGAGTAAAAGCACCACTATACCCAGCATACAAGCAGAATACATGTCGCCGCCCCAACTTTCGTGCAGCCAGTGAAAAGCGCTTTCATTACCAGTGCCGTGAAAGAAGGTGAGCAAGGTATTGCGGATGATATTGGCACTCACGCTGATCATTGCTGCACCGCCTAACAACAAAATAGTCTTGTAACGCGACCTCAAGGCACCACTCCAGTAAAGCAGCATCAAGCCCACATAGAGACTGGTAAACAACATTTTCAGACCCGCACAGTGGGGAGCTACCTCAACAATGCGTCCACCAACAAAGAGGTTAATGCCAACAACCGTAACATCTAAGCCGAACTGCACCAGTATAAATCCAGCTGTTCCGGCAATGAAGCGCTGTAAAGGTAAGGCAGAGGGTTCAATCAAGTAGGGAGCTGCCGTTGGCGTAGCTAGGACAACCAGTAGAAGAGGGAACCATTGCAGTTTTAACCCCGGAATTCCTTTCAACCACAGACAAAGTCCAGTTAAAACTACGGGAAACGATAAATTTACGAGTTCTGCTTGCCCCGATAGATAAAAAAGCCCTCCCCCTAATAGTAATACAATCCCCAAGGGATGAGCCTTATCTGGCAACTGACACCACTTTGGCCAATGGTTCCAGATAATGTAGGCGGCAAAGGGCAATCCAATCAAACCGTGGCTGAAGTATTCATGTTCAATGCTGATACTCTTGTTGAGCCAGCCATTGTACCAGTGAATTAGCACCGGTCCATACAAAATTGCCAACAACACTGCGATCGCACCATCCAATAGGTAGCGCTCAATAGGTAGGGGAATCTTCATTTTTGTTGTTTGTTGTTTGTTGTTTGTTGTTTGTTGTTTGTTGTTTGTTGTTTGTTGTTCGTTGTTCGTTGTTCGTTGTTCGTTGTTTGTGGTTTGTTGTTTGTTGTTTGTGAAAAAGCCAACAACCAATCACCAATCAC
>DNXU01000220.1 GCA_003505715.1 Cyanobacteria bacterium UBA8803 | reverse complement strand
CTCACCCCGATAACTCCTAATCTTGGAACTAGAGAGGGTTTATTTCGCAGGTTTTCGGATGCTCGGTCGGCGTGTTAGAAAAAAGCATTATGATTGTTCAGGCATTTCCTCCGGTTTAGCTCTTATGCCCCAACCCCAACTACGTGTCTATGTTCCCCCCCATCCCCTGATTAAGCACTGGCTAGGTGTCGCGAGGGATGCGGCTACACCTTCCCCCCTGTTTAAAAGTGCGATGATAGAATTGGGAAGATGGCTGACCTACGAAGCCATTCGTGACTGGTTGCCTACCGAAGAACTCATGGTACAAACACCCCTAGGGTCTTGCTCCGCGACCATGGTCAATCCAGAAGTGCCACTAGTCGTCGTGCCAATTTTGCGAGCGGGACTGGCTTTATTAGAAGGCGCTCAAACCTTGTTGCCCTTAGCATCGGTTTATCACCTAGGTTTGGTGCGGGATGAGGAAACCCTGGAAGCTAGCTGTTACTTGAATAAATTGCCCCGGCAGTTTGACCCTCAAACGCGAGTCTTAATCACCGAACCGATGATGGCCACCGGTGGCAGCATTATGATGACAATGACAGAACTAACAAAGCGGGGTGTCGATCCGGCCTTAACCAGGATTATCACCGTGGTTACCGCACCACCAGCCTTGCAAAAACTCGGTGCCGCTTATCCAAGCTCTACCATTTACACGGCAATGATTGACGAGGAAGTAAACCAGCAAGGGTATATTGTTCCCGGATTGGGGGATGCAGGCGATCGCGCCTTTGGTACTTAACTGAGTGGGGAGTAGGAAATCGAGCTAAGCTTTTTCCTACTCCCCACTCAGGGCAGGTTTTGTCCATAAGTTATTAGTGATGAACAAGTTACGTTTATAAATTAAGGGTAGGAGGGTCAAAATGAGCCAGCGCGATGGTTTTGGCAGTGGATTTTTAGCGGGAGTCTTGGTAGGCGGATTGATCGGTGGTGTCATCGGAACGCTGGTAGCAGCAGGGCGCAACAAGGATAGCGATGAAACCCAACAGCCTTTGTTGAATTCTAGTCGCTCGGAGGCTAAGGCTCTCAAGAAGAAAAAGTCTCAACTTCAGGCCAACGAAGAAAGCATTGAACTGGCTCGTCGCAGCTTGGAGGATAAAATCGCTCAGCTAAATACGGCAATTGACGATGTGCGTCAGCAACTCGGTACGGTCAATGGCAACCCTCTTGATCTAGAGCGACAGCGATCGCTGGACTCTTAAGCTAAAAGCTAACTTGAGCTGGGTAACCCAGACTAGGGAAATATCCGTTAAACTTACTTAAAGGGTCACTCCGTCATCGAAATTTAGCAAGGAAGCGTTTCAATTCATGAGTGCTACAGAACTGCTTACCAACAGCCTAGCCAACTTCCTCAATATCTATTTGCTGCTCATATTTGTCCGAATTCTGTTAACGTGGTTTCCCACGGTTGAGTGGATGAACCAAGTTACCTCTTTCCTGAGCCCGATTACTGACCCTTACCTCAACATTTTCCGTTCCTTCATCCCACCTATTGGCGGTCTCGATTTATCTCCCATCTTGGCTATTTTAGTTCTGCAAGTAGTGGCTCAACTTTTCGGTAGCCTGTAGCTGTTGACCAAAGGGTGAAGGATCAACTAGTTCATCCCTCATTCCTTATCCCTCATACTTGTCTGTTTTAGCGGCGAACTCTGCCCGTAAAACCAGAAGCCTTAAATTGCTTCAGCTTCAGGGGCGTTGGTTGATTAGCAGGAACAGTAATTCTCAGTTCAAAATCGCTAACCCCTGGTGGCACTTCATCTATTGAACCCAACCGGGTACGGTTTTGTAATATGGAATTGCCGTTGGCATCGTAGATACGACCGTAAATGTCAGCATTTATGACCATTTTGCCAGACTTATTAGTGGCCTTGCCGTGAACTAGGAAGCAGTTGGCCAAAGCTCCGGAACTCCCACCTGGTACTACTGTCCCTTTTGCCAACTCCGGCGGACATTCGCTATAAGAAAGGTCTGAGAGTTGAATTTGGATAACAGCTACAGCCATCGGGGCAAACAAGCAACTGACTACCCAAAATAGACAAGCAACCGTAACGCTAGCTAGCCAACCTCGAAATCGCATAAACTATAAACCATTAATATTTATCTGAATCGGTCTACTTCTCAGCTTAACCCGAATTAGCCAGCAACGTTCCTTTACTTTATGCTGTTAAGCATTAAGTACAAGAACTATGCTTCCATAATTATTAGGGATCTTAGTACTATTAGCACTCCAGTTTGCTAACTCAATCGGCCATGACCCCAGCTGAGATTGAAGCCGTATTGCAACTTGCCTTTATTCAATGCGAAGCGCTTTTATGTCCGCTCACTAAGCAGCAAAAACAAATTTTGCTGCGCGTACTGACTGAGTTAGTGACGAGTAAATCCCTGCAATCAAGTACAGATGCCGATCCAGATCGGGAAGCAGCCAATCCTTTAGACGAACTGACTCCTCAGGAGCTTGGCTTACTATTACAGTTTGTTAAAGAGCAAGAAGAGCAAGATCGTTCCTGGAAAATTGAATTGCTCAACGATTGGCTATATAATCGCGACTCTGAATCGGTACAGTTCCTGCGGGATAAATACGGTATTCAATGGCTCAGCCGCATCAAACCAGTTCATCTGGCTCAGTATTTAGACGCCCAAACCCCCTGGGATGGATTAAAGCTCAAAGTTGGCGATCGCATCGAAGTCTCGAATGGGCTTTGGGAATGGGTGCAAGAAAATGGCCCGTGCCGTCGCGAATGGTTTCCTTGTACAGTAGTGCAGTTGTCTCTCAGGACAGATAGCGACGTTTCAGACTGCAACTGTGTTGTTCGCTTCGACAACGGCATGGAGTACGAAATTCAAGGCATTTATGAATGGAATCGCTACAACTGGCGCTGGGCCATATAGCCACGCTTACGCTGCTTGTGTCTGGCAATGAGTTTGCGCTTGCGTTTTTGCAGTGGTGTTTCAAAGTGGCGATGTTTCCTCATATCGGGAAAAATTCCCGCCCTGGAAACTTGTCGCTTAAAGCGACGAAGGGCTGACTCAATCCCTTCATTTTCACCAACAATTACTTGGGTCATGCTGTTTCCTTTTCTATTGACTTAGTGATTAGTAGCTTATGAACGGCGTATATCAGCACGCCTCCAAATCTCTATAGGGAATACGGAACAGGGAATAGCAAATTAATAGAGTTACCCTCATCCCTCATCCCTTAATTGAGTTAAAAAAGGGCAGACTCCTTATCTGCCCTTAAGACCTCAGAGTTGGATTTTCTGTCTTGAAGCTTAGGAAGCGATTCAGAACCAATCCACCATAAGTAGGGACAGCACCACCATAATACCTAGGCTCTTATTCCAATGTTGCTGATGCCCTGACCCTACTGAAAAATTCTTGTCTGATTTTTGGACTTACTCTTAGTTATAACTCCGTCGTCCTTGTCTATTATTGTTACCCCAGTTGCCTCCAGAAGGGCGTCTTTCTTCGCGAGGCTTAGCCTTATTAACTTTGAGATCGCGACCCATCCACTCAGCACCGTCAAGAGCATCAATGGCAGCACCTTCCTCTGCCTCGGTTCCCATTTCTACGAAAGCAAAACCCCGCACTTTCCCGGTTTCCCGGTCTGTAGGCAATTGGACTCGCTTGACGGTTCCGTACTCTGAAAAGATCTCACTCAGATCTTCTTCTGTAACCTCGTAAGATAGATTACCGATGTAGATAGACATAAAAATTCTCCCGAATCAGAGGGCACAGAGACTAGATTCGGAGAGATGCTTGCCAGTACTCAAGAGCAAACTACACAGCCGAATTTAATTTCCATTAAGGAGGATAGCACAAAAGTGCTTATTTGTGCATCCTAATCTGAAAATAGGGAATGGGGCGAAGATGGAACCTGCCTCTGTCCCATTTCTACCATAACCTCTGCGCACCTTTGTACCATTCTTGTATACCTCTGCATTAAAAAATACCACTGATGAACCCAGAACAACAGCAGGAAATCATAGATCTACGCGCTCGAAACTTGACCCCCAAACAAATTGCTCGTAAGTTGGGTCTGAAGGTTCCTGAAGTAACTGCCTTTCTCAGAGAACGAGCCCAAGGAATTACAATAGCTCGTGTTGCGGCTGGAGAGTTAGCTCCAGTGGCTGAATGCTTGGTGAATGCCAGCTGTGCCGATCAATTTTTAAACGCGAACGCTACCCAAGATACAGACCAACCGGAAAACAATGGCTTAGGGTTGGTTGTAGTTGCCCGGAAAGAGGGGTATAACCGCTTAACGATCTGTAGTTATCTACTGGATCTATGGTGCTTGGGTGTCAAAGATAGCTTTGGCCCGCGTAAGGTAGATACCGTTGAGTATAAACAAACGGTAGATTATGCCTATCAAGGCTTTACAGGGGAAACGAGGGAAATTACTTTAGAACAAGCCCAAGCCCTAGTATTCAGCGCTCTAGAGTATGCTTCTAATCTGGGGTTTAGCCATCATCCTGATTTTGAGCGATCGCGGGCGCATTTGGGCACCTGGAGCGGTGAGCCGAAAATCCAGTGTGGTCGCAATGGTAAGCCGTTCTATGTAAGCGGCCCTTATGATAATCCCAGTTATGTCCTCAAAACACTGCAAGTCAATGTAGGGGAGGGTAATTTCGATTACTTAACTGAGCTGTTTGGCGAATAGGGATGAAGGATGCAGGATGAAGGGTGAGGGATGAGGGATGAACCGCTACTTTGCGACGGTTGCTCGTGGTTTAGAACCAATTGCGGCTAAGGAACTGGAATGTTTGGGGGCTTCAGAAGTCGGCCTTGATTTTACAGGGGTGCATTTTGTGGGTGATCTAGCTCTAATGTATCGCGTGAATCTTTGGGCGAGAACTATTTTTCGGGTGCTGGTTGTTCTGGCAGAATTCCCCTGTCCCGATGCGAAAAGGCTCTATCAAGAAATCCAAGGTATTGTTTGGGAGCATTACCTCCAACCTCATCACACCCTAGCAGTTAAAGCAACTGGTGGGAATCACCAGCTCAATCACACTCACTTTACAGCCCTACAGGTGAAAAATGCGATCATCGATCGACAGCAGCGCCACTTCGGTCAGCGCTCTAGCGTTGATACCCAAAATCCCGATATTTTAATTAACGTCCACATCAATGAAGACCGTTGTATTTTAAGTTTGGATAGTTCGGGTACGAGCCTTCACCGACGCGGGTATCGCTCGGTGATGGGACTTGCACCTCTTAAGGAAACTTTGGCCGCAGCACTTTTGGAATTGGCAGAGTGGAAACCAACGCTACCACTTTTAGACCCCTTGTGTGGTTCAGGAACGATACCTCTAGAAGCCAGTCTAAAAGCTTTAAATATTGCACCAGGATTGTTTCGCGATCGCTTTGGTTTTGAACGCTGGCTTGATTTTGATCGAAATCTCTGGGAGCAGTTGCTCAAGGAAGCACAACACAGCCAAATATCTGCGCTCCCGGCACCGATTATTGGTAGCGATCGCAATTCTGATATTCTCAACCAAGCTCGCATTAATGCCGAACAATGCGGCGTTGCTCAAATGGTAAAATTTACTCAAACTGAGCTATCTCAGCTAGAGGCACCCGCAGACAGAGGGATGATTATCTGTAATCCTCCCTATGGAGAGCGTTTGGGAAATACTGAGGAATTAGGAGCTTTATACAAACTACTAGGGGATGTTTTCAAACAGCGCTTCAAAGGTTGGACGGCTTTTATCTTAACTGGCAATAAGGAGCTGGGGAAACGGGTGGGACTGAAAGCAGCTCGCCGGATTCCTGTCTATAATGGTGCCATTCCTTGCACATTTCTGAAATACGAGCTTTATTGAGCCTTTTAATACAGAGGTTAAGAAAAAAACTATTCCCATTCCCCCTTCGACTATG
>DNXU01000591.1:6851-7779 GCA_003505715.1 Cyanobacteria bacterium UBA8803 | reverse complement strand
CCTCACACCCTCACACCCTCACACCCTCACACCCTCACACCCTCACACCCTCACTCCCCTCTCCCTAGGAATGAGGCTCGCCAAACAATACCATTGAGCAGGTCAATTCTCCAATCACCTGGGTTGTCACGTCACTTACTGCCAATCCCACTACAGTACGGCGGCGCCAAGAACGGAGGATTACCATGTCGAAGGAACGAGATGTTTTAATAATTAACTGAGCTACATCATCATTACGCACGATCTGAATTTCTGAATTCACCTGATGCTCACCTTGGGCGAGTACTTTAGACAATTCTGTCTCAAACTCAGCTGTTTGTTTGGGAGGAGTTCGCCGGTTAAATACTCGTACAAAGGTAACTTTTCCTTGATTGGTAGCTGCGAAAAGTTGAGCGAACTGCACCGTTCGGATAGATTGTGGCGTTAAGTCTTTAATAGGCACCAAAATTCGTTTGATTTTTGTTGGTTCTTCCAGCAAGCGCATGACAGCTATCGGACAGTGAGCAGACCAGAAGACGCTATCAATTACGCTACCAAATAACCTAGCCCGCAAAGTTGTAGTTTCGCCCCAGCCCATGACAATTAAATTGGCATTTTCTTCTTTTGCAGTGCGGCTAATTCCCTGAGCCACATCATCGTCAATGCGGATTTTTGGTTTCGCTTCAACTTTAAACTCTTTACTAACGTCTACTGCTCGCTCTAACAGCCGCTGCCTCATTTTTAGAGCTTCCGTCAATTGTGGTTCATCCATATGAACGTGAGCTTTAGCAATGGATAAAGGCACGATTAACCCTGACTCATAGTGAGCCAATAGTGCTGCCATCTCAATCAAATACTGCTCAGTCAGGGGATTGTAAACTGGGACAACTACAGTAAATCGATAGGGATTGCCTTCTGAGAAGGTTTGGGATACACCTTGCCACTCTTC
>DNXU01000591.1:0-6840 GCA_003505715.1 Cyanobacteria bacterium UBA8803 | reverse complement strand
CCAAATCGAGCTAGTATCCGTATCGAGAGCTGTTTTTGGTAAAGGTAGCCTGCTGGCAAATCTGGCTGTAATCACTGGCCCCAATATAGAGGTTACCAGCATCAAGACGATCACACCGTTGAAGACTGCCTCTGTCAGCAACCCCACTTGAAAGCCAACGAGTGCTGCTGCCAGAGTTGCGGCCACCTGGGGCATCGACAGCGACCACATTGTCAAGGTCTCGTCCCAGGTATAGTGATAGAACGGCTTGACTACTAGCGCGGCCAGAAATTTACTGCCAATCAAACCTACCACAATTGCGATCGTCAGTTCTAAGGAGGAATTCAGGGTTTCTAAGAAGACGGGAATATCGAGCAGCAAGCCCATGCCGACAAAGAAAAAGGGAATGAACAAAACACTGCCAACGAACTCCACTTTTTCTTTGACCGGGCCATGGCCTACTACCTGATTTACTGCCAAACCAGCTAGGAACGCACCAACAATCTCCTCTACTTTAATGACCTGCGCTCCCACCGCAGCCAAAAATACGGCTAAGAGAATGAATAAGAACTGATTGCCCTCCTCATCCCCGGTGCGGCGAAAGTATTCTTTCCCCGCCCTAGCAAAACCAAATAAAACGATCACGGAGTAGATGGCTAAGGTTCCTAATTGGATAGCTAGACTCAGCGAGGAAAATTCGCCTGCATGAATTGATACGCAAATGGCCAGAACTAAGAGAGCAGAAATATCAGTAAATATCGTGGCTCCAATCGTTACTGTAACTGCTTGATTCCCGACTAGACCTAACCGATTGACGATTGGGTAGCCTAGGAGAGTGTGAGAAGCGAGTAAAGAGCCAATCAGAATTGAAGCATTCCAACCGAAGTTGAACATGCGCCCCACAATGGTGCCAGTAATCAGGGGAACTAAGAATGTAGCAATACCGAAGCCTAGAGAACGATTTCTAGTTTTGTGGAACTCTTTGAGGTCAATTTCTAATCCAGCGACAAACATCAGGTAAATTTTGCCGATGTCCGATAGCAGCTTCATCGTTTCATCTTTGGCATCGATAAAGTGCAAAGCATTTGGGCCAAGCACCACTCCAGCAACTAGTAGTCCCACTAAACCGGGCAGTCGCAATCGCTCGAAGATGGGAGGAATAGTCCAGATCACCAACAGGAGGACGGTAAATGCAACAATCGGGCCTTCTGGTAAAAATTGCAATATCTGTTCCATACGGAAGACTTACTTCAGGGTGGCCACATCAGCCAAGGTAACGGACGTAACGATATCATAAGATAAAGTCTTTTCCTTCACCTCCCTCTTAGAGGGCTTGTAATTCTTAGAATTTCCTTCAATCAGCGCGAGTCAAGTTATGGTGTCGTTTATACTACTACATAATGGGTGATGGCTGATTGGTAATCGGCTCCAAATTGCCAATCCATTAGCAATCACCAATCACCAATTACCAATCTTAGATAAAAAAAAGGGTGAGTCTGACTCACCCTAATAAGGACGAACGTACCAAAGAAAATTAAAAAATCTGTCAGACAAACATGAGGGGTTTGCAGTCACCTAAAGTCTGATGCATCTTCACTACTTCTCCAATCACCGCGATCGCAGGTGCTTCAAACCCAGTCGCTTCCACTTGCTCCAGAATGGTTTCTAAAGTACCAATCAATTGTTCTTGTTCGGGTCGCGTTCCCCAACGAATCAAGGCAACGGGTGTTTCTTGACTACATCCGGCTTTAGTTAGCTGATTGACTATGTTGGGCAGGTTATGAAGTCCCATATAGATGACTATCGTTTCTGAACCGTTGGCGATCGCTTCCCAATTCACCCTAGGCCGATATTTCTCTACCGCTTCGTGACCTGTAACAAATGTGACTGAGGAACTGTAATCACGATGGGTGAGGGGAATTCCGATATAGGCTGGAGCAGCAATACCGGAGGTAACGCCGGGGACAACTTCTACGGGTATCCCAACCTTTACTAAATCTTCCATTTCCTCACCACCTCGACCGAACACAAAAGGATCGCCTCCTTTTAGCCGCACCACGATGGCGTGAGTTTGGGCTTTTTCAATGAGTAGCTGAGTTGTTTCTGCTTGTACCAGAGAATGACGGCCTCGGCGTTTCCCAGCATTAATTTTTTCCGCATGGGGGTTGATCGTTGCTAAGATTTGCGGACTAACCAGAGCATCATAGATTACCACATCAGCATGTTCTAACAGCGTCTTGCCCTTAAGGGTTAGCAAGCCTGGGTCTCCAGGGCCTGCACCTACTAAATACACTTTGCCCAGACACTTTGGCTGATTCATATTAATTGCGTAAGACTTCGTTATCGGTTTCAAGGAGTGAGAGTCCTAAAGAGCTGGTATCGGTCTGGTAAGAGCGGAATTTTCGGCATTGAGTTCTGGTCTGTTGCTTCTACATTAGGGGCGATTGCAGATAAAACTCGTATTTTTAGATACCAAATGGTTCTATTTATGAAGTTTCTGCATAGAAAAGATGCTGCTTTTACAAAGGTGGTATTCTCAAGGATGAGGGATGAGGGGGAGAATGGGGTATAAACATTACCAAAGAATTAAATTTATTAGTAATTAATACCGATAAAATAATAATGTTGAGCCTTCAAAGAGCAGATAATAAGGCAATCTTATTAGAACTGAATAATATATTGTGTTTTGCGGTAATCCGGAACGAAAGTCTGCGGCTGCCTTTCTTTTTAAAATATTATAGGGAAAAGGGGATAGACAAATTTTTTATCGTTGATAATGATTCGGATGACGAGACTTTAAGTTATCTGTTGCAGCAACCAGATACCTATGTTTGGCATACCAAAGACTCGTTTAAGAATAAGCTGGTTTGGTTAGAGTGGCTGTTAAAGAGCTATGGAAATAATCATTGGTGTTTAATGGCAGATGCTGACGAAATTTTGTATTATCCAGACTGCGAAACTAAATTGATCAAAGACCTGTGTCGCCAACTTGATCGCCAAAAGAAAGATGCACTTAAGGTTCTGATGTTAGATATGTACTCAGATAAGCCAATCCGGGAAGTGCAGTACCAGCAAGGAACTCATTTTTTAGAAGCTTGCCCTTATTTTGATAGGAAATTTTATCATCACAAAGAAGGATTAAGACACGATTATTACTGGGGAGGATTAAGAGAACGGGTATTTGGAACTATAACAAATGCTTCTTCAAAAAAACTCTATTGTTTAACTAAGTTTCCCCTTATTAAGTATAACAGTAAAATGCAACTATATTCAGATCATATGATTAAAAATATAAAATGCTCTTCAACAACAGGGTGTTTTCTACATTTTAAATATCTCTCATCGTTTGTAAATTATGTTAATCAAGAAATCCAACGTAAACAGCATTGGCAAGGGGCAATTGAATATAAAAAATATGCCCAAGCTCTTGAAGAGGATGAAAAATTAAATTTTTATAATGAAAAATTATCTTTAAGACTGGTCAATAGTAGAAAATTAATAGCCATGGGAATTATAAAGCGAGGTCATCAACACTGGTTGGGGGAAGTGGTTTATGATTTGTATGTGCTTGTGAGGGCTTTAGGGAAAGCATTATCTAAAAAAATAATAATGTCTAAAATGAAGATAGGAAATATGTAAGGAAGTGAAGGGAAACATTCATATAAATTGGAACACTCGTGAGTAATAGTTCAGTTTCCAGCCTCTTTATAACCAGACACTTACCCTATCCCCCCATGGGCGGAGTTGCCTTACGCAACTGGCAAAATATTAACATCATGATGAGATGGGGACAGGTAGCCGTATTTTCGATTTCCTCGGACGGGATGAAACCACAAAGCGATCGCCTGCCGGGGGTGAAGATTTGGCATAACTATGATATCGGCTCTCTGCGCCAGCAGCGATCGCTAATTCGGAAGATCCGCGATCGCCTGTGGTGGTTGCAACCCTACAGCCATCCTTGGGTGAACCAACTCTACGGAGATAGTGCAGTTCGGGACTTAAAAGAGGTATTAACTGAATTTCAACCCCAGATCGTTGTTTTTGAAGAACTTTGGCTTTACCGTTACTTCAAAGTAGTTCAGCATTACGGGTGCCGCACTATCTACGATGCTCACAATGTAGAAGTATTATTGCGTCGGGATATCAACAGCTTAATCCAAAAACCGAAGTGGCACTCAGGGATTGAATCTAGGCTTTTCCTGCATCAGGTTGAATCCATCGAGCGCAACTTTATCCACCAAGCAGATCAGATTTGGGCTTGTAGTGATGATGATGCTCGTTTGCTAGAGAAATTATACAGGCCGAGGCGATCAGCTCGTGTCATTCCCAATGGGGTTAATGTCGCTGAGTATAATAACCTTTGCCAAGGTGAAGGTGAACTTCCCGATGGGTTAGAACCGCTACGTTGGACTTTAATCTTTACCGCCTTATTCACCCATCCGCCTAATGCCATAGCAGCTCAACTCCTGATCGACCAAATTTACCCACAGCTACGGGAATATTACCCCAATTGTCGTCTAATTCTAGCAGGGCGAAACCCTACACCTACCATGAGGCAAGCGGCTAAGAAAGATCCTAAAATTATCGTCACGGGTCAAGTTCCAGATGTGCGTCCCTATTTGGCTGCTGCTAGCGTAGTAATTGTGCCGTTGCTAGACGGTGGAGGAACTCGTCTCAAGATTCTAGAAGCGTTTGCCGCAGGGCGTCCAGTTGTGAGTACTGCTAAGGGGGCAGAGGGATTGCATGTTAGAGATGGGGAAAACTTGCTGATTAGAGATAGTGTTGAGGAAATGGTGATGGGAGTGTGCCAGCTTTGGTCAGATCCGGCCTTAGCTAAGAAACTCACTGATGCTGCACGGAAACTGGTATGTGCCGAGTATTCTTGGCAAGGGGTGAGTAAACGAGTAGATGAGGCTGTGCGGGGATTGCTTGGCAGATAATCTTGGCAAAGTTACTGGCGCAAAAATTATTTCATGGTTGAATTTTTATTAGCTTTGGAGGCAATAGAGACATGGCATTTAAACGCCGCTTATTGGTAATTGGCCTTGACGGATTGGAAATATCCTACGCCGAAAAACTTATGGACGCTGGCGAACTTCCATCCCTTGATGCACTCAGAAAACGCAGTGCTACCTTCCTCCTAGAACACGGGCCAGCACAACGTACAGGACTTGCTTGGGAGCATTTTGCCTCAGGACTCTCGCCTGAAGATGCTCAGCGGTGGTCAGCGGTAGAATTCAACCCGGAAACCTACGAAGTTTGGCAAGAAGGATCACGTTTTACTCCTTTTTTTGAATCGTTGGACGTGCGCACCGTAGTTTTCGATCCGCCATACTTCGATTTGGAAAAAACAACTAAAGTGTCCGGTATTGCGGGATGGGGAGGGCACGATCCCGGTACCGCTCTCGTAGCGCGTCCCCATACCCTTAAGCAAGAACTCGAAGAAAATTTTGGCAGCTATCCATCCCAGAAGTGGATGTACGCCTGTCCCTGCTATTCGGTGGAAAATTGCCAGCAGATGGGTGATGCTTTGGTAAAAGCTGTAGAAGTGCGTGGGCGTACAGCTAAGTGGTTGTTGAGCGAAAAATTTCCCGACTGGGGCTTATTCTTTGTCGTTACTGGCGAACTTCACTCAGCAATTGAAGGATTATGGCATGGCATCGATCCTCAACACCCTATGCACGACCACCCATCTGCTCCGGCTGCTGCTGAAGCTCTGCTTAAAATACATCGAGCGGTCGATCGGATGGTTGCAGATCTAATTGATACTGCTGGAGATGTAGATGTTCTGGCTTTTGCCATGGGAGGCATGGGAGCTAATCATTCCGATCTGCAAAGTATGGTACTGTTGCCGGAACTTCTCTATCGTCATACTTTTAAGCGCTCAATGCTGAAGGTTCCCAAAGCTTGGTCTGCTACTCCTGAGCAAGTACCTCAATTAGCAGAAACTCAAAATTGGCATGTTGGAGTTGATTGGTCTTCAGTAGAACTCCCTAATGGTAAGGAATATCATTCATTCATCGATAATCTCCGCCAGCTGAAAAGAGAAAAACTACCGCCACAACTCCAGAAAGTAATCGATCGTATCCGCAAGCTTGGCACAGCTAATATCCCTTTACAACCGCAAAAACCTAACCAGGATAGCAACAATCCCAAACCGCTAACATCAGCATTTCACCTTCTACTCAAATGGCATCCATCAACTGCCTATCAGCCCTATTGGCACCAGATGCCTGCTTTTGGTTTACCTTCGTTTTATGACGGCAAAGTCAGGATCAATTTGATCGGGCGTGAAGCTCAGGGGGTCGTACCGCTTTCAGAGTATCAAGAAACCTGTTCTAGACTAGAGCAAATGATTCGTGAGTGTCGGGATGCTCGTACAGGCCAGCCTGTTGTAGCTGAGGTGGAGCGACCAAAGATTCAAGATCCTCTGAGTCTTGATAGTAGCGATGCCGATATGACCATTGTTTGGAACGGTATATCTACGGCATTCTCACATCCTGAATATGGTCTTATCGGCCCTATTCCTTTCCGCAGAACTGGAGGTCATACAGGGCGTTATGGCATGGCCTTTGTTTCTGGGTCAGATATTAAACCAGGTTTTCAAGGCGTGCGTTCTTCCTTCGATGTCGTACCCACAATAGCGGAGTTATTAGAGGTAAGCATCAAGGCTCCCTGTTCGGGCCAGAGCCTTCTCCGGGCAGTAATACCGATTTCGTAAATGCTTTTTGGTAATAGGTGATTGGTGATTGGTGATTGGTAATGGGTAATGGGTAATAGGTAATGGGTAATGGGTAATGGGTAATGGGTAATGGGTAATGGGTAATGGGTAATGGTAAGACAAGCTTGCTTTTCCCCAAT
>DNXU01000449.1:11260-11824 GCA_003505715.1 Cyanobacteria bacterium UBA8803 | reverse complement strand
CGCTGCGTTTATCCTGGTGAAAAGTCTCTACAAATCAAGCTTTGTTCCAGATTTGCTGAATTTTGTCAGGTAAATAGCTAGCAATTTCCTCAACCCGTTCCGCTGACAATTCCTCTTTGGTGGCTGAAAAGATGGCTTGCACGACGGTTTCTGGTTTGACGCCTTGCGGTAAATTCCCCTCTTGACGAATTATATATAGGAAGGTCTCGCTATCAAAATTGAGGGGAGGTTCAATGCGGCTGAGGAAGCTGATAATCGGATTTGTATCTTGCCAGAGATCTGCCACTTCCTGGGGCGGGATTTCTTCTGGCGTAGGCACGGCTTCATGAGTCTCCCGCAATTCTGCACTAACCCGATCGGTGGCTTCGGCAGTCATTAAGTCGCGCATGGTGCGAAACACTAATTCAGTGACATTGCGGGCATCATTGATATCTCCAAGGTGTCCCTGAAGTTGGACTTTTTCCAAAAATGCTGTATTGCTGGTCATAGGCGGCTAACCTTAGGGAGAAGGGATGTTTAAAATAGAGCGTTGGATAGTCAGCTAATGTAGGGGCGGGTTTAGCC
>DNXU01000449.1:10780-10982 GCA_003505715.1 Cyanobacteria bacterium UBA8803 | reverse complement strand
TAACTTTTGTGCAAAACCCGCCCAGAGCAGAGGGCAGGTTAACTAATTCCTTAAATCTCACACCTGAGATAACATTAAATTGCGATCGCCTCATCTTTCATCTACCACCGGAAGCATATCCGATGGGTGATAGGTGATAGGTGATGGGTAATCGGCTCCAAATTGCTGACCAATCACCAATCACCAATCACCAATCACCCAT
>DNXU01000449.1:8238-10702 GCA_003505715.1 Cyanobacteria bacterium UBA8803 | reverse complement strand
CAATCACCAATTACCAATTACCTCCCTATTCCCTTGAACAGGCAGTTAAAGTAACGGTAACTGTTGTACCTTGGTTAAGAACGCTATCTATGTGAATCTGACCGTGATGATTTTCCACAATTGCCCGAGCGATCGCTAAACCCAATCCCGATCCAGCAGCTGCATCGTGGGTTCTAGCGGGGTCTACTCGATAGAAGCGATCGAAAATATGGGGTAATGCGGATTCAGGAATGCCGATGCCATTGTCACGTACCTGCACTTGCAGCACGGACTGCTTATGCCGAGATCCCACTTTGGTGGGACGTTCCAACCGTTGCAATTCCACCTGCACCCATGCCTCACCTTGGGTTTCTGTAGAGGCTACAGTATATTGCACGGCATTACTCACTAAATTGGTAAATAAACGAGCTAGTTGGTTCCAATCTCCCTGAAGTGCAAACACATCCTCATCGAATTTTAGAGGGTGAGTTGCTTCTGGGTAAGTGTTAAGGTTTGACTCGGAGTGAGGATTAATGGATGGCTCATCAGCTCCTACTCCATGGGATGGCGTCATGGCAAATCCCAAATTAGGATTGGGGGTGTCAACTAAATGCAGGGAGAGAAAAATATTTTTGCGATCGGCAATTGGTAGTTGCTCTTCAATCACCTCCATGAGCAAAGCATCGAGGTGTACGGTTTGCCATTCAGGTTGCACCATGCCGCTATCGACTCTAGCCAAAAACAGCAGATCATTGACCAGTTTCCCCAGCCGCTGAGTTAACCGTTCTACTACTTTAAGTTGCTGGCGTTGCCATTGAGGATCTATATCTGGATCGGCAAGAGCAACCTGCACGTTAGTTTGAATCGTGGCAATGGGATTTCTCAATTCGTGGGAGGCGTCGGCAGTGAACTGTTTGAGGCTTTGGTATGATTCGCGCACTGGCTTAATGGCCAGTCCGGAAAGAAACCAGCCAATAGCGGCTACAGATATTATCATTACTATAGTGCCGAGGCTCAAATCGATAATGAGTTGGCGGATTGGTTTGGTCACCTCAAACCAAGGATGGCTCACCCGCAAGTACCCTAAAACGTAACGGCCAATTTCTATTCGTTTAGTTAACTGTCGCAGTAAGCGATCGCCTAATAAATGTACCGTTTCCCCAGTTTGCTTGGGATTTAAGGGAATGTCTAATGGCTCAGATAATGTTGACCAGAGTAACTTGCCTGTGGGACTAAACCATTCCAAATCGATGTGATCGTCTTCTACAGCTTCGGCGTTATCTCGAAAACTGGCTTCTACATTAACCTGGTAAGGGATGACCGACCTTTCCACCGATTGAATTACTAGCGATCGCTCCACCACTTCCGCCACATGATTGAGGGTATCATCAACCCGCTCGATCAAGGTACTGCGGACATAAAGATAAAAGCCAGTAGCAAACAGCAATAGCAGTACCGCTGTGACAGTAGTGTACCAAAGAGCGAGGCGGCGACGAGTAGCTTGGAACATTTTTAGTAAGGATGAGGGATGAGGGATGGGAACAGAAGTATTATTCTTTTGCCAAAATCCCAGAATGCTCGTCGTACTTGCTATCAAAACTTAACATTAATCTCATTCTTCCGGCAGAAGTAACCGGGAAATAGGAACAGATAGGTTTTTAGTAGTTGCCAATCTTAAGAGAGACTGGGGAGTCTCCCCAGGGCAGTAAGAACCATTAAAGAATGAGTGCATCTTAGTCTGCAATGGCTAATTCCGCTGGCGTTTGGGTATCTCCCTGGTTTCACAAGCCCTATTCCCTACTAGTAGACATGAATCAAAACGTCGCTCCTGCTCAAAAATCTCTGACTTCTGAAGCCGATCCCCAAATTCTCTGTGTATATATCAATACTACCAATCGAATGCAACTGCTCCAGATGAGGAGAATTTCCAAGCCTAATTGGCAACGAGTGGTTTTTCCGGGCGAGCGTCTGATGTTTGAAGCTTTAGCAGAAGCCCAATTAGAAATTCATTTCAGCGAGACAATTGTCTCTATTATTCCTTGCCAACAACTACAGGTTATCGAACCATCACATACCGTTCAATATAATTATTTAACGAGTACTTCTTCTTAGCTGCGTTCCATGTTGATTAATTCTATATAACAGTGAGGGATGAGTGCCAAAATGAATCAAAGGCTAATTAACCTAACTTGCCAACTAGTTATTCAAGAGGTTGAGGAAATCCTGAGAGGTTATCCGCCCAATACCTATTATTCAACTTTTATAATTCAGGTATGGCGGCAAAAATTGATCAATCACGTTCTTAATCAAATCCCCAATCACTATTACACCATCCTTGAAGAGGAGCAAGAGCTTCCTCAAGATGCTAGGTTCCTCTATTCTTCGTTGGCCGAACAGCTCCAAATGGAAGCTTTAATTCACGAGAGTATGCTTGATTTAATTCAACAGCATTCAAAGTGAATTTGGTTATTGGTTATTAGTTATT
>DNXU01000449.1:0-8123 GCA_003505715.1 Cyanobacteria bacterium UBA8803 | reverse complement strand
ATTACCAATTACCAATTACCTTTTTCTTGAAGAGAAAGCCCAGACCTAATAGCACAATACCTGCAACAGTACCAGGTTCTGGAACAGAGGTGGTGTCATCAATTGATTGGCTGGAAACGCTAATTGCTGCTGCTGCTACCTCACCATTATTGCCTACTTCTCCGACATAAAGGTACAGCGAGCCTGCTGTAGAAATAATACTTTTTAAATTAAAGTGAACTTTTCCATTATCCCCTAAACTGACAAAGCCAAAGGCTGACGAATCTGTGCTGGAATTAGCATCAAAACTTCCTAGGCTTGCTACTGTGTGGTTAATGTTACCACCTGTTGTGCCAAACAACCTGGGGTCAATAGGAGGGCGTTGTGTTCCTGGAGTGAAGAGAGTGCCTGTGGAACTAAAATCGAACACATCTAAGCCAGGTAAGTTATTAATATCTTCTGCTTGGTCGAGCAGAGTAGTACTGAATTTAATTGCGTCTAGATCGAAACCAGTAAATTCACCTGGGGAACCACCTAACCCGCTGCTGTTATAAGAAATTTGGATCGAACTAATATCGAACCCAAGGTTGGACAGGTTGGCCACGAAAACCCCAGTTCCTGCTGGAGAACCACCTGCTATCCCAGGTAGCTCCGTAAAATTAGCATTAAGCGTTGCTGCCCCTGCACCTTTAATAGCAACAAAGCTTAAGATAACACCAGCAGAGGCTGCTTTGAGTATTGGAATAAGCTTTTTCATAATATTCAGGTCATTAAATTTATCACAATCATAAAACAGTGTCAAGATAAGTTAAATGAAATTTCAGTAAAAAAGGATCGAATTATGTGAAGATTAGGTAAAGTAAACAATTTAACCATCTATATTGTATTCAACCTATGGAGCCTGCTCTGACTCAATTTGGTATCCAGATGTCCAAGCTTACGGGCGTCCGGGCAATTATGAAAGACATTATTGAAACCTTACGAGCAGGTCAGGGACAGGAATTTATTAATTTAAGTGCTGGTAATCCGGTTATTTTACCAGCAGTAGAGCAACTGTGGCGGGATTGCACGGCTCAGCTGCTGGCGAGTTCAGAGTATGGTGAGGTAGTTTGCCGCTATGGATCGTCTCAGGGATATCAACCGCTGATTGAGGCGATCGCTAAGGACTTCAATCAACGCTACGGTTTGAACTTGAGCGATCGCCATATTCTCATTACCCCTGGTTCTCAATCAATTTACTTCTATGCAGCTAATGCCTTTGGGGGTTATACAACTGAGGGTAAATTAAAACAAATTGTCCTGCCCTTGTGTCCGGACTATACAGGTTACGGTGGGGTTAGCTTAATCCCGGAAGCAGTAGTGGCGTATAAACCGAAAATAGAAATTGATCGGGAAGTCCACCGCTTTAAATACCGCCCCGACTTCAGCCAACTCAACATCAGCCAAGATACTGGCTGCGCGATCTTTTCCCGTCCCTGCAACCCCACGGGTAACGTCCTCACCGATGAAGAGGTACAAAAAATTGCTGCCCTAGCAGCACCCTTTGATATACCCGTTTTAGTTGACTCCGCTTATGGCCCGCCCTTCCCGGCACTAAACTT
The DNA here is from genome assembly GCA_003505715.1 of Cyanobacteria bacterium UBA8803. GTDB lineage: Bacteria > Cyanobacteriota > Cyanobacteriia > Cyanobacteriales > Coleofasciculaceae > UBA8803. Next base: position 6,543 of record DNXU01000449.1, on the reverse strand, counting down.
TACCGAAATGACGCCAATTTTTGGGGAAAATATCGTCCACTGCATGAGTATGTCTAAGGCAGGACTGCCGGGAGAACGAATTGGGATAGCAATAGGAGATCCCAAAGTAATTGGGATTTTGGAGTCATTCCAAACCAATTTATGCATTCATTCATCCCGTTACGGACAAGCCATTGCTGCAAGGGCGATCGCCTCAGGGGCACTAGCTGATATAGGAATTAACGTGATTCGCCCCTACTATCAGCAAAAGTTTGATGTTGTGGAAAATGCTCTCGATCGGTTCATGCCGGAAGATTTACCTTGGTTCTTGCATCGCGGGGAAGGGGCAATCTTTGCTTGGTTATGGTTGCAGGATTTACCCATAACTGACTGGGAGTTTTACCAACAGTTAAAGCAGGTGGGAGTAATTGTAGTTCCCGGTAGCTCCTTTTTCCCTGGTTTGCGGGACAATTGGGTTCACCAGCAGCAATGCATTCGGATTAGCTTGACTGCAACTCATGAAGAACTTGAAATAGCAATGCAGCGGTTAGCTAAGGTGACACAGCAAGTCTATCGGGATCTCCCGTACTGATGGTGGAAAACGGTATTTTTGGTGATTGGTAATGGGTAATGGGTAATGGGTAATTCCTTACCCAGTAAGCATTTGGATTTATAAATTAGTTTTTATTATCACAATATCTGCGGGAGAGCCGCGCCGATACTGACATGGTTGTTTGTTGTGACTAGATGGAAAATAGGGAGAGGGCAGGGGAGAAAAATTTTTATGCTTTATCTCAAACCCAGCTAAACTGAGGATCGACAAAAATAACGCCTGCGGCTAAGTGAATGAGATCCAGACTAACCTCTCGCCGGGAAGCGATCGCTCTCAACTTAATCTCTAATTCGCGGTTGACCTTATTGCGCAATCCTGCTGTTGCCGGAATCATTTGCAGTTTACCTTCAGACTCAAACCTTTCGATGCGTTCTTGTAATTCTTGGCGTCTGCGGTTGGCATAGTCCTCGGCACTCTGCTGTTGCACGTCGCAGCGATTCATATTTTCCATTTCAAAGTCTTCAGCAGCACGGTTAAATGCTTCTTCTAGATACTCATCGCATTCCCTGTAAACGGCTAAGACTCGCTCCATATCACCAATTAAGTTAATTGCATTGGGTTTGGGTTTGCCCCGGCTTGCCGTCAGAGTAATTAAGGTTTCCGACAGTTCATCCGAGAGCATGTGCCCATCATCACATCGAGCTACTTTATAGGCAATTTGGTTCTCAGTTCTGAGTCCGGTAAAAGACCAACGATGGATGACGTAGACGTAAAGCCCCGGTGTTATGCGATCATTATGATACTCCAATTGTGCAGCAGAAACAGCATGGAAATTTGGTACTGCCGTTTCATACCGATGTCTGATCCACTGTATGAGGGGATGAGTAGGATCTAGTAATTCGTACCGTTTACCCATCATGTCAGCTACTTTGGGATCAAAGAAACAGGGAACAGGGGAACTTGAGGCGGAAAGGCGAGTGGGAGTTGCACAGTGATGCTTGTTCAAGAAGATCTGTAATTCAACTTTGGCATCTTCTGCTAAGTGGATATTAAAGACATGGGTTTTATCTTTAACGGGTTGGATAGTAGTGCCGGGGTGATAGCGAGCAAAGTAATCTTCAACAAAAGAGTGCAGTTCTTCTGGATGCAGCCACCTGCCTTGGTTGCGACTTTGAGTAATTGCACCTAAGATATGTTCTGAGAAAGCAAGCATATTAATCGCTTCGTTTTCCAGCTGTTCTTGTTCCACTCTCTGTTTAATAATTGCCAGTGCAGTTTCTTCCGCACGACGCGCCCGTTCGGTATCGCTAAGGTTGGGTTCAAACAAATCGATCAGGAGTTTTTCCGTCATCTCGCCGAGAATATTTTCTAAGTCGCCAATACTTTCCTGAAACACATTAATTCGTTCATGAAGTCGTGCGAGAATTCGTTCCTCAACTGTATCAACTAGACTGAAGTTAACGATAGAAATTCTTGCAGCTTTTTGTCCCAGACGATCCAATCGCCCAATCCGCTGTTCGACTCGCATCGGGTTCCAGGGTAAGTCATAGTTAATCAGAAAGCGGCAAAATTGCAGATCGATGCCTTCACTGCCAACTTCAGAGGAGAGTAAAACCGAGGCACCTCCTGCTTGCTTAAATTGCTCTAACACTTCCCATTTCCTGTCTCCCATATCCCCTACAATCAGGCAGGTGCGGATCTTATCTGCTGTTAGTCGCCGTTGTAAATAATGGAGAGTGCCGCGAAAATAAGCAAACAGGACAAACTTTTCTGTCGGTGTCTTCTTCAGTTCCTGACGCAGAAACTTAACAAGTTGTTTGTATTTGCTGTCCTGCTTTTCGAGTTGGGCGTAATCAACTTCTCCTCCTCCCAAAGACCAGTCAGGAATATCCTCATTGGTTTGCCCTTCAGAGTCGCTACTCAGTTGAGCAGATACCCCAAAATCTTCCCACAACAAATCGTCATCTCTAGTTCCGCCCAGATTTTGGGGTAAGTCGCCGCCATTGTTGAGTAAGTTGTCAAGAATACCTTGCTGCGACCAAGATTGCAAGGCAGCAACCATACAGCTGGCCATCTGCCGCTGGCGAGCGATCGCTCGGAACAGAGATATTCCTTGCCGCCCTCTTGTTTGCTGGCGAATTTGATGGGTAACGCGATCGTAAATTTGCTTTTCTAAAGGTGAAAAGGCAACCACTAAAGTCTGTGATGCCCGTTCTACTCGATTGGGCAGAACATCGCGCTTGCGGCTGCGGGTAATGTACTGACCGACTAAGGATGAGGTTTCTAATTTATAACCCAAACGGACTCGCGCTTCATTATCAATCCGCTCTGGCGTAGCTAATTCTTTGCTCACCTGTTGTAAGGTTGGGTTATTGGTGAAATAATCAGAACGGAGTGCTGATTCTAGTTCTCTTCTCGCACCCAGCAGATCGGGAGGATTGCGCCAAATTAACCGCAACGCCCTAACCACTGGGGCATTAGCCTCTAACATTTCTTGGAAGATAGACTCGTTGAAAAAATCGTCCGGGCTAATGATTTTCAGGAGCTGGTACAGGTTAGAACTATGAATTTGAATAGGGGTAGCCGTCAGTAAAAGCAGGTAACGGGAGGCATCTCGTACCAACTGCCCGATGCGATGATTGGCAGTGGTTTGGTTGCGCAGATAATGAGCCTCGTCCACGATCGCTAAATCAAAAATACCTGACTCTTCCGTGGCCGTATTACCATCAAGGAGGCGTGCCAGTTCTGCCCTCGCTCCGGTTACCGTTTCATCCGCCCAATTAGGGCTAGGTCGCAGCCCTTCAATACTAGCAATGCATACAAAAGATGCTGGCGTTCTCCTTTCTAGGAAACCCCGTACTTTCTCCAAAAGCCCTTGAGCATTAGTAACTTCAGCAACAATATTAAAACGAGACAGCAGGTCACTGCGCCATTTTTCGCGCAGGATAGCCGGACAAAGAATCAGCAAGCGACGGGCATCAGCCCTAGCCTGGAGTTCTTTCCAGATATACATCGACTCAATAGTTTTGCCCAGTCCTACTTCATCGGCAATTAATAACCGACCGACAGGAGATTCGAGGAATTTTAAGACGGGCTTAAATTGATGGGGATAGAAGTCGGTATTGCTCGACTCCATACTATAGAAAATGTTAGTTAAGTGACCTTTAAGTTTCTCAAAGGTCAGAATTCTTCTCAAGTCATCCGCACCGCTAAACCGTCCTTGTGCCAGTAAAGCGGGAATACCTTCAGGTTCTCCACAAAGTTCTAGTAAGTTGTAAGGCTTGTAAGATTTCTCATTCGGACCAAACTGAACTTGCACCAGGAGTCGAGTCCCAGATTGTCTGGTTTTACCAGTAGTGACTCCTTGTTGACCAGGGTTGGCACGAAGGCGAACATGCTGGCCTGCCAAATTAGGATTCCACATAGGTTAATAGGGTGAGGGGGTGAGGGGGTGAGGGAGTGAGGGATGAGGGATGATATCAAATCCGGTAGTATGGGCATTATTCAACCTCTTCTTCAAAAACCTCTCCGCTCTCTGCGTTAACCTCTGCGTTAAAAAAAAGATATTATTCCCAATAATTACCTCAACAGGAATCTTTACTATCTTCATAGCGATTTGGCTCTGAGCCATAATTCGGTAGAGCTTGCGGCTCGGCTTTGGCCATTTCGCTAGGTAACCGAAATTCGGCACCTTCGTCTTTAGGAATAGACAATCCATAAGCTACAGCAAACCGATGAAATTCTACAGGATTCAGGCCGTTTAGGGACAAGTCTTTAGGAGTGGGAATATTTTTTTGGATATAGGCGGGAATGCCGACATTTCTGTGCTGGAAGTTTACATGGGTATCCAGAATAGCTTTTTTATAAAAGCTAGTTAAACCACCACCGCCACCGATGAACACGCTCAATCCCGGTTGAACGGCCAAATCCTTAAATACGGGTCGATGATTGCCATGATTCTCGCGTCCTTCCACAACTACTTTCCCAACTAACTGCTGAATTTGGCGGCGAGATTGAGTGGCGTTGAATTGGTTCGAGCGGGAATTCTTGGAATTAAAGATCAGACGTTTCACCCGTCCTTCGGGAAGATTGAGTTCAGCTGCCAAGGATTGGGAGATGGCGCTAACACCAAGAGGTTTCACCAAACCAGAGTAAAAATCGACCTTGGGTTCTCCATCGTGCCGCCAGTAGCGAAACGATACACCATCGAGAGTGCCGCAACCAACATCAAAGAAGACATAAAACCCGTCGTCAAATTCCCGTGAGTTTAAGCATGACCAGACTTCGGCGGAGATTTCGGGAATGGCGTGGCAATCGATGGGGTTGTCGGCAAGATGCGATCGCAATTCAGAGAGACATTTGTCCAAAGTCTCCAAGGTAAACAGTTCGATCTGCGGCTCATTCCTCAACAGCCAAGCTAGAGACAAAACTTTTTGAAAACGAGCAATTGCTGCTGAATCGCAGTATTCTACAGGAACGCCAACATTAGCAGACCATTCAATAGTTTGATTTTTCACTAAATCCGGTTTGTTCTGCCGAATCCAAGACTGAGCGCGGGCGATCGCGCAACTTAAATAGTAAGCACAAAGGTTTTCTACGGTTTCGGGCCGATCCAATTCCGGCAGACGATCCAGCCGCCAGCGATCGCTTTGTTGGGGAATATCCAGGTCGGCCAAGCGCATTTTAATATAGTTAATGGATGTTTTCAGGGGCTGCTCTAGAGCCGCCCATTCGGCAGCAGTCAGTCCTGCCAGCAGCGTACCGTCCTCCAATACCCCAATTTTGGTAGGTAGAAGTGCTTCCTCCAGATTCGCCGATCTGTCCGCAAATGTCACAACCTCAGAATAGTTGCGTCCAATATCGCGGAAGCAGACTTTGGTAAAACTGGTGCCAAAATCAATCCCCAAATTTATATAAAGTAGTTCTTCCTCATCTGGAGGTGGAGGCGGTGGTGACCATCCTGCAATTAAATCCTGTAGTTGTTGTTCTAATTGGTCAATCGCTGCTTGTAAATTATCTTGCTGTTGTTGCCAGTTCCCCTGCAATTGGTTTAAACTTGCTTGTAATCGCTCGACCTGAGTTTGGAGGCTATCTACCCTTACTGTTGAGGGTAAATTCTCTAGGTGTTGGTCAATACTAGAGATCGATTGTAGTAGACTGTCCTGCTGAGCTTGAAGCTGAGTAATAGATTGAAGAACTGACCTAATATTAAAGGATTCAATTAAAGCAATTTGACTTTTTAACTGCGTCAGTTCTTGCTGAACCCTTTCCAGTGCTGCGGGATCTATGGTAGGCTCTTGAGATTCAATCTCTTGGCGAAGGGTAGCAACGCTTTGTTGCAGTTGAGAAAATCTTTCCTCAAAGCTAGCTTGGAGTTGAGAAAGGTTTTGCGGCAGTAATCCTAAATTGAGAGACTCAAAAGCTCTGAGGCGATTTTGCATCCCGGAGAGTCCTTGCTGGATATCTTGTAGCGTTGCGGGATTGACAACAGCGGCTTGAGACTGAAGCAGCTGACGCAGGGTTTGAATCTCGCTGGCAACCTCAGTAGTCAGTTGTGAAACCCTCTGTTCTAGCTGAGAGAGAGTGGTAAAGAAGTTGGCTTGCGCTTGTTGAGAGGAGGTTAACCTGCCATCAATGGTATGGAATTGGCTGTTGAGTTCGTTAGCGACATCTTGCTGTAAATGGGAGAATGCCTGTTCGATTTGAGCAAGTTGCCGCTCAACTCGTGCCGCTGTTGCTGTCAGGCTGCGCTGCGTTTGCTCCTCGAACCGTTGCCGATTGAGTAAATTGAGAAAGAGAGATACAGACAGAGGAGCAGCAGCATAGACAATCTGTCTGGAAGCAGTGGAAATGAAGATGCCGAGGATAGAGGCAGCAATGGAGGTGTACTCAGCAATCTGATCGAGGCGCAATCTATTTGGCTGCATAGAATTATTCGGCTATACCAGCTATATCACTAGAATCGCACAGTTCAGGGCAAGAGTTTGAAATGGGTGATGGGTGATGGGTGA
>DNXU01000375.1:2851-13497 GCA_003505715.1 Cyanobacteria bacterium UBA8803 | reverse complement strand
TGTTGAGCCACATGGGCGATCGCGGCAGGTGCGATTTTGAGTACCTTGGCAGTCTGGGTTACCATGGCAAAAACAGGGCTGGTTTCTCCCGGTAAAAACACCAGTTCGCCGAAAAAGTCGCCCTCGGATAAATAAATAATCTCCTGCTTCTGACCAATTTTAGGATCTAAGGAAAGTAAGATTTGACCTCCTAACACAACATAAAGTGCCCGATCGACTTCGCCAGCACTAACAATCTTTTCCCCAATGCCAAAGAGTTCTACCCTGGTATGTTGGGTTAAATATTGGAGGGCTGAGTTGTCTAAAAGAGCAAATAGGGGCAGCGATCGCAAAATTTCTATCAAACGTTCCGGTGTATTGTTGCCGTCAGCTGGCAAGCCCTCGATTTTGTATTCAATCTTGTCAGCAAAGGGAACATGAAGCTGATTGCGACGAATCGCATAGTAGGCACGAGCCAAAAATTCGTCTTCGATGTGTTCTAACTGGCTGTAGTGGGTGATGAAGAAGCGGATTTCATATTCAATATAGCTATTTTTGTAGACTTGAGGATCGATCTGAGGCAACGGGTCAGGATGAATTCCCTCTATCGACAGAGCAACAGCTTGTAGCGTTTTGCGAACTAGATTGGGATGATCTTCATAGGAAAATGGCATCCTTAACCGCACGGCATGTAAGGGATCGATCATGGTGTAATTGCAAATGTTTTCCTTACCCAGATTGCCGTTGGGAATGATGATGATGTCGCGATCGAGGGTCTTAATTCGCACGGCTCGCCAGTTGATTTCAATCACTTCCCCCTCTAATTCCCCAACCTGAATCCAGTCGCCTACCTTAAACGGACTTTCCACAATCAGCAAAAAGCCCGATACTAAATTGCTCAATGTATCTTGCAATGCCAGCGCAATCACTAAAGACCCAATACCAAGGGCACCTATGACTTTAGTTAAATCGACCTTCCAGACCTGGGCTAACACGTAAGCGAGAATACTCAGTATCACTAAGGCGCGAAGCAACTGGAATAGCAGGTTGGGCAACTGAATTTGCCAAAGTTTCTGCTTTTTGCCAGTTACCAAGATGGTATTGAGCAGCAGCAGCAGTGTATAAATGAGGGCAATCCAATATAAACTGCCAATCAGGCGCAGGGCGATCGCACCCTCAGGTATCCCAAAAAAACGATGCATCACCAGCCACAGGGCTAAGGGTGGTAACAGCAAATTGCGCGTAGCAATAAATACGGTTGCCCAAGGGTGTCTATGGCGCTGGCATCGCTCAATCAGTTCCCCCAGCCCAACTACCAGTAGAGGTAATCCTAGGATTAACCCGATGCCCTGAAGTAATGTAGCCTGATCGCTCGATAGGTTAGTCATCAGTCGCGCTCCTCTGTGCTGTGGGGATTGAGATCATCATCATCATCGAAACTCAGCCCAAAGGTCAGTTCGTCGATCAAATCCCGCAGTCCGGTTTTGCCAAGTACCCAAGTCGGTAGCGTGCGCTTGTCTTCGAGAACAACGGATTTATTCGACTCAAAGGGGAACAGATCGCGTACAGGATCGTACACCGCTTGCGTCACGCGAATGGTGTTTGGCTCTGCCTGTCGCTCTAATTGGCTGGCAATGCTCAATGGCTCTCCCCAGAGGTCGTAGCGAAATTTTTTCTGCCCAATCAGGGCAGCCGTCACTGCCCCTGTATGAATGCCAATCCGCAGATTTAAGCCCAGATTGTATTTCTGATTTACCGCTTTGACTAGGTTCAAAGCCTCGTGAGCAAAATCTACTACCCGCTTGACGTGGTCTAAGCGGGGTTTAGTTAAGCCACAGGCAGCAATGTAGCGATCGCCAAAACAATCTAATCGTTCAATATCAGATTTTTCACCCGTATCGTCTAATTGGACGATGAATTCATTAAAAGCATTAGCAACCGTTTGAACTCCTTGTTGTTCGGTCGATTTTGCCAAACCCACTATTTGGATCGCAATCACAGTTACCTGTTGCACCCGATCCACTAGTTTAGTATCTCCCTGCCGCCACCGTTCCATCAGCGGACGCGGTAGGATGTTTAATAATAGCATTTCGTTTTCCTGCTCTTTCTGAGCGAGCGCTGCGATTTTCTCGTGAATTTGCTGCCTCATCTCCTGGAAAATTTGGCTCAGTTCCCGAAGTTCGTCATCATCTCCAATATCCATTTCTGGGGTGGAATTATCTGCGTCCGCATCTGGGGAGTCTACTGAGGAAGTTAAGGGTTTTCCCTCAACATGGCGGGAGCCATATCGCTGAATCATCAAATCAATCGGTCGCATCAATCGCTGAGATGCGATCGTTGCCAACAAGGTTAGAAGTAGAATCAGAACGATCGTAGAGAGTAGGAGATAATTCTGTAGAGCATTAATCGGGGCGTATGCTTCAGACAATGCCATCTCTGAAATAATTCCCCAATTGACTCCATGAATATTCAGAGGTGCATAGGAACTGAGAACATCTGAACCACCGTAGCCCTGCATAATTTGTGTTCCCGATTTACCTGCCATAGATTTTTTGGCAGCCTCAGTATTGATGGGAAGCACTAATAGCGCCGTTTTCAGTTTTTCAATTGAGCTAACGATTTCCGAGCGGACTTGATTGTGGCGTAAAACGTCGAGGTAGGCGGCTGGATTTTCGAGCAGGAGACGCGCCGCCGATCGCAAGCGTAAGTCATCACCTACGAGGTAGGTTTCTCCCGTATCTCCCAACCCATCCTGTTTCCAATTTTGGTTGCCAGTTAATACCCGGTTAATTTCATCAACTGGCAACTGCACTGCTAGAATGCCCACTCGACGGGAACCATCGTAAATAGAACCTGCTATGAAGGCAGCAGGGGCATTGTAGGACGGGCGGTAGAACTGGAAATCCACCAGTTGAATGGCTCCCAAATCTGGATTGTCGCGGGCTTGACGTACCACCTCTGCCAGATTCGTATTGCGATAGGGTCCACTATAAAGATTGGTGCCGAAGTCTGTTTCTTTATAAACTGTGTAAACAATATCGCCTGTTTCCGCATCAATCAAAAATAGGTCAGAGTAACCAAACCTTTTAATCAAATTGCGAAATAATGGGTGATAACGACGATGCACTGCGCTATACTTGCTGTTATCTTTGGCATCATCCAACACATCCTTTTTGCCGACCGGATTCGGATTGTTGGCAATGTATTGATATTGCAGTTCACGGGCGGCATTTCCAGTTGGGCGATAGGTTTCAAATAATGGTTCGCCTTCAATATTTTTAGCGAGCCTGGGAAAGAACTCTTGCGTGTAATAGCTTTCAACTTTGGCATCTCGCTCCAGAGAAAAGGAAATTTTATCCAAGTCATCAAAAGACTGATTAAACTCCCGCATCGCTGCTACAGTCATCTGATTTTCGCAGAGGGTTTGCAAATGATTTTCTAAGTTTTTGAAGTACGCTTCTACCTGATAAGCTTTGGAGGCTCGCACGCTGGTTAGCTGGTCAAAAATGCGATGGGTTAGGATCTCCCGCGCTTTGCTCCAACTGAGATAGCTAATCACCAAGATGGAACCCAGACTAGCAAACAATAGAATGATTTGCAGTTTTGATTTGATACTGAGATGCTTGAGTCCGAACATAGTGATGGATTTGGTAGAGACGCGATCGCATCTATAAGGTATTAATTGAAGTTCCTGTAGGTCATATAACAGTCGCCAAGGCGATTAGGACGAAGGTTTTAAAGCCAAATTGCCAATCCCAGCTTTTGAAATGTCCTAACCCTTGTGGCGGTTGCTATACATAGCAGCATAGCTGCCTTGTTAAATATTTTCAGTACAATTCATGGTAAGACTATTTATGAAGTTAGCGTTAGCGATCGAGCGTAATCATGAGCAAAGCCAGGATTCTTGACCCATCCGAGAGCTATACCTTCAGTAAATATGCCGAATTACCCTACGATAGCGCTGATATCCTAGCTGAATTCGGAGTTACCCTCAACCATAGCTCACTCGAACTCCCACAGCAGTTGCCAATCGATCCACAACCACTGAGAATAGAACTGCAAGAAAATCTCACTTTAGTAGATCCGGTTTCCGAGATAGCTAGACGTGAAGCACTGATCTTTCCGATTCTCAAGACAATTTAAGGGAATGGGGAATGGGGAATGGGTTTACTCTGAGCAGTAACCCCCCCTTATTAAATAGCCTTCTAACCCACTACACTAGGCTCCATCATCAACTCTTGCTCTTCTTGGAGATCCTTAAACACAGTGAGGACTTCTTTACCTCCAGGAATATCGCTGCCAACGACATAGAACTCTTGAGGGTAAATCCAGGTGGTATCCATCGGCCCGTGAATTTGGATGCCAGTCATTACGGCATATTTGAATACTGACGTATCTACGGCAGTAAGCAGATTTTGGATATCTCTAGAAACAATTTGGGATGCTAATTTGGTGATCTCTAACAGGTTAGGCTTATCCCCATAGTAAATAGTGGAAAGAATCTTTTGCCGAACGATCGTTTGTTCTACATCCTGCATATCCATCTCTAACTTGAGCCTGCCAGATAAAAGTTCTTTAACGATCGCCTCCAGGGCACCACAAGCATGAGAAACTTTTTGGATGCCATAACGGTAAACCTTGCCCACTTCCCCATCTTTAGAAATGGCAATGTGGGGCATAGCATAAAAGGCAAACCGCCGTTTGTCCTCTACAATGGGTACATGGTCAGTCGCGGCAGCTAAGGCTGTTTTGCCCATCATTACAAACCCCGCTAAGCTAGAGCAATTGAACGATTCGCCCCAAATTCGGATCACTTCAGCTAAAAACGGCTCGGTGATTTCATCTCGACAGAGAGTGGTCATCCCCATCGTGTTCTTGTCATCAAAATCGTAAGCAGTCAATGCCTCATAGGTCATTTGCACATAGGCAGGCATAGGTATAGCGCCAGGGAAATGCTTCTGGAGGACTTCGTAAAAGATGGGGTTTGACTCTGGGTTGTAAACATCTACAGAATCTTTGATACGATTAAGCCAGATTTCTGCTTTAGAATAGTTATCTTTTTGAACCTGTTGGATAGCTTGCTTGAAGTTGAGTGTTACACCCCAAACATCGCTAAAGAAGCGTTTCTGCTGCTTCATCCGGTCAAAGAATTGCACCATTTCTGTATGGGTGAGTTTCCCTTGCTTTTTAGCGATCGCCTTCATCACAGCCAAGACATCATCCGCCATCTTGGCATCCCCACAAACATAGTAATGACATTGGGGATGGCTGAGGATTTGCCAAAGTTTTTCGGGTTCCTGTTCCATCAAGTTTTGGACATATTGCTTTTCTTCTCCCAACCGAGAGAACGCAACGTTTAACCCCGTGAGAACACCGCGATCGCGCCAGGTTTGTAACTGTTCTTGATAGAGGAAATCATTGTGATTGCGACAACCAAAGTAAAGGCTAGCTTCACCTAACTGAGTGCCTTGGTTTTGCAAGGCTTCCCGATGCTGAAGGAAGGCAATTAAAGGAGAAACTCCCGTTCCTGGTCCTACCATCAAGATTGGTGCTAGAGCATCAGCAGGGGGACGGAAAGCAGAGGTACGAACGTCAATCCGAACCGAGGAGCTAGGTTGCAGTCCAGCTAGATAGTTAGAACAAAGCCCCTGACGCACCTTACCTGCATCTGTTTTGATTTGCAGTACCCCTACCGTAATTTGAATTTGGCGGGGATGGAGTAGAGGACAGGAGGAAATGGAATAAAGACGGGGCTTTTGCTTGGGTAATAGTTCCAGCAGTGGCGCAAGTTCAATGGAGGCGGAAGGAAATTTATCAAACAGATCCATCACACTCATAAAGTTATCCGTGATGGTCTTTTTGAGGGCGATGCTATCGGGATGTTCATCCCCTTGCCGCAAAATTTCTAACCAAGTTTCCAGACGATATTTTTCCTGGGGGTTTTGCACTTGGGAATACAGGTAAGCTAGCAGATCGGTGAAGGGTTCTCGCAATGCTAGATCCAGATCTTCGGAAAGGACTTGATTAACCGTGTTAGGAACAGCAATGGGTGGTCGATCCTCCAACGCCTCACCTCTAGTGGTGACGTATTGAGCTGTGAAGTAACTAGTAGGATTGAGGTTAAGGCGATCGCACAATTGCTGCACCAACTCCGGTGGATTGCAGGGATACACGGCAACGTGATCGCCTGTTTCATACTGGAGATCGGTATCAGTTAGGTCAAAGGCGATAAAGCGAGTGGAACGACTGCCTGGAATCACTTCTTGCAGCAGTTCTTGATTCGCAACTACAGGAACGGGAATGCCGCGATCGGTAGAACTAGGAGGCAGTGTTGCTTCCTCAAGAAAGGTAACGCTCAGTTTAACTGTAGAATTTGCAGTACTACCAGAGGTCGTATCTTCACCAACCACACGGGCAACCAAGCCCAACCACTGCTTAAAAGTATCTGCCTGTCCTTTAATTTCATCACCTTTATGAATCGGCACAATGCAGTTTGCGCCTGCTTTTGCCAGTGCCTTATCGACGGAAATCCCAGCAGCGCAGAAGTGTTCATATACAGTGCTACCGATGCCAAGAACGGAGTAATTTAAGCCGTTGAGGGCCCCCTTGGGCTGTTGTTGCAACCATTGTAGAAATCGCTTACCGTTGCTGGGCATCTCACCATTACCAAAGGTTGAAGTAACAACCAGTAACAGCTTTTCCGATATCAGAGTGTTGGTGTTGTAATCATTGAGTGCCATCACCTTGGGACGATAGCGGCTCAGTTGACGGGCAGCTTTACGGGCAAACCCTTCGGCGGTTCCAGTTTCCGACGCATAAAGAATCAGAATCCGGTCTTGTTTATCTCCTTCCTGATCAGCAACTACTGTGAGCTTTTCCAGATCTAATCCGTCTTCAACTGCCCAGCGATCGGCGGCATGATGATAGGCAGGCTCTAAATAAAAATCACGCATTTGGTGATGCCACACCGGACAAGCACTGCCTCCAGTGGCGGGAACCACCCACCCCCAATCACCTGGACATTCCCGTCCGGCTTTCTTTTCACGCAGATCGTGAGTCAGGAATTGACGGGAAGCGGTTTGGTGATCCACCATCGTTACCTTCGCTTTTTGGAAGGAGTAGAGGATGGCTGTGTTAAGTTCTAAAGCCACGCGATCGCGCCACAAAGTTTGTTCAGAACTGGTATTTAGCTTCAGAACTTTGGCGATTTCCTCCATCTTGTTGTAGCGGTACTCATCGAGGAAATCCCGCATGATTTCGGTATCCATATACCAGCCATTGAAGGGCATACAGCCATAATTAACCCCGCCAATATGAACTGAAAAGTTACTAATGGCAGGAATGGCATACCAGCGCATCCCAATAGCTTTGAACTTCGGGATGGTGGGATGTTCAATCTCCACTTCCAGTACCTCTTCGGGCTGCCAGTGATACATTTTCGGCGCTTGACCAGGAACCTCAATCACCAAAGGCAGAATGTCATAAGCAGTATGCGGTTTTGGGAGTTGCCAACCCAATTTGATAATGGCGTTGGTCAGATCCAGATTGGCTGGATCGCCCAAAATGGTGCCATCAGACTGCTCATAGGCGGCATAACGGAATAGTTGAGAGTTCCAGATCCTCGGCCCCCACCGTTCCTTCGGCTGTCTGGGGCGGAATACGGTCATGGTGATTTGCAGGTTGCCCCCATTGGCTGCAAATTGCGCGTGTTCCTGAAGTTCGCGGAACATTTCATCGGGATCGGTAACGTGACGGCGATCGCGCACCACCATATTATTCCAAGCAATCCGTCCCACACACTTTGAAGCATTGCGCCAAGCTACCTGAGTGCCATAGGCTAGTTCCTCATAGGTGTGGGTATAGGTTCCGGTGGCTTTAACTTCCTCTTTGATTTCTTGCCAGCGTCGTTCCTTGTCCTCCACTTCCCATGCTTGTTCCGATGAAATTAGATCCAAGAACTGCTTGGCTTTTTTGAGAATCCGTTCTTGATTGAGCATGGGCATCTTGACTACGTTAACCACCCGATCCAACACAATTTGCCACCCCTGCTGTAACTCTGGGGTGAAGTCGGGCAAGTACCGCTCAAACAAGACAAATATCGTATCAGCGATCGCTGGGTAGGCACAGGAAGGTACGTCGGCAAAGCTGTGAACTTGCCCTAAAAACCGCAGTTCCTGCAACATCTCATCACTACTGCCACTTTGCAAACAGCGCACCAGAAATTCCAATGCCTGGAATAAATGCAGCGATAGATAATCCATATCTGCCCGTCCGAAAATGGGCAATACAAATGGATATTTCTCAAACAGAATTTGGTAAAATTCCATGCCCATCTGCTGCTTGTTCTGGCTAAATACCTCCCAGCAGGCTGCCATTTTTTGCAGCAGTTCCGGTGGCAAAGCAGCTTCATACTGATGAGTTGCCTCCACCATGGGCAAAATTATATAAGTATTGAAAAATTTATAGAGGGCAGAATTCTGGCCTTTGCTCAAATCTTCGCGATCGTATTCTTCTAAATAGGGAATCGACGGCAGCATCCACATCCACACCTGCCGTGCTTTGATCCAATGCTCCGGGCGCATTCCTGCATCTGCAAAGAAACTACCGTATTCTGCAACTGTTTTAAATCCGTGTTCCCTTTCGGGTGGTACACCCATCAGGGGTTCACCCACAATCACTTGAGTTTCGGGCTGAAGTTGGTGAATGGCACAATCAAACAACTCATAAAAAAAGTCGCTGATGCTGTCGAGCGCCTCGCCAAATAAATACTCTAACTCTGGCTCCTCTAGGAGCAGGCGTTTGAAAAACTTTTCTATTTGCAGTTCTTTCCAAGCCCTTAGCTTATTCCACACATCTTTGACAATCACCTCATCCTGGGGCGTGAGTGGTGTGGGTTGAGGAAGCTCAACCTTTACTTTTTCTGTTATGCTGCGCTGTCGGGAACTGGTCTGCTTGCTAAATACTGTAACGGTGCTGCTACTACCTTCAGTAGTACTTTGGGTTAGGCGTACTTTCAGCTTTAGTTCTGGGGCTTGTGCCCAGGTTGTAATTGGAAATTCTAACTCGGCGTTGCGATCGCCTTCCAGGCAGTTTTCTGTAGCGAATGTTACCATTCCGGCATCTTGCCAGGGGTTGGTAATGTCTCCTTCGCGGTAGCAAAGGGTAAGGGCGATCGTGCAATCGCCCTTACTCTTCAACTCTACTAACCAGCTGGGCTGCATCCGAGCAAATAGATCCTTTTGCAGCAAGGTTTCGCCCTCGTGAGATATGACCCGTACTCGGCACTTATACTTATAGAAATCAGCCACAGGAAAGCCAGTGGCAGAAACTTCAGTCAAATGAATAATTCGCTGGCTATTGAGGGTTGGAAAACTTTGCATTTTATAGGATTCGCCAAGGAGCAATTGGGGTAGGAGAATGGTGACATACTCTCAAAACTCTAAAATGCCCTCTCTCCCAAGTATTAACTATATCCAACATTGTAGGGGCTGACAATCTGCTCAAAATATTGGCAGAGCTTGCTTGCCATCCACCTGAGTCTTCAAAAAATATTCAGATTATTGACAGGCTGATTGAGAATGAGCTGCTGAGTTTAATAGGCTCAGACCCATCCCTACAGTCGAATTCTTTCCTTTAATGGAATAATGAAACACAACTGCCTAACCCTGACACCATGTCCTCCCCTAACAACGGCCCCTATCGTAGCAGATT
This sequence comes from Cyanobacteria bacterium UBA8803, assembly GCA_003505715.1. Classification (GTDB taxonomy): domain Bacteria; phylum Cyanobacteriota; class Cyanobacteriia; order Cyanobacteriales; family Coleofasciculaceae; genus UBA8803. Next base: position 3,807 of record DNXU01000375.1, on the reverse strand, counting down.
GTTCAATTTGATTAATCGGCAATCTCGCCGATTAATCGTGAAAAGCGGTCGCGCCACCAGACATCTGAAAGTCGCCGCCATCTGGGGAGTACAAATTCTGCTATATCCTATCTACCTGCTAGTACAAGCCAGTCTATCAGCCAGCCGCCAACTCCTGCAAGAAGCCCGCTCCGGATGGCCAACATTAAAAGCCCTTACCCAATCCCAACCGCCACAGACACCCTTAACCGCTGATACCCCCATTCAGCGAGTACTTAAGGAAGTTAAAATATTGCCCCTACCAACTCCATCCGGGCTAGCTGCCTCAGTACCTAATTTTTTGTCAGTCGTCAGCGGCGAGTGGTCTGTCGAAAAAACAGCAGTTGATCGGCAGGCGATCGCTAACAACGGACAGCTAATCAATAAGACTCAGAAACAGACTAACCAACAGGGTTTGGTGATCCAGGGCGTAGCAACACTTTTACCAGAGCGCACTCTAGTACTCGTTAGCGTCGAAAATCAAATTCTGGATATTCTCACTCCTCAGCAACAGCACAAACTATTATCCAGAATTACCTGGGAAGTAGCTAACCTCATGCGCCAGCGCCGTCTCTTGAAAAAGGCAGACCTGAAAAAAGCTGCATCTCGTCTGAGTACCCTGGATCATCCCCCGCTGTTTTTGCCTTTGCGGCTATTTTGGCGCTTAATGGCCTGGGTGCAGACTAGTCCTGTAGCGATCGCAGTAAATCTCTTCGGAGAATCCGCCCTCGTCAATAGTACTGCTAAATCTTCCAGTCCTATTCACCTCCCTCGCGCCGTCACCCAATTCTTAGTCCTCCTGCGGCGTCAGTCATCCGCCTTGAAAAACCAAATCAAGGTGCCCCAAGAAGCCTTAACTACCCTAGATCGCCAGGTTGCCCAATTAGAAGCGCACCCCCTCGTTACGGACTCCCCAATTGCGATCGCCCGCCGCGATC
>DNXU01000375.1:2353-2766 GCA_003505715.1 Cyanobacteria bacterium UBA8803 | reverse complement strand
TTACGCAGCCATTGACTACTTTTTTGGCAGACGCGGCTCAAATCTCTCCCAGACAGATACTCCAGAATCATCCAGCCTCCCACCAACTCCTCAAGCACAAGTTCAGCAACTCGCAGGCGATCGCGCCATCTCCCAACCCCCCACTGTCCTACCACCGACAGCTACCTCTACACCCGACCCCTGGCTAACCTGGGATGATTTATTTGGTAATCCTCTTACCAAAGACTTAACCCAAAATCCTACTCATTCTGCACCCAATCATTATGCGATCGCGGGAGAAAGTCCCAACCCCCCCGCCCAACTCCCTGAAGGGTTCAATAGTAAAATGCCCTTAACACGAGGCAATCCAGTTTGGCGCGTTATCAAACGTTACCTGAGTGCCCAAAAGTCTCTCAGCAAAATATATACACCCC
>DNXU01000375.1:1851-2154 GCA_003505715.1 Cyanobacteria bacterium UBA8803 | reverse complement strand
ACCCCAAAACCAGATAGTCACCAACAAAAAGACCATACTCTTGCCAATTCCTCACCCCCCAACCCATCCGATATATCCCTTACCAAATCCGCTGTCACCGAGGCCGATCCTGTACCCGACTGGATTGAAACTCAGGCAACCCCAACTGGATATGTTAAGCACCCCTTAGAGCGAGTATTAGAATGGCTAGACCTCGGTATGCTTTGGCTAGAGGAACTGTTGATCAAACTTTGGCGTTGGGTGCGGCGATTTTGGCGTCGGCTTTGAGAATGAACATGGTCTATTTGTCCTAATCGCCTTGGC
>DNXU01000375.1:387-1746 GCA_003505715.1 Cyanobacteria bacterium UBA8803 | reverse complement strand
AATGGCAGCGGATTTGGTATCAGCTCTTATTTCAGGAGCGATCGCCAATCCCGACAGCGCCTTAGATAGATTTTAGCTACTGAATCCGTTGGGGTTTGGCGCAAGCATTTTTCAAAAAGTTTTCCTGCTTCTCGGATATAATTTTGGTTAAGAAGTGATAAAGCCTCTTCAAAATCTGGTTTGGACGCCAATTTGCTATCTCGAATTTCCGGCGCATCGGCATCAAAGACTTCATAGACTGTGACCCATTCTGATTTACCTTTAACCTGAACTCGGTCAATCATGCGGATCGCATAATCTAAAGGTTGCTGCAAACGCGAGAAGGTCTGGTGTGAGATTAACAAGGATACACCATAATCTTTCGTTAACGACTCCAGGCGAGATGCTAAATTTACAGCATCGCTAATCACCGTACTATCCATGCGATTTTTGCCGCCTACCGTACCTAACATCAATGACCCGGTATTGATGCCAATGCCATTTCTAATGGCTACATAACCGTAATTAGCGCGATGTTGATTGTATTCGGCCAGCAGATGGAGCATGGCAATTCCCGCTTTAACTGCATCATCTGCCTCACCGCTAAACAGAGCCATAATTGCATCGCCAATGTATTTATCAATAAAGCCGTTATTTTCGCTAATGGCGGGTTCCATGCGCGACAGATAGGCATTGATAAATTTGAAATTATCTTGGGGAGTTAGAGTCTCTGATAGCGTACTGAAATCGCGGATATCGGAAAATAGTACCGACATTTCTTTCTGCACTTGGTCGCCTAATTGGACATCAACAATGCTTTCCTTTTCTAAAAGCTGGAGGAATTGACGGGGCATAAAGCGACTGTAAGCTAGGTTGAGCTTAGATACCTGTAGGTGAGTTTTAATACGAGCTAGTAGTTCATTTTTCGAGATGGGTTTCGTCAGATAATCATTAGCACCTGCATTTAAGCCTTCTACTAAATCTGAAACTTGATTTTTAGCGGTCAACATTAAAACTGGCAGTTCATTAGCCGGAAAACGCTCGCGCAGCCTTCGACAGACTTCATAGCCAGTCATTTTCGGCATCATCACATCAAGTAAAATTAGGTCAGGTTTCAGCCCTTTCTCAATCAATGCCAATGCTTCTATCCCATTCGAGGCTTGAGCAACGCAATAGTTTTGCAGAGATAGATGGTTGAGAAGTACCTGACGGTTGATCGGATCGTCATCCACAATCAAGATCGTCAACTCATGCGCACAACTAAGAATTGGGCAAGCTGCACCAGACTCCGACTCAGGCAGTAACAAAATGGAGGAGTAATTTGTACTCGGTACAGAAGACTCAGTAATTTTCTCTGATGACCATGAATTAGCCCTGCCC
>DNXU01000375.1:0-230 GCA_003505715.1 Cyanobacteria bacterium UBA8803 | reverse complement strand
AAAGCGCGAACCAATACCAACGGTAGACTCGATCAACATTTGACCCCCGTGCAACTCCACCAGCTGTTTGGTAATGCTCAGTCCCAAGCCTGCGCCACCGTATTGCCTTGCTGTGGAACCGTCCACCTGTTCAAAGGATTCAAAAATTCTCTTTACTCGATCGGGGGGAATACCTATGCCAGTATCGGAGACGGTAATTGCTAAGTGAGGGAATTGGTAATTGGTAATTG
>DNXU01000430.1:2602-3679 GCA_003505715.1 Cyanobacteria bacterium UBA8803 | reverse complement strand
GCCCCTCGCGATTCAGGTGGGGTAGAGCCAGCTCAAAATTTGGTGATGCTTTCCTCAGAGAAAGAGCAGTTCGAGCGCAATATCAACAGTCTCAGGATGAGGGTGGAGCAAATTCCACAAGAAATCGGACAGGAAACGGCAGCAATTCGGGCGAGGTTTACCCCCGGTTATTTCCCTTGACAATTACTTACCTGATTCCTCAAAAGTTGGTGCGTTAAATTAAATTATTTATCAAGGAGTGTTTTATGTCTTCTCCATTTCCAGGTATGAATCCTTATTTAGAAAATCCTGCATTTTGGTCAGAAGTACATAATCGGTTAATCGTGAATCTAGCCGACTCCTTAGCACCACAAATTCCTCCTCAATATCGAGTGGCTATTGAGCAGCGCACTTATTTAAGCGATGAGTCAGATTCCGTTTTGGTGGGAATTCCTGATGTATCTATATTTTCTCAAAATAAGGTGACTAAACCAACTTCATCAACAGCCACCTTTGCTTCTACATCGAAAGCGGTAACAGTGACAATACCTGTGCCAGAAAATGTTAAGGAAAGTTATTTAGAAATTCAAGAAGTCGCCACGAGTTATGTCGTGACAGCGATTGAAATTTTATCTCCTAAGAATAAACGTGCAGGTGAGGGGAGAAAAGCTTACAAACGGAAGCGAAAACAAGTGTTAGCAACTACCACCCACTTAGTAGAAATTGATTTACTCAGAGGGGGGAAGCCGATGCTATTTTTAGGCGAAGTGCCTCCCTCAGATTATCGAATTGTGGTTAGTCAAGGCGATCGCCGTCCTCTAGCCCAATTGTATGGTTTTAGCGTGCGAGAAGCGATTCCATCGTTTCCCTTACCGTTGCAGTCAGAGGATACAGAACCTCTCGTGGATTTGCAAGCTTTATTAAATGGAGTGTACGAACGTGCAAGATACAACTTAGCCATAGATTATAGCCAAGAGCCAGTCCCACCCTTGAAGGAAAAAGACGCGGTTTGGGCAGATGCACTCTTGCGAGAACAAGGACTGCGAAATAATTAGTCCCAAGGTACTAGATTTGTCATGATTACCCAACGGTTATCCT
>DNXU01000430.1:1914-2595 GCA_003505715.1 Cyanobacteria bacterium UBA8803 | reverse complement strand
TGTGATAACTTTCCCTCAAAGGGGAGTTCAAAGTTTTCGGGTTGGGTCGGCGGTGATTCCACTTTTCGATTATCAATACCGTCGCATCTCTTGAGCAGTAATGCCAGATGCATTATTACTAGCATAGTGGCTGTATTGTTGGATATGAAATTCCGGCGGATGTGCGGTTTGCTGAACAACCCAACAATTCTGCATCCTATGCCACCACTCTTGCAGCCTAGTACAGGAGCCTGGTAAACTCAGACCACGATAATGCTCTAGGACAGGCCATCGCTCAAACCAAGGAGCAAAGGATAGATCGACGAGACTTAGAGATTTTCCCAACCAATAGGGTTCATCTGCCGAGCGCTTGCTTAACCCTTCATTCTCCATAAACAATAGATGTTTCTCAAGCTCATCAAACCATTCTTGCTGCTTTTGAGGCTCTTGAGTGAGCAAAAGTTTGTAGAAAGCAGGAGTGAATTTGGTATTGGCAAAATCTATCCAAATCCGAGCTAGTGCCCTTCTGATTGGCTCAAAGGGGAGTAAGGGTGGATCGGGAAAAACTTCCTCTAGATACTCGTTAATAACTGAAGACTCCCAAACCGTGTTTTCACCATGTTTGAGGAGCGGAACTTTCCCGAAAGGAGATATTTCAGTAAACCAATCTGGCTTGCTTTTCAAGTCAATTTCGATTAATTC
>DNXU01000430.1:0-1899 GCA_003505715.1 Cyanobacteria bacterium UBA8803 | reverse complement strand
GCTTAATAGCACCATCCTCGTGCGCTGAGCATAGGGGCAAACATTGGCGCTGTAGATTACAACCTTAGACATAAATTCTCATGGAGGAGATAATTGTGACTGATAGAATATATTTGATAACCCACATCCGCAGAAATCTGCTGATTGTGATGTACACAAGTGAAAAAGACTGGCTGTTCCGTGCAATCAATGCCGAGGGTGAGGTGCTACAAGAACAAACTGGATTTGAAACTGCTATGGCCGCAGAAAAAGCCGGACGGAACTGGCTCGGCTGATAAAATAACTACCAATTGAAGAGGCAAAAAAGTTGATCGGTAAGTTTACACAATATGGTAACACACAATCACCCATCCCCCATCCCCCATNNCCCATCACCCATCACCAATTACTAAAATGAGAATTTACGGCAATCGCCAGCTAAAAACTCTACCGGGACAAACTACCCGTCCTACGGCAGCACGGGTACGAGAGGCGATATTTAATATTTGGCAAGGTGCGATCGCTAATTGCCGATGGCTGGATTTATGTGCTGGCAATGGTTCTATGGGGGCTGAGGCGCTTTGCCGGGGAGCGTTATTGGTGGTAGGTATTGACAAATGGGGTAAAGCTTGCACTATCATTCAACAGAATTGGGAGCGGGTTGCCCAGCCAGGACAAGAATTCCGCGTCCTCCGGGGAGATGTGGTAGAGCGCTTAAACACCCTTACAGGTCAGAAGTTTGACCGCATTTACTTCGATCCCCCTTTTCGCAGCGACTTGTACCAACCAGTGTTAGAAGCGATCGCTCGCGATCGGCTACTCGCTGATTCGGGTGAACTTGCCGTAGAACACAGTCCCCATTACTGGATGGCTCAACCAATTCCTACCCTGGAAATCTGCCGTGAGAAAGTCTACGGTAACACTGCGGTGACTTTCTATCGTCCTCTTCAAGAGGGAGAGTAGGAGCAGGGAGTAAGGAAAAGTTGTCTTTATTTCCCACCCCCCAGCCGTTCTTTACTTATTGATCCCCAGTTGGTCGCCGCGCTTGTATTGCATGTAGGCGGCAACGAATAACCCAGCCAAGGTCACTGGAATCAAGCCAAGAACAATTCCTGAAAGCAGCGGTTCAACCACGGTCGTTCTCCTAAGAATAAGTTTTTTTACCTGTTTCTCATCCTACTAGCTGTGATGACCAAACAGCTACAGTTAGCAGCCCTAAGATTTGATAAGGAGTTGCGACCCTCACCACCCAAAATATCCACAAGTCTCAACTTGCTGCGTCAGTCTGTAACTTTTAAGCTATGTTTATTAATCGACATACTTTTCGATAAACTGTTACACTGTTACCCTCTCAGGTAACTCAAGTATTACTACCATTTGAACTGCTTTGAACTTAATTAACTCAAAATAGTTTACAAATTCTCAACTTATCAGGAGATCCCTTGGAGAAGCAGCTTGCCCAACCTGGCACCCTAGTTCGGCGGATTACTATCATGGTACTCGCGCTGATACTGGCAATTAGCGCAAGCATCCTGGGTTTCTACATGCTTCGGGTTTCAGACCCTTATGTAAAGAATGTTCTGTCCCTAAACGGCGATCCCGTCAGAGGTCGTGCCATTTTTGAGATCAACTGCGCTGGTTGTCATGGATTACAAGCATGGGGGCGAGTAGGGCCAAATTTACACAGTGTTTCTAAGCGAAAATCTAAAATCGGTTTGATTCAGCAGGTAATTAGTGGTCAAACGCCACCCATGCCCAAGTTTCAACCCCGTCCTCAGGAAATGGCAGACCTATTGAGTTACCTAGAGCAACTCTAGGAGTTAAAAATAAGTCATGATGATGGGTGATGGGTGATGGGTGATGGGTGATGGGTGATGGGTGATGGGTAATGGGTAATGGGTGATGGGTGATCGGCTTGAA
>DNXU01000553.1:6655-10318 GCA_003505715.1 Cyanobacteria bacterium UBA8803 | reverse complement strand
TTCCCATTCCCCATTCCCCATTCCCCATTCCCCATTCCCAATTCCCCAACAGCTATAGAGCCACATTTCAGCGGCATAGATCTCGATCGCTCTTTTCCACCTCAGCATTCGTTCTCAAATAATCCCGCACCCAATTGCACCCATAGGTGATGAGATTGTCTACCTCCATAACACGCCTCAAATTCCACAGAATTACCGTCTTATCATCACTGGCTGAAGCTAGCGTTTTACCATCAGGACTGAACCCCACTCCAAAAACTGAATCGGTATGACCGTTGAGGGTTGTGACTAGGGTGCCGTCATGCCTCCAGAGTTTGACTGTCCTATCGTCAGCCGCTGAAGCCAGAATAAAACTTCTGTCCTGTCTGCCTGCTGGGTTAGAGGTATTACCCTTAAGGTTGTGCGTTACCGGAGTTCTCGAAGAGTACGCAACTCCATAGACGGCAGCGGCATGTCCAGTAAGGGTATGTAGTAAGGTGCCGTTTGTTTTCCAAAGTTTGACCGTCTTATCCTCACTAGCTGAGGCAATAGTTTCACTATCAGGACTAAAGGCAACAGACCAAACTGCTGCATTATGTCCCGATAGAGTACGCAGCAAAGTGCCGTCAGTCTTCCAGAGTTTGACTGTTTGATCTTCACTGGCTGAAGCCAACGCTTGACTGTCAGAACTCTTAAACGCCAAAGTTGTCGAAGCAAATGTCACTTCGTAAACTGACCCCCTATGCCCCCTGAGGGTACGCACTAAGGTGCCATCTGTTTGCCAGAGTTTAACCGTCCGATCCTCACTGGCTGAGGCAATAGTTTGACCATCAGGACTGAAGGCAACAGACCAAACTGCTGCATTATGTCCAGAAAAAGTACGCAGCAACATGCCGTTGATTGTCCAAAGTTTGACTGTTCGATCTCGACTTGCTGAGGCGATCGCCTTCCCATCAGGACTGAAAGCTACTCCTAGAACCTCATCGCTATGCCCAGTCAAGGTATGCAGCAAGGTGCCCTCCTTGTGCCAAAGTTTAACCATCTTATCCCGACCTGCTGAAACAAAGGTCTGACCGTCTGGACTGAACTTCACGTCCCATACCCAATCTTTATGCCCCTGGAGGTTTTTAAGTAACGTGCCCTCATACTGCCAGAGTCTGACTGTTCTGTCCCGACTAGCTGTAGCCAAGGTTTTCCCATCAGGACTGAAAGCCGCTCGCCAAACCCGATCGCTATGCCCCTGAAGGTTTTTTAGTAAAATGCCTTGGCGACTCCACAGTTTGACGGTGGTATCCCCACTGGTGGAGGCGAGTACACTGCCATCAGGGCTAAACGCTACTCCGTATACTGAATCTGTATAACCATATAAGGTATTGAGTAAGGTGCCGTCCGGTTGCCACAGTCTAACCGTCCGATCCTCGCTGGCAGAGGCAATGATAGACCCGTCAGGGCTGAACCCCACTCCGTAAACTGAACCGCCATGTCCAGCGAACGTACCCAGCAAAGTGCCATCTATTTGCCAAAGTTTGACTGTTTTATCTTCACTCGCTGAAGCGATCGCTTTCCCATCAGGACTGAAAACAGCTTCCCAAACGCGATCACTATGTCCAGCCAGCGTCCGCAGCAAAGTGCCATCTCGCTGCCACAGTTTAATCGTCCGATCCCAAGAAGCAGTGGCGATTGTCTTACCATCAGGACTGAACGCTACGCCCCAAACCCGATCCTGATGTCCGGTGAGGGTTAAGATTAAAGTCCCGTCCTTTTGCCAAAGTTTGACGGTTTTGTCCCAAGAAGCAGTAGCGATCATCTCACCGTCGGGACTAAAAGCCACGCCCCAAACCCGATCCCCATGTCCGGTTAAGGTACGCACTAAAGTGCCGTCTCGCTGCCAGAGTTTTACCGTCTTGTCCCGACTTGCCGTTGCGATCGTCTTACCGTCAGGACTGAACGTGGCCTGGTAAACTGGCCCATTATGGCCTGATAAGCGGTTGGACTCAACCACATCATAAACGGCCTGCCGCAGCACCTTGTCAACTATGAGTTCGACAGTGGGATCGGCTCTACCTAACTGTTCCAAGTGTTGTTTGGCTCTAATGGCTTCGATCAGGGCATCCAAATTTTTATGCAAGTTAAACAGAGTGTCGGATGATATCGCGATCGCTTTAATCTCGCTGAGTGCGGCTTGGCGATATCCTAAGAAGGCAGTCAGTCCCAACCCAATGGCAATAAGTAATGCCAAGGTGACCAAAGCTAGCAACAACCGCTGCCGTCTGGCACTTTTTTTCTCTTGAACCAGCCGTCGCTCAACTTCTTTAGTGCGTTCTGCCTCCAAGACTTGTTGAACTTCTTGCCGATCCATTTCCTGGCTAGCGGCTAAAAACTGATAATCCCCATCGCTCAGACTTTTGCCAACTGACCAGAGTTGAGCATCTCTCAATGCTTGTCCCCGCAATAGCCGTGAAGAGTCCTGACCTTTAGCGGCAACCCAAGCTTCAAAGGCTTGGGAGTAGGGTCGTAAGGTCTTTAATTGTTTTTCTACCCATTCCAGGTTGAACACCTCTTGATAAATGGGGTTTTTGACTCTCAGAAAACCCTGCTGTTTGACCACCAAGCCTGACAATAACAGTTCAATTTGCTCTCGAGAGTCATCGGTGGGCACCCCGCCTAGGGCAGATTGTAAGATTTGTTGATAGATGCCCAGCAATCTGCCAGCGCGTTGCTCATTTCTCAGGATGCGATCGCGGATCGTCCGCAAATGCTCTGGCTCGTCGCTTCCTTCCCAGCTTTTAATAATGCGATCGCGCACTAAATTTTCCACCCAAAATGCCTCAGTGCCGGGAGGAATATTCAGCATCCCGTTCGTGGTAGTTGAGCTAGCCATCACTACTAGCTGACATAGCTTTTGAGTGAGAAACGGCTGTCCGGAAGTCCAAGCTAAGATTTCTCGGAAAATCCCTTGGGGGTTACTCACCCTCCCCTCTAATCCTTTGGTTAAGGGTTGTGCTTCCTCCAATTGAAACCCAGGTAAATCTATAGCTGTGCCGATATTAAAGGGAGTCCTAGTTTTATCGCGAATCAGATCGCTAGGGGTGGCGACGCCGAACAGAGCAAAGGTAAGACGGTTATATTCTGGATTGTGCGCTCTCTGGTTATAACAGAAGCGGATCAGGGCAAAAAAATCATCAACTGAAAAATTGAGGCTGAGAATACTATCAATTTCATCTACAAATATAAAAATCTTTTCACCGGGAACTTGAACTAGCAGTACATCTTCAATAAATCGGCTCAAGCTTTGCAAAACCGATACATCTTCTCCCTCGCGCCACCAGGCTTTAAGATTAACTTTCCCTACCAGATTGAATCCCTGCCATAACTCAGAGATGATACCTTTATACCACTGGATTGGGTTGATATTTTCGCTGCCTATTCTGGTCATATCGAGGTAGGTACAGCTAAACCCTTCTTGTTGCAGCCGATGCTTTATGCGCACTAAAATCGATGATTTGCCGACTTGCCGCGAATCAAGAACATAGCAAAATTCTCCGAGCTTTAAGGCTTGATATAGTTGCGAGTCAGCCCGACGCTCCACATAGTTACTATCATCAATTTTCAGGCTACCACCCACCTTATAATAAGAGCCATTGTTCATTGTTGTTTGTTGTTTGTTGTTTGTTATTTGTTGTT
>DNXU01000553.1:1320-6499 GCA_003505715.1 Cyanobacteria bacterium UBA8803 | reverse complement strand
CCTCATCCCTCATCCCTACTTTCAAGTTAATGGTTGGCAAAGTCATATAAAGTTACGCGATCGTGGCCTTGTGCTTTGGACTGATAGAGAGCATTATCAGCTCCAACTAATAGCACCATGGAAGAACTATCAGCATGAGGGATGATACTGGCAACTCCTAAACTTAGCGAAATCGTTTCTGGTAGGCCGATGTGGAGCTTGGCATGGGCAATTCCTAAAGCTTTTACTTGGTTGCGGATTTTTTCGGCAATTTGGACAGCACTAACTGCTTCTGTATGGGGAAGAATTACTGCAAATTCGTCACCTGAATAACGAGCAATCAGCCCTCCTTTAATGATTTGCTGCACGCATACATAAATTGCACTGGCAACTTGCCGCAAACAATTATCTCCCGCTTGATGCCCAAACGAATCATTGTAAATTTTGAAGAAATCGATTTCACATAATATCAGTGACATCGGTGCTGCTTCACTTGCTAGCTGCCGCCACTCTTGTTCTAAGAATTGATCGAAGTAACGTCGGTTAGCCAGTTGGGTGAGTTCATCTAAGATACACAAGCGTTGCAATTGTAGATTTTCTTCTTCTAACTGCATCAGGCGTTCCTGTAACCTTTGCTCAGGCTGGTTTCCCAAATTCTCTCTTTGTTGGAATTGCTTGCCAAAATACCGACGATACAATTCGCAACTAACTGCCACCTTATCATTACTAAGTTTCACCAAGCCCATACTTTCTAATTCATAGGCAAATATGGGTTCTAATATAACGGATTCATTTGCTGTTACTACTGTTTTGAATGCGGCTGCCAAGGCTGGGTTTTTTTTAAGAGTTGTCCAGTGTCCCCGTAGATGATCCCGATAGATTCCTGATTCTGTATCTGCATCTTGCAACAACTCTTGCAGTCTGCCCCACTTTTCCTCCTTAAGTAGGGTGGGATGAGCAAGGTGATAAATAGCAAGGCGCACCAATCCAGGATGCCCTCCTACCATTGCCATCAGTTGCTCGGCTTGGCTACCATCTGCCCAATCAAGTCCATAACACCGTGCCAACTCCTCAACTTGCTCCCTTGTAAATTCTGGTAACCTTAATGGCAACCCCACATTAAACGGAGATTGGGTGATATTAAGGGGAACATAGACTTCGGTAGAGTACACCACGATCAAGCGGAGTTTTTGCCAAGCTTCTACCTGTTGCGCTTCTTCATGCCACGAACGCAACAAAGGGAGAAACTCTTGAGCTAATGAGGGGTATTCAAAAATCCGGTGTACTTCATTCAAGGCCAAAACTACAGGTGTATCAAGTTGCTCTAACAGGTACCATCTCAAGTAGATAGTACAGCTCACCTTGCTGCCAATATCCTCATCCCAATATTCATCTAAGTTAGGTTTGAGGTTTAACTCTTGACTAATGCGAGTACAAAACCAGCGCAAGAATTTATCTAAGTTGCTCAGAATAGCTGCATCAACTTGTTGAAAGTCCAAATTTACAGTCCGGTAGCCTAAGGTCGTTGCATGAGCCAGAATCCTTAACATCAGGGAGGTTTTGCCCATCTCTTTGGTGGCTTTAATGCGAATGACGCTTCCCGGCTGAGTGAGTTCTTGGTAAGCTAATTCTTCTATAGGAGGGCGCGGGATGTAAAAACTTGAATCCAGTGGTAGGGGGCCACTAGGATATTCTAAGAATGGGAAATGGGAATTGGGAAATTGAGCATTGGGCATTGGGCATTTAGTTATTTCAGTAAGAGCCTGGAGTTTATACTAAGTAATGGGTAATGCACGGCCTACACTAGAACTAATAAGAATCGCTATTTCCTATTTCTAATTCAGCCGTTAACAAGTTTTGAGAGGAAAAATACAGGCGATATAACTCGCAGGAGGGAGTACATTTATCGCCTTCTAGATGCACTAACCCCATACTGCTTAACTTATAGGCAAGCAGGGGTTCTAAACAAACGCTACCCTGAGCATTAACAACAACCTGGAAGGCACTCATTACGGCAGGTTCCTCCCGGAGTGTCACTAAATGATGCCGCAAATAGTCACTAAAAATTCCGGTTTGGGTAGGAGCCTCTTGCAATAACTGCTCCAGCGTCACCTCTCCCCGACACAGGTAATATAGAGCGATGCGTATCAAATAGGGGTGTCCCCCTACCATTGTCATCAATTGTCTGGCTTGATTAGCCTTTTGCCAATCTAATCCATGACGTTGTGCCAATTCCTCAACCTGCTCCAAGGTTAATTCTGGTAGCTTAATCGGTAAGCCAACATTAAACGGAGATTGATTGAGATGGAGGGGTACATAAATTTCTGTAGAGTGAGCCACAACTAATCGGAGCTTTTGGAATACCTGAACCTGTTTAGCTCGTTCGTACCACAGTCGCAGCAAGGGCAAAAAGTCTCGGGCAATGTTGGGATAACTAAAAACCTGATTCACTTCATTCAATGCCAAGACCAAGGGGCTATCGAGCTGTTTAAGCAAATATCCCTCAAAATAGAACGTGCAGCTTACCTTGCTACCAATATCCTCATCCCAATAATCGTCGAGCATCGGTTTGAAGTGCAACTGCCGACTAATATTGATACAGAACCAGCGCAGAAATTGCTCCAGGGAGGCAAAAACATTGTCATCAGCTTCCTGAAAGTCTAAACTAGCAGTTCGGTAGCCCACTTTTTCCCCATAAGCGATAATCCGATTCAGGAGAGAGCTTTTTCCCATTTTTGTAGGGGCTTTAATCCGAATGACACTTCCTGGTTTAGTAAGTTCATGGTAGGCAAGTTCTTCAATCGGGGGACGATTGATGTAAAACGGGGAATTGAGAGGTACTGGGCCACTGGGAAATTCTAATTCGGTCTCTGGTACTGGAAAGTACTTATCCTCTAAGGTCTCATAACAGCTGTAGTCATGCTTTGGCGATGACAAGGGCTGGTTGTTTTTACCTATTTGCTGATACTGGTTTAAAACTAAGTGCAGATTTTTTTTCGTTACTTTATTCCCCAGTATCTGGGATAGGTCTTGCCATAGCTGAGAACCAATTTCCTTAATGTAATCGCAACCATAAGTAGAATTGCGTGCTATCTCATCGTAAGTCTGTCCTAACCATGATTCGCGAAATACTAAGCGTTGAATAGGACTAAGCTTTTTGGGTAGCAGGATGTTATCTAAAACTTGGAGGGCTTCATCAGCATTCATTGCTCAATACATCTGTCAATGATAGTGCTAAAACTGATTTGAAAATAGGAAGACGGAAGAGGGAGAGAGCCGATGGAGAGGGGGTAAGGGAGTGCCGGAGTGCCAGAGTGCCGGAGTGCGTGATTTAAGCTCAGTACAAGTAGGACACTGATATTTTAGTTAAACATTAGCAGTGAGATAGGAGAAAAGGGCATTTTCATTATTCGTCCTGTCGCCTCAGCCATAGGAGTTCAAGTTTCTTAATCGAACGTAACAATATAACAGGATAAATTTTTTCGTTCAATTTTGCCTTTTGCCCTTCGGTCTCTCAATCTTGAGCAATTTTAGTTTTCCCCAAATTTGGAGGAATCGGGGATATGAGCGCGTAAGCCTGACCTTTGCCAATAAATCCCGACTAAAAAAGTCGGATATGTTTGACTGGTTTTTCGGATATGTGTTACTATCAGGCGACTGTTGACAGAGATTGAGAGACTAGACCCATGACCCAGGCAACAAAACCCCAGACATCACAGACATCTGCTACTTTTAAAAGTCTCAAGTGTAAGGAATGCGGTGCTGAGTACGAACCTCAAGCGATACATGTGTGCGAATTCTGTTTTGGCCCGTTGGAAGTAACCTACGACTACGATGCCCTGCGCCGCCACGTCACCCGCGAAACGATTCAAGCAGGGCCAAACTCAATTTGGCGCTATCGTTCCTTCTTACCCGTCAACACTGACACTCCCATCGATGTGGGTACAGGCATGACGCCTTTAGTTAGATCTCATCGTTTGGCACGACGCCTGGGTCTGAACAATCTTTACATTAAGAATGATGCAGTTAACATGCCCACTCTCAGCTTCAAAGATCGGGTGGTATCCGTTGCCTTGACTAGAGCTAGGGAATTAGGGTTTTCTACCGTATCCTGTGCCAGCACGGGTAACTTGGCAAATTCTACAGCTGCGATCGCAGCTCATGCAGGTCTAGATTGTTGCGTGTTTATTCCTGCCGATCTCGAAGCCGGGAAAGTCCTGGGTACGCTGATTTACAACCCGACGGTAATGGCAGTGCAAGGTAATTACGATCAGGTCAACCGCCTCTGCTGTGAGGTCGCTAATACCCAAGGATGGGGCTTTGTTAACATTAACTTGCGCCCCTACTACTCTGAAGGCTCAAAAACCCTAGGCTTTGAAGTTGCCGAACAACTGGGATGGCAGCTACCAGATCATATCGTTGCGCCCCTAGCCTCTGGCTCCCTCTACACCAAAATTTATAAAGGTTTCCAGGAATTCATTAAAGTTGGTCTAGTTGAAGATAAAGCAGTACGCTTCAGTGGCGCACAAGCAGAAGGCTGCTCCCCAATCGCTAAAGCCTTCCAGGAAGGACGCGACTTTGTCAACCCTGTTAAACCCAATACTATTGCTAAATCCATCGCCATTGGCAACCCAGCTGATGGGATCTACGCCTTAGAAATAGCTCAAAAAACGGGCGGCAATATTGAATCAGTCACCGATGCGGAAATTGTTGAAGGCATGAAGCTGCTAGCAGAAACCGAAGGCATCTTCACGGAAACTGCTGGTGGTACTACTATTGCCGTACTGAAGAAATTAGTAGAAGCTGGAAAGATTGATCCAGATGAAACCACCGTAGCCTTCATCACAGGCAACGGTCTCAAGACCCAAGAAGCAGTACAAGGTTACATTGGCGAACCCCTCACCATTGAGCCGAAGCTAGATAGTTTCGAGCGAGCTTTGGAACGCGCTCAAACCCTAGATCGCCTCGAATGGCAACAAGTGCTTGTTTAATTTTGGATTTTGGATGCAAGGATTNNAAGCTAGATAGTTTCGAGCGAGCCTTAGAACGCTCTCGCACCCTAGAACGCTTAGAATGGCAACAAGTTCTGGTATAAGGCAGTGCCAACAAAAAACCTATCAAATAATCAGAATCCAGGTTTTCCAAAGCCCGGAGAACTCAAAGATTGACTCGCCCTTACCACCAACCACCAACCACCAAC
>DNXU01000553.1:969-1286 GCA_003505715.1 Cyanobacteria bacterium UBA8803 | reverse complement strand
ACCAACAACCAACAACTAAATCTATGGCTGTAAAAGTTCTAATTCCCACAACCCTACAAAAATTCACTAACGAGCAAGCCACAATTGAATGCAGCGCCAGCAATGTTGCTGAACTGCTCGACACTCTGGAAAAAAGCTGTCCTGGAATTAAAGAACGCCTGTGCGATGAACAAGGCAAACCTCGCCGCTTTCTGAACTTCTACGTCAACAGCGAAGACATTCGCTTTCTGGAAGGCACCAATACAGCTCTTCAAGATGGAGATGAAGTCAGCATTGTGCCCGCAGTAGCTGGAGGCTAGGGATGAGGGATGAGGGAT
>DNXU01000553.1:258-854 GCA_003505715.1 Cyanobacteria bacterium UBA8803 | reverse complement strand
GCGTAACGCACCCTACAATTTTTCTATTACCTATTTCCTTAACGGATGCCTCTTTCCTTGAGAAACTTAGTAAAAGTTTCTTGGTTTGGCATTGAAGGCTGTGCCCCAGCTTTAGTGGCTGCTAAGGCTCCAGCGGCTGCACCCCATAGGACTGCCTGCCTTAAGGATTGTCCTCCAGCCAACGCCACGGCTAGAGATCCATTAAAGGCATCCCCAGCAGCAACTGTATCAACTGCTTGGACTGAAAAAGCTGGGACGAAAAACGTTTCGGAGGCTGTAGTACAGCAAACCCCGCGATCGCCTAGTTTGACAATAACGGTACTGACACCCCGTTGTTGTAGGACTGCTGAGGCTTGCTGAGCAGTTTCTATCCCATCGACGGCAAAACCCACAAGTTGGCTTGCCTCTAACTGATTTGGGGTAATAATATCCAAAAGTGGATAAAGTTCTGAGGGAATATCCCTAACTGGTGCCGGATCGAG
Organism: Cyanobacteria bacterium UBA8803; assembly: GCA_003505715.1. Taxonomy (GTDB): domain Bacteria; phylum Cyanobacteriota; class Cyanobacteriia; order Cyanobacteriales; family Coleofasciculaceae; genus UBA8803. The sequence goes on along the minus strand of DNXU01000553.1, from coordinate 372 downwards.
AATCACGGGCACCCCTGCCTTCTTGGCATTCACAGCAGCTAACTGTACAGCAGGTAGGGGAATTTCTAATTGCATCAGCAAAGCCCCTGCCTGTGGCAACAAACCCTTAAGACA
>DNXU01000553.1:0-237 GCA_003505715.1 Cyanobacteria bacterium UBA8803 | reverse complement strand
CACCAGCAATAATGATGATGTGATTTTCTCCAGCATCATCCACAGTAATTACAGCCACGCCCGAACTGGTTAACCCATCCACCAAAACAGCATCGGTAAGAACACCAGCATCTTGAAGACTAGTCAGCATCTGACAGCCAAAATCATCACCACCCACACGCCCAACCATATAAGTAGTGATACCCAACAGTGCTGCTGCCACTGCATGATTTGCTCCTTTACCGCCAGGGGCAGTAA
>DNXU01000046.1:1229-3777 GCA_003505715.1 Cyanobacteria bacterium UBA8803 | reverse complement strand
GGTTTAGCGACAAATATTGTGGGCTTCACAGATATGCCTTAAGCCGAAACCCGCCCTGCTGCCACAGGTTTTATTAGGGGTAATTTGTAGAACATCATATCCCTTTGGCAAAAGGAAGTTTACTGTACCATTACCAATTACCAATTACCCATCACCCATCACCCATCACCCATCACCCATCACCCATTACCAATTAAGAATTATTTTTGCATGATTTATACAAATTCTCAATCATTTTTTGGATGTCGGGGGGCATGGCGGTGAAGTAGATGTAAAAGCCGGAATTCTCTGTAGGTTTTTCCAGCACTTTGGCATAGATGTCCTCACTGGCTTGGGAGGGATTATCGGGAGTGAACAGGTTCATTTTGATATTGGTTAGTGGCGCAACTGGATTTGGCGATCGCACCTCACCTCCTTTATCGGACAGCTTAATCAAACTTGCCTTGAGCAGGCTGTCGCTGATATGTTTGCCATCTAAAACAGCGTACTGGCAAGGAATTTCTTCAGGCAAGGGCAAAAATACCTCTTCTTCTTTCGTTAGAAATAGGTTGTAGGGTTCGCCAATACCGCCAATATCATAAATAGTAATTGGCTCTTTAATTCCTTTTGGCTGTACCTGCTTTTCGCCATCAATTCTTAACCCTGGTCCGGCGGCTTTTAAGGTAGACTCGGAGACGAGAATTTGGCCTTCAGTGGTATAGGATTCGATGCGATAGGTGAGGTTGACTTGACTGCCGACAACGCCATATTTTGTCCGCTTAGAGGAACCGATATTTCCGACCACTACTTCACCAGTGTTAATCCCAATCCCCATTTTCAAAGGTGGTAACCCTAGCTGCTGCATCTCCTGGTTCACCGGAATCATTGCCAACTGCATGGCAACAGCACAAGCGATCGCCCTTTGGGCGTCGTCTTCTCTCAAGGTAGGCGCACCAAACAAAACTAGAATCCCATCCCCCATAAACTCATCAATAGTTCCCTGGTATTCAGTAATCACATCCGCCATGTATCCCAGGTAGAGGTTGAGAATTTGCACTACTTCTTCAGGGGGCAATCGCTCGGATGTGGCGGTAAATCCTCTTAAATCGGAAGTGAGGATGGTGATGTTGCGCCGTTCGCCACCTAGTTTAGCACCGTCTGGGTTTTCGAGTAAGTTGGCAACGACTTGATCGGTGAGATAGCGTCCAAAGGTTTCGCGAATTTTATCAGCATTCCGAGCGAGGTAAGCTGTGATCGCGATCGCGGCACCTGACATGGCGAGGAGGGGAGGTACAATGGGTATCCACCACCCTGTTAAGACGGCTCCATAGGTGCTGCCCACCAAAACTCCGCCAGCGAGGATTGGGCCTAATGCCTGAGTGAATGACACTTTGCGCATTCCCCCCTGATATCTTCCCCGCCAACTGAGCAACGCCCCCACAGTAGACCATAGCAAAATCCACAACCACTCCGCTGGTTCTGACCAACTCTTAATCAAGGGGCGACCTTCAAGGGCAGCGCTAATCACTTGACTGGTAAGATTGGCGTGCAGTTCTACTCCCGCCATGCGCTCCGGCAGGGCAAACAGACTGCTACTGTAGGGTGTGAAGATAAAATCCTGAAAACTCTCGCCCACGAAACCGATCAGGATGATGCGATCGCGGGCCCAATCTTTTGGCACCCTGTTTTTGAGAACATCGTGCATTGAGACTGTTTCAAAAGACTTGCTTGGTCCTCGATAGTTCAGCAAGATTTGATGGCCATTAGCATCGGTGCGCACGTAACCGCCATGATTGGCTTTCAGCCGGAAAAAGATGGTCTTGCCCAACTGCCAAATATTCTTTTTTGGATCGATCTCCTTAAGGGTAATGCCTTGGGCGTCTAGATAGAGCAACCCCAAATACAAACTAAAACTAGGGACAATTTCCCCAGTTGATGCTTGTACTTGCAGCAAGCCTCGCCTACTCTTGGTATCGGCATCAAAGATTACGTCATTAGCGCCCACTTGCCCTTTAGCTTTGAGAGCGGGTGGTGGTGCCACTGCCTCGCGCCTGCCATCCCCAACCACTTTTTGAATACCCACCAAATTAGGGGTTGATTCAAAAACCCGAACTAATTCCTGATGGCCGGGTTCCACTGGTAAATCGCGATAAATGTCAAGACCAATTCCTCTCGGCTTTTGAGCTTTGAGTTTCTCCAGCAATTGAGCATATACACCATCCGGAATAATCGGCTGCCCAATTTCTTTGACATCTGCTTCATCAATACCGACAATGGCAATCCGGTCATCGCGAGGTTCAGGAGGACGCAGACGCAAATACTGATCGTAAGCCGCCCACTCCCAAGATTGGAAAATACCCGTCAGGCGCAATAGAATTACTAATCCCGCTACCGTAGGACCAGCAATCCACACGCCGCGCCATTCCCAAAGCAGCCGCTTTACTGGTTCTGGCATAAGATTTTTGTCTAGTAATTAAGAGTTCTTGTTGATTATGGCCTATTCTTAATTACTTCATCCAGCCCGAAGAGGAAGGATGAAGGATGAAGGATGAAGGATGAGGGATGAGGG
>DNXU01000046.1:0-1033 GCA_003505715.1 Cyanobacteria bacterium UBA8803 | reverse complement strand
CACCTCAGAAGCTTGAGAGTTAGCGGTACAACAGCTTACTAGAGGTTGGGTGGCGATCGCTGCTAAATCCTGGCTGTTTAACAGTTCTTGCCAGGAATCAGCGATTTCAGGGTCATTGGGCAACCTTTGTTGCAATCGAGCCAGAATAGTTAAGACTTCTGACCAAGACTCCGTCTGAGCATACTCCTCAGCCTGCTTCATGAGACGTTTTTTGGCATCTTGTGGGTTAGTTGCCAGTGCCGCTAGATTTTTATTGAGTTCCTCTGGGTTAGTCTCTGGCGTCGTCATGGGTTGGCGCTGAATCAACCCTCGCACAAACTGTTCTGTACTGCGGTCTTCCGAGTCACAAAGAATGGACAACTGCCATTTGTATTCCTTGCCCGTTTGCAACGATAAGGTGGCAGGCCAGCTTAGCTCTACTATACCGCCTGTCTTAGTTAGGGTTACCGGACTTTTATACTGCTCTCCCTCTTCGTCAACCACTACAAGTTCTGCGGACTTGACCTGAGTTTCAGGAACATAGACAAATAAAGTCGCCTTGTCTGAAACTGTTTTTACCAAATTGTTTTTTGGAGTTAAGGCCGTTAAAGGAATTTTGCCCTTGAGACAACCCGGTCCGCTGCGCTGTCCTCCCCCACCAGTTCTAGCAGGTGCTCCTACATCCTGTCCCGATGGGAAGGTAAGACTGACTTCTAGCGACTGCGCCCTTAAAGATGGCATCAGCAACGAGAATGTCACCAGTTCTACACAAATGGCAAACGACAATGCACCCAGACCTGAAAGATACTTATGGTAACCCATACTTTTAGTTTCTCCTAGTCAAATTATTAGACATCTTGTCAAAGTCAGTCTAAGTAGATTTTGACGCTAGTAAATCTAGTCAGTTCCCCGTTTGTGTTTAGGTATAGAAAACCCCAATAGGTTAACCTTACAAGTTTTGGCTAAAAATTTATTAGCTCTTACTTTAATTTAGCCTACATGAACTGAAGAATGTTAGGACTTCAAGACTTCAAAATTTTATCTTCCCCTCATC
>DNXU01000314.1:8191-8372 GCA_003505715.1 Cyanobacteria bacterium UBA8803 | reverse complement strand
CACCCCCTCACCCCCTCATCCACTCATCCCCTCATCCCTCTCCTAACTGTTAATGAAAGTTATCTTGCAGCACTGAGGAAAATTGAGGTTTTAAAGGAAAATAGAAGTTTCCAGCTTGTGTCTGCTTTGATTTATATACTACACTCATACTACAAGGTTGTCAATGATTGACGCAGCCGCT
>DNXU01000314.1:795-8157 GCA_003505715.1 Cyanobacteria bacterium UBA8803 | reverse complement strand
ATTTGCTGGTGCTGGTGGATTTTCTCTGGGGATTGAACAGGCGGGGTTTGATGTGGCTGTAGCCGTGGAAAAAGATCCAATTCACGCTGCTGTCTATGCCTTTAACTTTCCCCAAACTAAAGTATTGTGTGCGGATATTGCTACCCTGAAGGGCACGCAAATTCAGGAGGCGGTGCGCGATTGGACTGAGTGCAACGGCATTAATCTGGCAAGGACTGAGATTGACTTAGTGTTTGGCGGCCCTCCCTGCCAGGGATTCTCGCTCATGGGTAAGCGTCAGCTCAACGATCGGCGCAACCGTCTGGTGTTTGAGTTCTGCCGCTTAGTGAAAGAACTCCAACCCCATTATTTTGTAATGGAGAATGTCCCTGGCTTATGTCAGAAAAAATACCAGAGCATTTTAAAGCGGCTGATGCGGGATTTTAAAGCAGCGGGGTATGAAATCACTAAGCCAGTACAGGGGTTAAATGCCGTTAATTTTGGTGTGCCTCAGCAGCGGCGGCGATTGTTTTTACTGGGGACTAAAGTGGGAGCAGCGCCTCTGGTTTATCCTGAAGTTCAATTGCGATCGCCCTACCTATTCAGAACTGTCCGGGATGCGATCGGGGACTTACCCAACTTGGAAAATTTTGCCGAACTCCACGCCTCAGATTGTATCGAACTGACCCCCGAACAACTGCAATTAATGCAAGCCTTGGCCATGCCTTATGTAGAAAAGCTGCGGCAGATGATTTCCGAGCCAGGAAATTTTGCCTATCCCCGCAACTGGAATCCCCAGCTTTTAACTAGTTCAATGCAAACCCAACACAGTCTGGCTTCCATAGAACGGTTTAAGGAGACACCAGGGGGTCAATTAGAAACCATTAGTCGGTTACGACGTTTGGACTGGGACAAACCTTGCCATACCTTAAGAGCAGGTACTGGCGCTGATAAGGGTAGCTACACCTCTCCCCGTCCCCTGCATCCAGAGTATCCACGGGTGATTTCGGTGCGAGAGGCTGCTCGCCTGCATTCGTTTCCGGATTGGTTCCGCTTCCACGTTACCAAGTGGCATGGATTTCGACAGGTAGGTAATGCCGTGCCGCCACTCCTGGCAAGGGTTGTGGGTAGCCAAATTATTGCGGCCTTGGGAATTACACCATTGCTGCCCAGCGTTAGTTTAGATGTTGGAGATACGCAACTCTTAGAATTTAGGCAATTGCAGGCATCTAGGTATTGGAAACTACAGATGAAACCTTCTCCTAATTCCTATGATAAGTAATAGGGTCTTGACCTTCCTTAATTGAGAGATGGTGTGCTTGGAGTTGCTTGCGTTAGACAGGGGTTTGATTTCGATGCTGTTCTGTTGTAGGTGTCTAATTTACACCCACAGGAGATAGCACAGGACTGCCCCCGAATTGGCTAAACCTGACGACTGTGACTGCGATCGCTACAGGATGCCGATCTAGATCGCCTATTTGGGCTATCGATATCACACAAAGGTGCAATTGCGATCGCCAATCGAGGTTATAGAGTATCACTAACCGCTAAAAATTTCGATCACTGAGTATTTCCCTGATATCTCTGATACTCAAATTATAGAGTTGGTTAAGAAAGGATGAAATCTACTCAAGTCTGCTTCCCCAAATTCCCAGTTCAGCAAATCGCCAATCGCATTCTTGGTTTGCGTCAAATCAGCCGGGTTGACCAGCAGCTGTTTATGTCAGCCCTCCTTGCCAAGCATTCCCTCTCGGCAGAAGAACAGAACTTAGTTGAAGAAATTTATCAAGGCTTGAGTAGGGGATGGATCAGAGTCGTGGAATAAGCTATATAAGTTACCATTGAGTTTATTAAAAATTTTGCACCATAATCTGCCTTCGATTTGTAGCAAAGATTTAGCAAAATATGAGTGTTAGTCTAAAGTTATTTTATTAATAAAAATATACAATTATGTGCTTGGCTCAGGAAGGGTATTTATAAAAGTCGTAGAGATGTACCGTTGGAACGTCTTAAAAAAGATAAATTCTTGTATAGTTTTTTAGATTTTTAGACTCTGAGATCAAAGATAAACGCTCCGTAAGGCAAACTGTGAATCAGTTGGCCCAAGGATACCCACCATGAAATCTACCTGGTTGTGCTTTCGCTGGCTGCTGGTGATTCTCTCCCTCAGCCAAGCCATTCTCTGGGGACTAGCTGGACTGGTGGTTTCCGATCCGGTATTGGCGCAAGCAATTACTCCAGCTACCGATGGGACGGGGACGATTGTCACTCGGCATGGCAATCAGTTTGATATATCAGGTGGCACCCTTTCAGGGGATTTAGGGAATCAATTCCACAGTTTTGAGCAGTTCGGTTTGAATGCAGGCGAAATTGCTAATTTTTTGGCTAATCCTGATATCCAGAATATTTTGGCGCGGGTGGTTGGCGGTGACCCCTCAATAATTAACGGTCTGCTTCAGGTAACGGGGGGTAATCCGAATTTATATTTAATGAATCCAGCAGGGATTGTTTTTGGCCAAAATGCCACTTTAAATGTCCCAGCCGATTTCATCGTAACTACGGCGACAGGAATTGGTTTTGGCAATAACAATTGGTTTAATGCCTTTGGTGTGAATGACTACTCACAATTAGCGGGCAGTCCCAGCCAATTTGCTTTTGACTCACCCCAAGTGGGAGTGATTATAAATGCGGGCAATTTGGTGGTGGGAGAAGGTAAAAATGTAATGTTACTAGGCAGTTCGGCTATTAGTACTGGCCAGATTACTGCATCGGGAGGAGCAATTACCCTTGCGGCAGTGCCAGGATCGAGCTTGATTAAGATTAGTCAAAAGGGGCAGTTGTTAAGTTTGGAGGTTGCACCGCCCAGGGATAATGCCGGACAGGTACTGCCATTTACGCCTCAAGATTTACCAGCTTTACTGACAGGTGCGGTGGGAAATTTGGAGACGGGAGTGAGCCTCACTTCTGACGGTAAGGTACAACTAAAAGGTTCTGGACTTTCTATAGAACAGGGTGATGTAGTTGCCAAAGAGGTGATGGCGCAAACGGCCACACTATTTGCAAATAATAATCTGACTTTAGTGCAAAGCCAACTAAAAACTACTAAAGACTTAAATTTATTTGCTCAAGATACAGTAAAAGTTCGCGATAGTGTAGCCGAGCCATTTCTAGCTAAAGTTGGTGGTAATCTATATCTTCAGGGCAATCAACAGGTGGATATCTTTGCCCTTAATCATCCTAGTAGCGGTTTATCATCTACTGGGAATATGGTACTGCGCTCAGCTAACCCCGTCTGGGGAGATGCTCGCTTCATCGCAGGAGGGAATTTTCGAGTTGAACAGTTAGATGGAACTCTCGGAAGTTTGTTGAGTCCCCACGATCCAGTTTTTGAAGTAACAGGGGATTTTAGTATTGCTAACTATACAGGAGCCTCTCTACAAATTCTAGCTGGAGGCAGTGTTAACATTGCTGGCGATGTTCAGATAACTGGCTCCGGTGGGCCGTTTAACGATAACACAGTAATCTTATCTGATGGCACGTCCTTATCGCTTACTGGTACGACTGTACCCACTCTAGATGTGCGAGCCGGAACAACTACATTCTTTGGGGTTCCTACGGCGACTGCTGGTCCAACAAGTGCCAATATCACAATCGGTAATATTGATAGTAACGGCGGAGTGGTTTTTTTAACCAATCAGTACTCTCCTAATGCTTTAGGAGGCTCAATTACAACGGGAGGAATTACCGCAGCTCAAGGTTCAGTTACGATTGATTCCCGCAACGCTATCACTATTGCAGGAGGGATAGATAGTAGTAGTTGTTGCACCACTACTACTGGTATTAAACTTCTCAGTTCAGTAGGTGACATTAATGTTACCGATCTTTTAACTGCTGGAGCTGGTAGTGGTGGTGGGACTTTGAATGTAGGGGAAATTGCTATTACTACTAGAGCAGGCAGTATTAATATTGCCGATGTACAACAAGGTGTTGCTCCTGTTGCTAACGGTAATGCAGGGCAGGTTACTCTCACTGCAACAGGTGGCAATATTACTGTTAACGGTAGCATTGAGTCTCAAGCCGGAACTGGTACTGGGACAAATGGCACTGGCGGAGATATTACTTTAAATGCCACAGGCGACATTACTACGGGTAATATCTTAACTCGCCTACCTTTAGGTACTGGGAATGCAGGTACTATTACCCTCATTAGTGGCGGTAATATTGACACCAGTGCAGGTACTCTAGATTCTTCTAGTGCCATCAATGGTAATGGCGGCACTATCACGCTTACTGCTACCAATGGCAGCGTTACTCTAGGTAATCTAAATACTGCTTCTGCACAAGGAGGTCAGGGGGGCGATATTACTGTTAATGCCGTAGGTGATATCTTAGTTACCAGTGACATCGATACGACTGGTGGTTTTAATGGCGGAGGTGCTGTTAACCTGACCAGCAACAATGGTGCGATCGCTATTCAAGGCATAGTAACTACCTCTGGTTTTGATAGTGATGGCGGCGATATTACGCTTGAAGCCGAAGGTGATATTAATACAGTTGAGATTGATGCCAGTAGCAGCGCTCGTGGTGGGAATATAACTATTACAAGTAACAGCGGCAGTATTAATGTCGGCAATCTCAGTTCAGTTTCTGGTTCTACTCTGGGTTTTGCAGATGCTGGCGGTGCGATCGCTCTTAATGCTCTAGGCAATATTAATACAGGTCAGCTGGATTCAAGGGGTATAGTTGGTGGCGCGATCGCCTTAATTACTAATGGCAACATTAATACCGGTCAGATCGACTCTCGTGGTGACGATCCTCAGGACTCAAATAACACCACTGGCGGAGATATTGAATTTACCAGCAACAATGGTTCGATTACCGTTCAAGGCTCTCTAAACGCTTCTGCTGAGAGCGGTGATGGTGGTATCATTTCTCTTACTGGTAACAGCAGTTTGACTACTGAAAATATCACCACTAACACGAATAACATCAACCTCACCAGCAACGAGATAGATTTCAACGGGAACCTGTCAGGCAACGGTGACCTGATAATTCAGCCATTCAGTGCCGATGGTGCGATCGCTATTAGCAGTCCCAATAACAATACAACAGCTTTAGATCTAACGACAGCAGATATAGCTTTACTGCAAAATGGCTTTAACAGCATCATCATTGGCAGCCCAGATGGCACTGGTACTATTTCTATTAATAGTGTTGTTCCCTTCAACGATCCAGTAAACATTGCTGGTGGTTCCACCTTAGTAGGCCCAGACCAAGACACCACTTGGAATATCACAGGCACTGATGCTGGCAATCTTAACAACCTTTTCCCCAATACGTTAACTTTCAGCAATATTGAAAACATTACTGGCGGTAGTGCCAACGATAGCTTTGTTTTTAGCAACGGCATTACCTTCGCTGGTGCTATTGATGGTGGTACAGGTACGGACACCTTAAATTACTCCACTTACAGCAGTCCGGTAACCGTCAACTTAGGAGCGCTGGGTGGGGTCAACGTAGAACAGGTAGTGGGAACGCTTCAGGCACCTAGTACCTTGATTGGTACTAACGCCATCAACACCTGGAATATTACAGGCACCAATAGCGGCACAGTTAACAGCACCCTTAACTTTATCGCTTTCAACAACCTTACAGGTGGTAACTTAGATGATATTTTAATCTTCAATAACGGTGCTAGCATCAGCGGCACGATTGATGGTAGAGCTGGGACTCTTACCATGCAGGGAGATGAGCTAGATTTGGCAGGAACTGTCTCCGGTAGAGGGAATTTGATACTCCAACCTCTGACCCCGACGCAAGCCATTAAAATCGGAGGTACAGATAGCGGCAACGCCAACCTTCTCGACTTAACAGATACAGAGTTGAGTTTACTGCAAGCTGGCTTTAGCGCGATCGCAATTCAAAATAGCAGTACTATTGCCATTGATAGCGCTGGGGCAACTTTCAACACGCCTGTGACGATTCAGAGTAATTCTATCTCGGTTGATGGCACTCTGAGCGGTAAGGGTAATGCCACGGTTACCCTTCAAGGCTCTACTACTTTGAATGCAGGTATTAGCACAGAGAACCAAGCGATCGCTATTAATGGCAATGTCACTCTCGGTAACCCGATCTTCCTCGACACGGGTACAGGTGATATTAATTTTAACGGTACTGTTAACGGTAGCCAGAATCTAACACTTAATGCAGGTACAGGCAATATCAAGATCGACGGCGCAGTTGGTAACTCCATCGCCTTGGGTACTTTAACAGCCAATAGTAGCGGTATGACTCGCTTTAACGATATCGTCCAAGCAGCTAGCCTGAAAACTGATGCAGGCGGCGAAACTCAACTCAACGGCAACGTGACTACAACCATAGGTCAACAGTATAGCGATCGCCTCCGCATTGATAATAGTATTACCCTCAATAGTCTTAATGGTGCGATCGCTTTTGAAGATAAAGTTAACAGCATCAGTGGCGAAGTCAATGACTTGACTCTCAAAGCCGATATCATCACCTTGAGCGGGGATGTCGGCAATCTTACCCCCCTTGGCAACCTAACTCTTGAGAGCGTTAACACCATCAATACAGAAGCAATTAAAGCTGCCAGCCTCACCGCTACAGCAGAGGGTAACATTAATGCTGGTAATATCGATACAAGTTCGGCAACCGGAACTGGGGGAGAAATGACCCTCACTAGCAACAACGGTGCCATTACCACGGGCGATCTTAACAGTTCTGGAATTAGTGGCGGCGACATCTCGCTTAATGCCTTAACTGCTATTACCACAGGTGATATTGATACCAGTGGCAGTGTTGGGGATGGTGGGAACGTCACTCTCGACCCCATTAGTGACATTGAGGTTGCCTCGATCAACAGCCAAGGTGGCAGCAGTGGCCGAGGTGGTGATGTTAAAATTACAGCAGGTCAGTTTTTCCGAGCCACAGGGACATTTAGCGATCGCAACGGTATCCCAGCCAGCATCTCTACTGCTGGTGGCAATGGTGGGGGATCTATTACCATCCGCCATGGTGGCAACGGTGAGATTCCTTTTGAAGTTGGCAATGCCACCACCAACGGCACAGCAGGTGCTATTACCAGTGGAGATGTCACCCTTACTCCCTTGCGCACCTTGCCTTTCAACTACACAGAAGGCAATATTCAAATTCTGAGTACCGACCAACCCTTCAATTCAACTGATATCACCGAACCATCACAACAGCCACCTGCACCCCCAACTACGGTTAGCATTCCCCCGATAGTTATTGACACGATGACAGAACTAGAGGGTAACATCACGGATGCCTTTGAAAACTATCTAGGCATCAGCGATACTCCCACGGTTACTCTCACTCAAGCTCAAGATACCCTCAGCCAGA
>DNXU01000314.1:382-654 GCA_003505715.1 Cyanobacteria bacterium UBA8803 | reverse complement strand
GACCAAGAGTCCATTTCTGCCAGTAACCAGTTACCTCAAATGAGTGACGAGTTGGAACTAGTACTAGTCACTGCTGAAGGCCAACCTATTCGGCGGCGGCTACCTGGCGTCACCCGCCAAAAAGTTCTCAACCTCACCGCACAATTTCGCAGAGCAGTTACCGATGTTCACATCCCTCAGGATTATTTTACTCCAGGCCAGCAACTTTATCAGTGGTTAGTTGCTCCTATCGAGCCAGAGTTACAAGCTCAACAAATTAATAATCTGGTATT
>DNXU01000314.1:0-126 GCA_003505715.1 Cyanobacteria bacterium UBA8803 | reverse complement strand
AACCAAGCCTTTACCCTAGATAACCTCAAGCAAGCCCGTGCCGCAGTCTCCTTTGGTATTCTACATTTAGCTACTCACGGTGAATTCAAACCCGGTAAGCCCGGTAATTCTTACATTCAATTCTGG
>DNXU01000144.1:5576-6685 GCA_003505715.1 Cyanobacteria bacterium UBA8803 | reverse complement strand
GTTGAGAATTGCCAAGAGTATAACTGATGGAAAAATTGCGGGTTGGGCTACTTTTTGGCGGTCGTTCAGGGGAACATGAAGTCTCAATTAGTTCCGCACGAGCGATCGCCAAAGCCTTGAGTGCAGACCAAAACAGTCATAAATACGAACTCCTGCCGATTTACATCCAAAAAGATGGGATCTGGCAAGGGGGAGAAGTCGCGCAACAGGTTCTCGCATCTGGCACCCCTTCGACTATGCTGCCATCGGATAGCGATGGCAATCTCTGGCAATTTCCTCCCCAGGTAACAGAGGTGGATGTTTGGTATCCCATTGTCCACGGCCCCAATGGTGAAGATGGCACAATTCAAGGGTTGTTGAAATTAATGCAGGTGCCTTGTGTCGGTTCTGGGGTTTTGGGTTCGGCATTAGCAATGGATAAAATTGCTATGAAAATGGCTTTTGCTCAAGCTGGGTTACCTCAGGTAAAGTACATGGCCCTCAGCCGTGCCCAAGTTTGGTCTAACCCTTGCGTGTTCCCCAAACTCTGTGACGAGATTGAGGTCACGTTGGGTTATCCTTGTTTTGTCAAACCTGCCAATTTAGGGTCATCAGTGGGAATTGCTAAAGTGCGATCGCGCTCTGAACTAGAAGCAGCTTTAGATAATGCAGCGAGTTACGATCGCAGGCTGATTGTCGAAGCTGGTGTGGTAGCGCGGGAAGTAGAATGTGCAGTTTTAGGCAACGACTATCCCAAAGCGTCAATAGTTGGGGAGATTACTTATGATAGCGATTTCTACGACTACGAAACCAAATATACTGAAGGTCGAGCTGACTTATTGATTCCAGCACCCCTGCCAGCTAACGTTGCCAGCCAGATTCAAGAGATGGCATTGCAGGCATTTACCGCTGTAGATGCAGCTGGTTTAACCAGGGTAGATTTTTTCTACGTTGAAGCTACGGGAGAGGTGTTTATTAACGAAGTCAATACGTTACCAGGTTTCACGGCTACCAGCATGTATCCCCAGTTGTGGGCAGCAACAGGTGTTCCCTTCCCGGATTTGGTAGACCAACTCATTACCTTAGCCCTGGAACGACACAGTTCTTAAGTCCATCAGGGCGAGTCAAGT
>DNXU01000144.1:1661-5525 GCA_003505715.1 Cyanobacteria bacterium UBA8803 | reverse complement strand
ATTTTTTATTTCCAACTCCCTTATATTACACCCAGCGTGCCACTACTACTCGGACTGTCCCATCTTGCAGGACTTCTTCCTCCTCAACATTAAATCCTTGCTCCTGCACCGAATGCATCAGCATTTTGTGCGCATACTTTTGGTTAATGGCATTAACAAACTGCTGTTGATTAATTCCGGCTCCCCAAAAATCTGCTACTAATTCATAAGTCTCACCCTGACAGCGAAAACCTAAATCGTAGCCATTTTGCTGTCGAATTACATATTCGGCATTAGTTGTATCGCCCTGATAACCACGCACTAAGGAATTGCACTCGATTTGATATCCCAATTCCTGCAAACAGTTATACAGAACTTCTCCATTTTTAATTTGAACTTTGATAGTTGTGAAATGAGACATAAGGATTGTTGTTGGTTGTTGGTTGTTGGTGGTGGTTGGTGGTTGGTGGTTGGTAGAGGGGATTTGTAGTGTTGGCTTTAAGGTGGGTGGAATGGGAAGTAAGCCTATATCCATCTGGCTACTACTACTCGAATTGTTCCATCTGCTAGCGTTTCGTCTTCCTCAACTGTAAATCCTTCCGCTGGTGCTGTTGCCATCAAGCCATGATAACCATAGCGTTGGGTTAATCTGTTCAGCCAATCCTGAGAATAGTTGGTGCGATCGTATTCAGAAATAATGGCCTCAAACTGCCCATCCTCCTGCCGCTTGAACCCGATGTCATTGCTGGCACTGCCTATATATTGGCGGCGCACAATCACCTCGGCAGTTTGAGGACGCACATCCCCCTGATAGCCGTAAAGAGGTTGGGCAGTATCATGCACTTCAACTTGATTAAAGCCCACATCGGCCAATGCTTTTACCAGGGCATCGACTTGCTTGATTTGCGTTTTAATAGAAGTGAAGTGTGACATATTTGTTATTTGTTGTTGGTTGTTGGTTATTTGTGGTTGGTTATTTGGGGTTGGTGGTTGGTGGTTGGTGGTTGGTTATTAGTCTACTTCTAGTGGGCCAATGCCGCGCTGAAGTGTGAACTGTTTTAACTCCTCTACTAAACGAGTGTCATTAGATGCTGTTCTCGCTCCTGCTTCAGCTGCCCAGTGTTTTAAGGCTTCAATTTGGTCGCGAGCGATCGCGGCTAAAGGCACCGTTTCTTCAATTGCCCGTAAAATATCCTCGGTAGTAAAGTCCCGCCGCTGTCCGTTCACCACCGTGCCAAAGGCTCGGTGCATAGCATCTATGATAACTTGCTCGATCTCAGCTCCGCTAAACTCCTTGGCTTGTCTTGCCAATAGCCCTAAATCGAATTCCCGCAAGCGTGACGGACGCAGTGGTTGTAAATGTACCTTAAATATTTCCTGCCGTTCCTGTTCGGTGGGCAAATTTAAAAAGAAGATTTCATCAAATCTCCCCTTACGCAGTAACTCCGCAGGCAAAATCCGCACGTTATTCGCCGTTGCCACAATAAAGACTGGAGTTGTCTTTTCCTGCATCCAGGTAATCAGAGAACCAAATACCCGTCTGGAGGTGCCGGAGTCCCCATCAACGCCAGCGGCTATATTGCCAAAAGCTTTATCAATCTCATCGATCCACAATACGCAGGGAGCGATCGCCTCGCTAATTTGAATCATCTGTCGGACGCGACTCTCGCTTTCGCCGACGATGCCGCCAAATAACCGTCCGGTATCTAATCGCAACAAAGGCAACCGCCATTCATGGGCAATAGTTTTCGCTGAAAGAGATTTCCCCGTCCCTTGAATTCCCACCAAAAGCACCCCTTTCGGGTTGGGAATGCCATAGCGTCGTGCTTCTTCCGTAAAGGCATCTTGACGCATCCGCACCCACTGCTTGAGATTTTCTAACCCCCCCACATTCTTGAGAGATTCCCGCGCTGTAAAAAACTCTAAAATGCCCGTTTGACGAATAGCTTGCTTTTTCTCTTCCAATACCCCGTCAATATCGGTTTCATTTACCTGTTGTTTAGCAGCAATAGCCTTAGCCAATACTCGCCGGATTCGGGCACGACTCAATCCCTGACAGGCTTTTACCAACTGTTCCCGCGCCAACCCGCTCACTTTGAGTTTTTCCGGTACTACCAACTGATCGATCAGGTAATTAATTTCCCGCGCATTAGGTAAGGGGAAATCGATTACCGTCACCTCCTCACTCAACTCCTCTGGCACTGCTAAGGTGTGGCTAGTCAGGATTAAAGTTTTAGGAGAGCGTTTCAGTTCGCGAGTCAGGTTCTTAATTTCGCGAATAACCGGAGCATTGCGATCGCTATTGGGATTCTGCAAAATAAAGTGCAAATCCCGCAGTACAAAGATGGTATTATCCTGGGGATCTGCTTTACCAATCCGACCCAAGGCTCCCATTACCGAACCCTTATCTGCACTATTATCATTCCAGCCCCGGACAATATCCCACATCAAGGTTTGACGCTGAGGCTGAGATTGAGCCGCCACTGCCTGCAAAACCTCTTCTACAGGTTCTTCTTCTACAGCCACGATATAAAGGAGAGGATAACGCGCCCGGATCATCAAATCCAATTGCCCGATCAAAGCTTGATGAGGACTGACTTGACTGTAATTAGCACTATTCGAGGCAACTTGGTGATTAGTCATTAGTTCTGAGCCAAACTATCCGTTAATCCCTTAATCCTTTACATCCGTTACCGATTGCAGCCCAATCCACTGCCAAATTTGCGTCGGGCAAGATTACCCCTAGTGTAGGCCACCAAGGTTAGCCTTGCCCAGGCGATCGCCTGATATCATGTCCGGTAGCATCTTTACCTTGTATAAAAAGGTTGGTAGTAACCATATCGACGCCACCGGACACGATATGATTGGATCACAAAGAAGCTGTTGTGCCTTGTACAGACACAACAGCTAGGGAGTAGGCAAAAGGGAAGGGGGAAATGGGAAAGAAAGCTTTCTCAGCTTAAAGCACAACTCTTAATCAATAGCATCAGCGGCATCTCGCATGGCACGCTCTTTATACTTAGCTCCTTGATTGGCTTGGCGGGAAATAAAATCAGAAGCGTCTGCTGCTGCTCGCTGAGTATTTTTGCTCAAATCTTGGCCTGCCGCTTGTATATTGTCTTTTACATCCTCAGTTGAGCGCTTAGCAGATTTCGCTACATCTTCGGCAGTATTCCCAGTGTTTCTCTTGAGATTTTCTGTTCCTTTTTGAGTGGCTCCAGACACACCTTCGGCCAGATTTTCTGCCCGATCGCGCACATTATCAGCCAGTCGCTGTACTCTTTCACCTAGAGGTGCGCCTTGTCGATAATTGCGCCCTAACTCCTGAGGATTTTCAGCTCTGCGATTGAGATTCTGCTCAGCATTTTTAACTAGCGCATTAGTCTGGGCTTCTAGTTTTGTGCTATCTACTTTAGGATCTCTGGGGTCGATATCGCTGTAGTCATTCATCCCACCTTTATAGGTAGAAGTTACGGCACCTTTAGGAACTTCAGGACGAATTTGATCGGCGGTCTTGGCTAAAACCTGACTGCTGCAAGCTGTACTCGCAAAAAACATGAAGACACTAGCCAAAAAGACTCTTAAGAGTTGAACCAGTCGGATCTGTTTGAGCCAAGCGATCACTCTGTTCATCGGAAACCTCCTTAATTGCTTCTTGATGAGAATTGCAGAACATAACAATTGCTCAGTGTATAGACTGCTCAGCAGTGGCCTCATCTAGCCAAGGTGACATTGCGATCGCCTTCCACCCATCTCTGTTCTCTAACTCCAGACAGATCCTGGCCAGTGATATCACGTCAAATAATCATGGTGCAGGGCGAGTTTTGACTTAAAGATCTATCTAGCCTGTCTCCACCATTTGTCACTAAACCCGCCCCTACAGAT
>DNXU01000144.1:0-1611 GCA_003505715.1 Cyanobacteria bacterium UBA8803 | reverse complement strand
ATCCCTCATCCCTCATCCCTTTCCTCATCTTCTTCTAAATTGGCATATTCGCGCAGTTGAGAAAAAACGCGATAAGCGTCTAGATCTGCCTCTGTATTAGTATCTATCTCTTGGCCGTTCATTTTAATCAAATTGTATTGCACGTTATCGGCATGAATGGCAAAGGTAATTTTAAAAATTTCAAAAACATTAATTACCCACTCGCATTCCTCTTCCGGATAATTTGTATAGTATTGAATTAACTTAGCGATACAGGTTTCTAGATGAACGCGAGCATTAGGACAAATTAGAATAATTTTGAGCAGGACGATAACTAAATTAAGATGATGCCCTTGAGACGTTAATAAAATAAATAGTGGTGAAGGTTCCTGATGGTCTTCCGTGGTTAAATACTCAATCGTTCTATTGCAGGTTCTTAGCAGTAACGCATCTGTAACCTGTTCTTCATGGTGAATTTCATAAAGAACTTCTAGCTTTCCAGCTAATTTGTGATTTAAAAATTTGATAAAATCTTGGCTTTCTATAGAATAAAGCAAGTATTTGTGAAAACAATATTTAAAAAACTTAAAATTCATTTCTCGAGTTTGTTCGAGAAAAATATGAGCAAAATTTTCATAATTGAAAGCACCGTTTTTGGCAACAATTTTTTTAATAAAATGCAGAACTTTATCCCCAAGAGCCGTAGGATTAGGATGGGTCTTATCCTTATGTAAACCTGCCTGAGAACGCGCTGTATACATAGCTAAATCAAACTTAAACTGCTCTTTCAGTTTTTGGGAAAGCGTTCTCGCAGCTTCTCTTTGTTCTATAGGATTAGTGAGGTTAGT
This sequence comes from Cyanobacteria bacterium UBA8803, assembly GCA_003505715.1. GTDB lineage: Bacteria > Cyanobacteriota > Cyanobacteriia > Cyanobacteriales > Coleofasciculaceae > UBA8803. The sequence goes on along the minus strand of DNXU01000144.1, from coordinate 784 downwards.
ATATTGGGGAACTAATAGGTAGGATGTGTAGCGATCGCTCCAATGTTCTTTTTGTTCGTATTTTGTTACAAATAATCTTAGTTCATCATATTCTGGGCTGTTAATAAAGTTAAACAACCAAGCTCTCTGACGACCGAGAGTAGGTGATAAGGTTTTGCTATTGTTCTTAACCTGAGAAAACAGTTCAATTAATTCTTTAATACTGGTATGGTCCCTGGAGATATACCAGTTATTGATAAGAATATAGCAAGACCGCTTTACCGTATCGCGGAATTCTTTCTCATTATTGGCAAAAATCAGTTCAGATACGGATTGGAGAATATCAGGATTGCTATCACAAGCATCATAATCAATAAATAAATGTTTAAACTCCTGCAAAACTGCTTCCGGATTCCAGGTTTTAACAATTTTTAAAAAACAGCTGTAGATCCTTTCTTGAGCTGGCTGCNNCCTTTGCAGGAGGTTGTTTGCGAACAATCTCCAGCAAAAACTGATAGATGCTTTCCTGTGCTTGCTGAATACGGAACCCTAGCTTGTTGGCCTTGATGCGAGACTCAGATTGATGACTGGCTGAGTGAACATCCCCGATCATGAAAATCCTTGAGGACATTGTCCTTGCTGAAGGTGTAATAATAGCAAGTGGTTGGCACCCTCTGTCAATGCTCCTCATCACCTCAATAGTGTGAGTTACAGTTTCAAATTCCTTTGATGAGAGTATAAACCAATCATATATATTTTTTGGGTGAAGTTGACATCCTCCCCGCGCCTTCAGGCCGAGGAGGTG
>DNXU01000345.1 GCA_003505715.1 Cyanobacteria bacterium UBA8803 | reverse complement strand
CTCCTCCTTCATCCTTCATCCCTAATCTAAGACAAGCTAATCTGGAAATAGTTTGGGTTGATGCAAGTTGTTACAGTATATGACTTCTATAATTTCACGAATGTCACAGTCCTATTTTGATTCTGAAAATAACGGTCACAAGTCTTTTGAGTTACCGGGGGCTAGACCACACTACAACCCTGACCGTCCCGGACAAGTCAAACATATTTTTCTAGATTTGGTGCTTGATATTCCCCAAGCTAGCTTTCAGGGCACTTGTACTATTACTCTGACCCCTGTATNNACGCACTGGGATCGACCAACTTGTGCTGGATGCGGTCAACTTGAATATTCACTCTGTCCTGGTGGATGGGATATCTCAACCGTTTGACTGTGATGGCGAACAACTACAGGTCCGACTGCTCAACCCCACGGAGACAGGGCATGATATTAAAATTGCGATCGCCTATAGTGTGGAAAAACCCCAGCGCGGTCTTTACTTCATTGGGCCCGATCGGCATTATCCCAACAAACCCACCCAAGCCTGGACGCAAGGGGAAGATGAAGACTCTCGCTTCTGGTTCCCTTGTTTCGATTACCCCGGACAGCTAGCTACCTCAGAAATCCGGGTTAAAGTTCCCAAACCCTTAATTGCCATCTCTAACGGCGAACTTATTGCCACAGAAGAAGAAGGCGAGTTTAAGATCTACCACTGGTTGCAACAGCACATTCATCCAACTTACCTAATGACCTTAGCTGTAGGTGACTTTGCCGAAATTCGGGATGAATGGCAGGGCAAACCCGTTACCTACTATGTAGAAAAAGGGCGAGAGGAAGACGCTCGCCGCAGCATGGGTAAGACGCCGCAGATGATTGAGTTTTTCAGTCAAAAGTTTGGCTATCCTTACCCTTATCCCAAGTATGCTCAAGTCTGCGTTGATGACTTTATTTTTGGGGGGATGGAGAATACTTCAACCACCCTGCTGACGGATCGCTGCTTACTGGATGAACGGGCAGCTATTGATAATCAGCGCACTGAAAGTTTAGTGGCTCACGAACTCGCCCACCAGTGGTTTGGCGACTTAGTGGTGATCAAGCATTGGTCTCATGCCTGGATTAAAGAAGGGATGGCATCCTATTGCGAGGTATTGTGGACGGAAAAAGAGTATGGCAAAGATGATGCGGCTTACTACCTGTTGGGCGAGGCACGAAGCTACCTAGCAGAAGATAAATCCCGTTACCGCCGTCCCATCGTCACCCATGTCTACCGAGAAGCAATTGAGTTGTACGATCGCCACCTCTACGAAAAAGGAGCTTGTGTCTACCACATGATCCGCACCGAACTAGGTGAGGAGTTGTTTTGGAAAACGATTCAGACCTTTGTGGGGGACAATGCTCACAGTACCGTAGAAACGGTAGACCTGCTCCGAGCTATTGAAAAAGCAACCGGGCGCAACCTGTTGTTTTTGTTTGACCAGTACGTTTTTCGGGGAGGACACCCTGACTACAAAGTTAGCTATTCCTGGGATGGTGACAGCCAGTTAGCCAAAGTAACGGTTACCCAAACTCAAGCCAAAGCCGATAATAACGGCAGCAAAAGCGAACTCTTTGACTTGAAAATCCCCATAGCCTTTGGCTACACCCAACAGGATGCTAATAGTTCTGTAGAAACGTTTCCTGACACTTCTCTACTCACGTTTACTGTCAGAGTCCACCAACGGGAGCAGAGTTTTTACTTCCCCTTAGAGAAAAAGCCCCAGTTTATTAGCTTCGATCGAGGGAATAATTATCTGAAAACTGTAGCTCTGGAGTACCCCATCCCAGAACTAAAAGCCCAGCTCAAATTTGACCCCGATCCAGTTTCTCGGATCTATGCGGCAAAAGCCTTGGCGAAGAAAGGCGGTTTAGAGGCAGTGAATGCTTTGTCTGAAGCTCTTACAGGCGATGCTTTCTGGGGCGTGCGGGTAGAAGTTGCTAAACAATTGGCAGAGGTGAAACTGGATCTGGTAGCAACAGCGTTAATGGCTGGTTTGCCAGATGAAGACGCCCGGGTGCGTCGAGCCGTGGTAGAAGCCTTGAGTAAAATCAAGACCTTAGAAAGCTATGAGGCTCTCAAACAGCTTTTGGCGAAGGGAGATCCCAGCTATTACGTGGAAGCTTCAGCTGCTAATGCACTAGGGAACTTAGCATCAGGACTGCTTAAAACTAAGGAAAATGAAGTGAGTCAGCTACTGACCGACATTCTCAGAGAACGGGCAGGTTGGAATGAAGTAGTGCGCTCTGGTGCCATTAGCGGCTTAAGTCAAATGAAGTCTTCACCTGTGGCACTGGATGTCATTTCTGAGTACACCCGACCTGGTATCCCCCAACCCTTGCGGTTAAGCGCTATTCGGGCACTGGGTACAATCTCGACAGGCCAGACATCGAACCATATTGAGTGGATTGTCCAGCAATTAGAAGAACTATCCGGGGAAACCTTCTTTTTAACCCAAGTGGCAGTAGTTTCAGCCTTAGGACAAATGGAAACGGTTAAAGCAATTGGGGTACTGCAATCCCTCTCGGATCAAACTCCTGATGGACGAGTGCGCCGTATTGCTGAGGAAGCCATTCAGAAAGTTCAGAAGAATGCTGGTTCTGAACAAGCCGTCAAACAGCTGCGGGAAGAGTTCGAGCAGCTGAAAAAAGAAAATCAAGAACTCAAAAGCCGCCTGGAAAACTTAGAGGCTAAGGCTAAAGGGTGAGGGGATGAGGGGATGAGG
>DNXU01000384.1:2238-3328 GCA_003505715.1 Cyanobacteria bacterium UBA8803 | reverse complement strand
CTCCCTCATCCCTCATCCCTCATCCCTCATCCCTTAGCAATACGATAAGCAGGTTACCAGGATATAACAAAATGCAATCAAGTCAAATCCGGCTCAACAAGGTAACTCGGGAATGGGTGATTTATGCGCCCAGTCGGCGCAAACGTCCTCAGGATTTCCAGCAAAGCCATCACCCTAAAAAATCACTAGTACTGCGCGATCGCAAATGCCCTTTTTGTCCCGGTAACGAGAATATATCGGAAGTGATTGTCCTGGAAATGCCAAACATAGAGGAAAATGGTTGGCAGACCCGGGTAGTCTGTAACAAATTCCCAGCCTTAACGCCTAATGAGAACACGCGCCGCTGGACGGAAGGAATTTATTTGGCAATGCCCGGTTACGGTCAACATGAGGTGATTGTTGAAAGCCCCCATCATCATGAAGATATTGCCACAATGTCAACCGCAGCAGTGGAGATGGTGATTGAGACATATCACAAGCGCTACATCGAACTGATGGCATGGCATCAGAATATGATGGGGATTATCTTTCGCAACCACGGTCTCAAGGCTGGTGCTTCCTTAAGCCATCCCCATTCTCAAATTATTGTCACGGGCATCGTTCCCCAACATATTCGGTGGCAAGAGCAAGAGGCTCAGCAGTACTTCGATCATTGGGGGCGGTGCGTGTACTGTGACATCTTAGAGTTTGAAATGCACAACCGTAAGCGAGTCGTTCAGGAAAATGAGTTATTTTTGGCTTTTGTACCCTTTGCCGCTGAGGTTCCTTTTGAAATTTGGATCGTGCCCAAACACCATCAAGCGGACTTTGGCAGCATTACCGATCGCCAAAAAGCTGACTTTGCCTCAATATTAAAGAATACCCTCGGCAAATTGCATGAAAAATTGAACGATCCTGATTACAATTACGTCATCAATACTGCTGCCCGCTACAAAGCAGAAGAACCCCAGGTACATTGGTATTGCCAAATTCAGCCGAGGCTGACCACGGGAGCCGGATTTGAGATGGGATCTGGTATTAGAATCAACCCGTCTATACCTGAAGCAGATGCTGATTTTTTAAATAGCTAGTTGTTGGTGGTTGGTGGTTG
>DNXU01000384.1:0-2138 GCA_003505715.1 Cyanobacteria bacterium UBA8803 | reverse complement strand
GGTTGTTGGTTGTTGGTTGTTCAGGGAGTTTAAAAGATAGATCGGTTGTAGGGTGTGGGGTGTTGGTCGATTTTTTTCCTTACACCCTACACCCTGTCTTAGTTACTCTACCTTTGGAGCTGCTTCTATAATGTCTAGGGGCACTTGATGGAATTTTTGGAAGTTTTCAGAAAACCGCTTTGCCAAAGCCTGGGCTTGTTGTTCGTAGGCATTTGGATCGCTCCAAGTCTTCTGAGGATCTAAGATATCGCTGTCAACTCCAGGTACTGCTTCTGGTACTAAGATTTTGAAGATGGGATGGTGGTGGAATTTTACCTGATTCAACTCACCTGACAACGCTGCCGATACCATAGCACGAGTTTGTTGAATCTCGATGCGCGTTCCCACGCCATAAGGCCCACCTGTCCAACCTGTGTTGATCAGGTAAACTGTAACGTCGTGTTCGATCAGTCGATCGAATAACATCTGACCGTAGAGTGTTGGTGATAGCGGCAGGAACGGCTGACCGAAACAGGATGAGAACGTAGCTTGGGGGGTGGTAACTCCTCGTTCCGTGCCAGCAAGTTTGCTGGTGTAGCCAGACATAAAGTGGTAAATGGCTTGCCGATGGGTGAGTTTGGCGATAGGTGGTAATACCCCAAAGGCATCTGCTGTCAGGAAAATCACTGTTTTGGGATGACCGCCAAGGCCAGGAATTACGCAGTTGGGGATATAGTTGACTGGATAGGCCGCTCTGGTATTTTCGGTCAGACTGCCATCGTCATAATCTGGCACGCGGGTTTCTGGGTTCAGAACCACGTTTTCTAGCATTGCCCCAAAACGAAGGGCGTCCCAAATCTGCGGTTCGTTTTTCTGAGATAGACGAATGGTTTTGGCATAACATCCCCCTTCAAAGTTGAAGATGCCACGATCCGACCATCCATGTTCATCATCGCCGATCAGATAGCGGTTGGGATCGGCGGAGAGGGTTGTCTTACCCGTGCCGGAGAGTCCAAAGAATAAAGCCGTGTTGCCTTTCTCATCTAGATTAGCAGAACAGTGCATCGGCAAAACATTCCGCTTAGTCATGAGGTAGTTCATGAAGGAAAACGCGGATTTCTTGATTTCACCAGCATATTGAGAACCGCCAATCAGAACGAGTCGTTTTTCAAAACTGATGACGATAAAGGCTTCACTATTTATGCCATCAATATCTGGGTCACCTTGTAAACCGGGAACGGAGATGATAGTTAGATCGGGCTTATGATGGACTAGTTCCTCAGGGCTGGGCCGGAGGAACATTTGATGGGCAAATAAATTTTGGGAAGCTACCTGATTAATTACTCTGATCCCAATGCGGTATTGTGGATCGGCACCAACATAACCATCAAATACGAATAAATCTCTGCCCTGCACGTAAGCTTGCATCCGCTTGTAGAGCAGGTCGAATTTCTCCCGGGCTAAGGGAACGTTGACACTGTTCCAATCTACTTCGTCATGAGTGTCAGATTCATCAACGATAAATTTATCTGCTGGAGAACGCCCTGTATATTTACCTGTTTGAACCGAAATAGCACCAGTAGTTGTTAGGATACCTTCGCCACGAGCTAGAGCTTTTTCGATTAGCTGTGGGACTGAGAGGTTCCGATACACCTGACCTAGATTTTTCAGACCTAAATACTCTAATCCACAAGTATTATGTTCCATATGAGCAGTAACTTGGGATAAAGATTGATATACCTGATTCAGGTCTTTAAGGTTAGACTCGATTCCATAAGTGTTGTGGTTCATTCGAGCACCTACTTATTAATTCAAGGTGGAACTGGGTTAGCTTTAAAATTCATTTCTAGATTATTTGTATCAGAATTTACGGTCGCGATTTGACCAGTTAATACTTATTTGAATTAATTAATATTTGTTTGGATATTTCAAATAAAATTTAGCTACATTGGTGTTGTTTATTATCAAACGTTAAAGTGATGATTCTATGACATAAATTTTATAATTTTTCAAGATTTAGAGAAAGCTGGCAGCTTAGACAAAAGTAAAGAAAATTGTACTCAGCTCAATCCATTTTTTTAAATAAAAGCTCACCGCAGAAAAAACCTAATGGCCTGAGTGGGATTTTTGAGAGCTTGGGGAGATGGGGAGATGGGGAG
>DNXU01000273.1 GCA_003505715.1 Cyanobacteria bacterium UBA8803 | reverse complement strand
GGCTTAACTAAGTGCCATTCGTTATTGAATATGCTCTAGCTCAGTTGTGGATGGCTTGGGGCGTGCGTCCCGTAGCCGCAATCGGTCATAGCATCGGGGAGTATGTCGCGGCTTGCCTTGCTGGTGTCTTTTCCCTTGAAGCAGCACTTTTCATTGTGGCAATTCGAGGGCAACTGATGCAGCAACTTCCTACTGGGGCGATGCTCTCGGTTGCACTTTCTTCAAGTGAGGTGCAGCCTCTGCTGGATCAGGAACTCTCCCTAGCAGCAAGCAATGCACCCTCTTTATGTGTGGTGTCAGGTACTACAGACGCGATCGCTACTTTGCAAGCTCGTTTGACAGCGCAAGGCGTAGACTGTCGCCGCCTGCTTACCTCTCATGCCTTTCATTCCCAGATGATGGAGCCGATTGTCGAGTCCTTCAAGGAGCAGTTGAGAAACGTTACCCTGAAGCCGCCCCGAATTCCCTTTGTATCTAACGTCACAGGAACCTGGATTACCGCAGCAGAAGCAACAAATCCTGGCTACTGGGCAAGGCATTTACGGGAAACCGTGCGTTTTAGCCAGGGAATTGCCGAGTTACTGCAACAGCCAGAGCGAGTTCTGCTGGAGGTGGGGCCAGGGCGGACGTTAAGTACGTTCGCCAAGCGGCATCCTGATTCAGAGCAGGTAGTGCTAACCTCAATGCGCCACCCAAACGAGAAACAGTCGGATATGGCATTCTTGCTGAACGCACTGGGGCGACTGTGGTTAGCGGGAGTTCCTGTCGAGTGGTCTGGCTTTTATACCCACGAGCAACGTCACCGCATCCCATTGCCGACGTATCCATTTGAGCGCCAGCGTTACTGGATTGAGCCACAGAGCAAAGCAGATAACGCTACTCATCACCTAACCAAAAAACCAAATATCGCTGACTGGTTTTACATTCCGTCCTGGAAACGCTCCCTGCTGCTGGGACAAGCGCAACTTGCATCAAAAGCAGAGAAAAAGTCATGCTGGTTGGTTTTTAGCGATCCTGTTGGGCTGGGTGAGAAAATTGTCAAGCGTCTTGAACTTGACGGTCACGATGTCATCACTGTGGCGGTAGGAGAGCAATTTACTCAACTCAGCCATAGCGCCTACACGATTAATCCCCAGCAGCGAGATAACTATGATCGCTTGCTCAAAGAACTGCAAGCGCTAGATTTAACCATAAATGCCATCGCACATTTATGGAGCCTCACACCGAACGAGTCGGCACAATCGCAGAATCAGTTCTTTGAAGACTGCCAGAATTTAGGTTTTTACAGCCTGCTGTTTCTAGCGCAAGCGTTAGGGAAACAGGAGATTGCTAATTCCCTAGAAATCTTGGTCGTAACCAACAACATACAGGACGTGAACGGTGATGAACGGTTGTGTCCGGAAAAAGCTACAGTGTTGGGAATGTGCAAGGTTATTGGGCAAGAATACCCGAACATTACCTGCCGTAGCGTTGATGTAGAAATTCCTGAATCCGGGATTGAAAACCAACTCATCAACCAACTCATCCAGGAACTTACGCTGGGTGTTGCTGAAAACGTAGTTGTCTATCGCGGCAAACATCGATGGGTGCAAACCTTTGAGCCAGTTCAAATAGATGAAGTACCCAAGGAAAAAATTCCCTTAAAAGAAGGTGGAGTTTACCTAATTACTGGTGGATTGTCAGGCATTGGCTTAGTGCTAGCCGAATATTTAGCCCGGACAGTACGAGCCAAATTGATACTGATAGGGCGTTCAGGTCTTGCCCCTCAAGGTGAGTGGGGAGAGGGGGAGCAAGGGAGTAGGGGAGCAGGGGAGAATCTTTTTTCCAATTACCAATTACCAATTACCAATTTCTCTAATCCAAAATCCCAAATCCCAAATCCAAAATTGCTTGAGGCATTCGGTGCAGAGGTTTTAGTTGTCAGCGCTGACGTTGCCAATAAAGAGCAAATGCAAAAAGCGATCGCATCAGCTACTAAGCGATTTGGCACAATTCATGGTGCGATCCATGCCGCAGGAGTCAGGTCAGTCAACACCGTTCAAGCGATTAGTCGAGCTGAATGCGAGAGGCAGTTTCAAGCCAAAGTGCAAGGGCTGTTTGTCTTAGAAGAAGTATTGCAGGGAATAGACCTTGATTTTTGTCTCCTGATGTCCTCTTTAGCCTCTATTTTGGGACTGTTGGGCAAAGCTGCCTATCCAGCAGCCAATATTTTCATGGATGCCTTCGCTCACAAACATAACCAATCCAATCTCAGCCGCTGGATTAGCGTGAATTGGGATAACTGGTTGACGGAGGAAACCACCGAATTGGCTAAGAAACCGAAAACCCTTCAATGGTACATGACACCTCAAGAAGGGGTGGAAGCTTTTCAACGGATCTTATCGATGAGTACACTCACTCAGGTCGTGGTTTCCACTGGAGATTTACAAGCTAGGCTTAACCAATGGACTCAACAGAAGCCTTTAGGAAATCCTCAGAAATTAGACTCACCTGCGCTGCATTCCAGACCGAATTTGTACAATACCTATGTCGCTCCCAGAAATCCCGTTGAGCAGACCTTTGCCGAAATTTGGGAGCAGTTGCTAGGTATTGAGCAAGTGGGCATTCATGACAACTTCTTTGACTTAGGTGGGGATTCTGTCCTTGGCATTCAGTTGATTGCCAGAGCCAATCAAGCTGGTTTTCAGCTCAGTACAAAGCAGGTTTTTGAATGCCAAACGATCACTGAATTAGCGGCTGTGGCAGGCATAAGGAGCAGGCAAGCCCAGCAGGATATAGTGACAGGTTCACTATCTCTAACGCCCATCCAGCACTGGTTCTTCGAGCAGAATCAGCCTGAACCACACCACTGGAACCAGGCTGTTTGGCTAGAGGTGCAGCAACCTGTCGATCCGTTACTGTTGGAACAGGCGCTGCGGCAATTACTGATACATCACGACGCACTTCGCCTGCGATTTACTCATTCCGAATCAGGCTGGCAGCAGATCAATGCTAGTCCTGACACTATCGTGCCGTTTGTGCGCCTGGATTTGTCAGCCGTATCACCTGAGGCGCAAATCCCTGTCCTAAAAGCAGCTGCTACTGAACTGCACGCGACGCTCAACTTAGCAGAAGGTCCAATCGTGCGAGTTGCCTTCTTTGACCGAGGTGCAACGTTGCCGAGCTACCTGCTAATCAGCATCCACCATCTAGCGGTCGATGTTGTATCTTGGCGGATTTTGCTCCAAGATTTCCAGACGGCTTATCAGCAGCTTGTTGAGGGTCAAGCGATTCAGCTTCCCCCTAAGACAACATCGTTTAAGCAGTGGGCAGAACAATTAAAGCAGTACGCTCACTCAGCACAAGTGCGGCGAGAGTTAGATTACTGGCTTGTCGCGTCTGGCGATCGCTTATCCCCCTTACCAGTGGACTATCTTGAAGGTGCTAATACAGTAGCGTCGGCTCAAACCGTGTCAGTAGGGCTGAGCGTTGAAGAAACTCAAGTGCTGCTACAGCAAGTTCCAGCCGTTTATCGAACCCAGACTGATGAGGTGCTACTTGCTGCGATCGTACAAGCGTTTGCTCGGTGGACTGGTGTTTCCTCGCTGCTAATCGATCTCGAAAGGAGCGGGCGGGATGTCATCTTTAACGATGTTGACTTGTCACGGACAATTGGCTGGTTCACCACGATTTTTCCCGTACTTCTGAGTTTAGGAGAAGACGCAAATAATCCAGGGGAAGCGTTAAAGGCTCTCAAAGAGCAGCTTCGCCGCATTCCTGGCGAGGGCATCGGCTATGGCGTACTGCGCTATTTAAGCGAAGACGCAACCTTGACTGAGAAACTGCGGACACTGCCCCCAGCCGAGGTAGTTTTCCTCTACCTCGGTCAGTTTGAAGAGAGCTTACCTCAGTCTTCTTTGTTCAAATTAACCCGTGAGTTTAGCGGTTCGGAGCGCAGTCTGCGAGGAATTCGACCTCATCTGCTACAAGTTACTGGCTTGATCGATCGAGGGCAGCTACAAGTGAACTGGACGTACAGCGAGAACGTACATCGACGTACTACCGTCGAGCATCTAGCTCAGAATTTTGTAGAGACACTACGGTCACTCCTTACCCATTGCCAATCTCCTGAGGCAGGCGGTTATACACCTTCCGACTTTTCGGCAGCAAATATCAGTCAAACAGATCTGAGCAAGTTGCTCGCTCAAGCCAGACAATTTGATGGATAAATTCTCAACAATTCAGAATAAAAAAGCTGCCGCACCTTTAAGCCGTACAATAGTTTATTTAATAAAATTTTTAATTTCAATACTTGAATCAATTTTCCGATTAAAAAGATTAGTCTGATATCAGAGAATAAACCATGAAAAAAGAGCAAATTGAAGATATATATGAACTTTCATCGATGCAGCAAGGTATGCTGTTTCACACGCTTGCTGATTCCAATTCAGGGATGTACTTTGAGCAATTAAGCTGCACGTTGCAAGGAAACCTTGATGTCTCAAAATTTAAACAAGCATGGCAGCGAGTTGTGGAGCGGCATCCCATTTTGCGAACTGCCTTCTTTTGGGAAGAGCTTGAGAAACCCTATCAAGTGGTGTATCGGCGAGTAGACTTGCCTTGGGAGGTACAAGACTGGCGTGAACTATCCCCACAAGAGCAAGAAAAGCAGCTAGAAGCTTTCCTGAAAGCAGACCGCGAAAGAGGGTTTGAACTATCGCGATCGCCGTTAATTCGCCTAACATTAATTCGGATTGCTGAGGACGCTTATCATTTTGTTCGGAGCCATCACCACATCCTGTTGGAGGGGTGGTCTTGGTCTTTGCTGTGGAAGGAAGTCTACAGCTTCTATGAGGCGTTCTGTCACGGCAAGGATTTGGATCTGGAACGTCCTCGTCCCTACCGAGACTACATTACTTGGCTACAGCAGCAAGACTTATCTAAAGCTGAGGCATTCTGGCGGCAGCAGCTGAAAGGATTTACGACACCAACTCCCTTGGGAATCAACCGAGTTCCAGGCAGCTTGCCCAGTCAAAAGCAAGAGTGCGATCGCCAAAGAATTCTGCTATCAGCTACCGAAACAGCAGCCTTACAGTCTTTGGCCCGACAGCACAAGCTGACATTAAATATCTTGCTCCAAGGAGCTTGGGCGCTACTTTTGAGCCGCTATAGTAGGGAAGACGATGTTGTTTTTGGAGCCACATCTTCTGGTCGATCCACTGCCCTTGCAGGGGTAGAGTCAATTGTCGGACTATTTATCAATACCCTGCCGCTGCGAGTCCGAGTTTCTCCTGATGCATTCCTCCTACCTTGGCTCGAACAACTCCAAGCTCAACAACTGGAAGCACTTCAGTACGAGTACACTCCACTGGCACAAATTCAGGGATGGAGCGAGATACCCCGCAATCAGCCCTTATTTGAAAGCATCCTAGTTTTTAACAACTATTTTGTCGATTCTTCAAGAGCTAAACTGAGCGAAAGTCTTAGAGCTAGCAATTATCGGTCATTTGAAAAAACGAACTACTCTCTTACTGTCGTAGCACTGCCCGGTTCAGAGTTAAGGCTGGAGATTACCTATAATACTCACCACTTTGATGCGGCTGCGATCGCTCGGATGCTGGGACACCTAAAGACCTTGCTTGTAGGTATGGTCGCTAATCCCTATCAACACCTTCGGGACTTGCCATTGTTAACAGCAGCAGAGCAGCACCAACTACTGTTTGAATGGAATGACACCCAGACCGATTATCCGAAAAACCAGTGCATCCACGAACTGTTTGAGGCGCAGGTGGAACAGTCGCCCGATGCCATTGCCGTAGTCTTTGAAGACCAACACTTGACATATCGGGAACTGAATGCTAGAGCTAATCAACTAGCGCACTACCTGCAATCGCTGGGGGTGAGACCAGAGGTACTGGTGGGTATTTGCGTGGAGCGATCGCTGGAAATGATCATCGGACTCTTGGGCATCCTCAAAGCAGGTGGAGCCTATGTCCCGTTCGACCCAGAGTATCCGCAACAGCGTCTGGCCTTTATGGGGGAAGACTCCCAAGTCCCAGTGCTGTTGACTCAAGAGAAATTTAAGGAAATACTACCCTACCATCCCGCTCAAGTTATCTGCCTAGACAGCAACTGGATAACTATTGCCCAAGAGCGGCAGGATAACCCAGTCGCAGGCACTCACCCTGATAACTTAGCGTATGTTATCTACACCTCCGGCTCCACAGGAACGCCAAAAGGAGCGATGAACACTCATGCTGGAGTTTGCAATCGCTTGCTGTGGATGCAGGAAGTCTACCGCTTAACCGCCGCAGACCGAGTTCTGCACAAAACTCCGTTCAGCTTCGATGTATCGGTTTGGGAATTCTTTTGGACTCTGCTTACAGGTGCCTGTCTCGTAATTGCTCAACCAGGAGGACATCGAGATAGTGCTTATCTCGTTGATCTCATTAACCAAGAGCAAATTACTACCCTCCACTTCGTCCCCTCGATGCTACGAATTTTCCTTGAAGAATTGAGGAGTAGCGATCGGGAAAATTCTCCCTTGTCTTCCCAACCCCTAGTCCCTAGCCTCAAGCGTGTTATCTGTAGCGGCGAGGCACTACCGTTTGATTTGCCAGAACGATTCTTCGCTCGCCTAGATGCCGAACTGCACAATCTCTATGGACCAACTGAAGCCGCGATCGATGTTACAGCATGGGCGTGCCAACGCGATCGCGAGAGTACCGAACCAATTGTTCCCATTGGTTCCCCAATTGCTAACATACAAATTTACCTCCTTGATGCCGAACTGCGCTTAGTTCCGATCGGCATCCCAGGCGAATTGTACATCGGTGGCGTTGCCTTAGCGCGAGGGTATCTCAACCGACCCGAACTAACTACCGAGAGGTTTATTCCCAATCCGTTTAGCGACAAACCCGGAGAAAGACTTTACAGGACTGGGGATATAGCTCGCTACCGATCCGATGGCAGCATTGAGTATTTGGGGCGGAGCGACCATCAGGTAAAGGTGCGCGGGTTTCGCATCGAACTCGGAGAGATTGAAGCGGTACTAAGCCAACACCCTGCCGTGCGAGAAGCGATCGTTCTGGCTAGGGAAGACGTACAGGGCAACAAGCGTTTAGTCGCTTATGTCCTTGCCAGTCAACTCAATCCAAAATTGCAAGACCTGCGCCAGTTCCTCAGCGAGAGATTGCCGGAATACATGGTGCCTTCCATTTTCGTGCAACTTGACGCCATACCACTAACCCCTAATGGCAAGGCAGACAGGAAGGCACTACCCGAACCCAACACAACCCGACCTGAATTAGACCACGCCTTCGTTGCTCCCCGTACTCCCATCGAAGCAAAGTTGGTTGAGATTTGGGCTGAAATCCTGCGTGTCGAGCGGGTGAGTATTCACGACAACTTCTTTGAATTGGGAGGGGATTCCATCCTGAGTCTTCAAATCGTTGCTAAAGCGAACCAGGCAGGTTTGAAGCTGACACCTAAAGAGCTATTTAAGCACCCAACTATTGCCGAGTTGGCAGCCATGACACTCACAACTGAAAGACTTCAAGCTGAGCAAGGACTTGTCACGGGTTTAGTGCCGCTGACACCCATCCAGCATTGGTTCTTCGAGCAGAATTTACCCGAACCGCACCACTTTAACCAAGCGGTTCTGCTGGAAGCTAAACAGATGCTCGACCCTGCGCTGTTAGAACAGGCTGTGCGGCAGTTGCTATTACACCATGATGCCCTCCGCTTGCGGTTTGAGCAAACCGAGTCTGGCTGGCAGCAGCATTTAGCGAGTCCTGATGCAGAAATACCCTTGACCTGCATGGATTATTCACTGCTGGCAGAGACAGAACAACGACTAGCCATAGAAGCAACGGCTACTAAATTACAAGCCAGTCTCAATCTCTCCGCAGGGCCACTGATGCGAGTTGTTCTCTTCAACTTAGGTCGTTCTGCACCTTGCCGCCTGCTCGTCGTCATCCATCATTTGGTTGTGGATGGTGTCTCTTGGAGAATTTTGTTGGAGGATTTGCAGACAGCCTACCAGCAACTCAGCCGAGGGGGGACGATAAAGCTACCCTCCAAAACAACTTCTTTCAAGCATTGGTCTGAACGCTTGCAGGAGTATGCACATTCAGCAGAATTGCAGGAAGAGCGAAACTACTGGCTACGCCAATTTGAGAGGCAGGGTAGAACATGCTTACCCGTGGACTATCCTGGCGGCGATAACACAGTTGCTTCTGCTCAACAGATATCCATTTCTCTGAGTGCGGAACAGACCCAAGCCTTACTACAGCAGGTTCCCAAAGCTTATAACACCCAAATCAACGAGGTGTTGCTTGCGGCATTAGTACAGGCATTTGCCCAATGGACGGGAAATCGCGCTCTTTTAGTCAATGTTGAAGGTCACGGACGAGAGGAAATTTTCGAGGATGTGGACTTATCCCGTACCGTGGGCTGGTTCACGACCCTATTTCCGGTACTTTTGCATCTTGGAGAAGCGTCCGATTTAGGGGCGGTGTTAAAAGTCGTCAAAGAGCAACTGCGTGGCATCCCCAATCGAGGCATTGGTTATGGCGTACTGCGCTATCTCAAAGATGACCAGGAAATTCGCGAAACACTGGCTCTTTTTCAGGCTGAGGTTATTTTCAACTACTTGGGTCAGTTTGACCCCATGCTTTCGGCGTCGTCTTTGTTTGGTTTGGCTCGAGAGTCGAGCGGAGCAACCCGCAGTCCGCGAGGCAAGCGGAGTCATCTTCTGGAGATTAATGGTTTGGTGAGTCGAGGGCAGTTGCGACTGCTCTGGACGTATAGTAAGAACCTCTATCGGAGAGCTACCGTTGAGAGACTAGCTCAGCAGTTTGTGGAAGCATTGGGATCGCTTATTACTTCTTGTCAGTCTCCTGAAGCAAAACGCTACACCCCTTCTGACTTCCCACTGGCAAAACTAGACCAGCAAGAACTGGAGGGATTGATAGCACAACAGCAGCAGGTCGAGGATATCTATCCTCTCTCTCCTTTGCAACAAGGTTTGCTATTCCATACCCTCTCTGCCCCTGGCTCAGGAATTTATGTCAGCCAAGTGTCCTTTACTCTGCACGGCAATCTAAGTGTCTCAGTCCTCAAGCAAACCTGGCAGCTAATAGTAGCTCGGCACCCGATTTTCCGCACAGCCTTTGTTTGGGAAAGTCTAGAACAACCCTTGCAAGTGGTACACCAACAAGTCCATCTCCCTTGGCAGCAGCACGACTGGCGAGAGTTGTCCTCTGTTGAGCAGCAAGCAAAGCTAGAGTCTTTGTTAGAAGGCGATCGCAAAGAAAGCTTCATCCTGAGTCAATCACCACTCATGCGCCTCACTCTGCTACAGCTAGCTGAGGACACCTATCAGTTCATTTGGAGCTTCCATCACCTGCTGCTAGACGGCTGGTCTATACCTTTAGTCTTCCAAGACTTGTTCGCTGTCTATGCCGCTACGAGCCAAGGTCAGAACATTTCTCTACCTCCAAGCCGTCCCTACCGGGACTATATTGCTTGGCTAGAGCAGCAAAATCTATCCTCAGCCGAAGCCTTTTGGCAGCAGTTGCTCAAAGGCTTCGCCGCACCAACACCACTAGGTACGAACCGAGCTACTAAGACAGGCACCGACGCCGAAAGACGTTACGATACCCAAACAATCGAGATATCAGCAGCAACGACAGCAGCTTTACAGTCTTTCACACAGCAGCATCAGCTAACCTTGAATACCCTCATCCAAGGCAGTTGGGCGTTGCTGTTGAATCATTACAGCGGCGAACCAGATGTTGTATTTGGAGCCACTTCCTCCGGTCGTCCCCCCCATCTAACGGGAGCAGAGTTCATGGTAGGACTCTTTATCAACACCCTCCCCGTGAGGGTACAGATATCTCCTCAAGCGTTCCTCATCCTCTGGCTTGAGCAGATTCAGGCTCAACAAATTGAAGCACGACAGTACGAATATAGCCCGTTGGTACAAGTCCAAAAATGGAGTGATATTTCTCAAGGGATGTCTCTATTTGAAAGTGTTGTGATCTTTGAGAATTACCCTATCAATTCTTCCCTACAAAAGCAGAATAACAACCTGGAGATTCGTAACGTTCGTTTTGCGATCAACAATGGTTATCCCCTCACATTGAGGGCTGTACCGAAGAAAGAGTTATCCTTGCAGATTCTGTACGATTGCTGCTGTTTTGATGCTGACACCATTACCCAACGATTAAGACAACTTAAAGCGCTCCTCAGCAAGATCGTAAGCGCACCTAACGTGCGGCTGAGTGAACTAGCAGAATTACTTGCTGAAGCCGACCAGCAACAACAGCTAATAAAAGCAAGGGAACTTGAAAAGGCAAGTCGTCAGAATTTCAATATAGCTAAGCGGAAAGCTATTCGTGGAGCATGAGCAGTTGGGAAGAGGAACAAAAATAGCTGTATTCATCTAAAACAAAGTTGTAACCATGCAAAAAGAAGTTATTGAGGGTTATCGACTCTCTCCTCAGCAAAAACATTTATGGTCATTACAGCAACTCGATCCGACGTTGCCTTATCGCACCCAGTTTACTCTTCTCATCGAGGGAAATCTCAATCTCTACGTTTTAGAGGAAGCATGGCAGAATGTTGTTAATCGGCATGAGATACTTCGCACCACCTTTCAGTATTTACCTGGAATGACCATTCCACTTCAGGTCATCAATGAAACTAATCTGCGATCTGTTGATTATCATGATTTAAGCAATCTGGATGATCGGGAACAAAATGTCATCATTGAAGAACTCTTTGATCAAGGACTCCAATTGCTATGGGACTTTGAAAAAGATTCGCTTTTGTATCTATCTCTATTAACTTTGTCACCAGACAAGTATGTATTAATCATTGGATTACCAGCACTTTGTGCGGATTTGGCAACTCTCAAAAATTTGGTTCGTGAAATTGGTGATTCATACTCAGAATGTTTAGCTGGCGAATTGATCGCTAACGAACCTTTACAATATGCAGATATTGCTGAATGGCAGAATGAAATCCTTGAGACAGATCGCACAAAAGCAGGGGTGGAATACTGGTGCGATCGCGACTTCTCTGCTGCTTTTAATTTGAAACTGCCACTGGAAAATAAACTTGCTATAACATCAAAATTTGAGCCTCAATTTTTAAGCTTGATTATTCATCAAGATTTAGTAGCCAAGTTAGAAGACTTAGCCCAGAAGTATAATGTTTCAATTGATGTATTTTTGCTGGCTTGTTGGCAAATTATGCTATGGCGTCTGTCTGGACAACCAACGATTATTGTTGGTCAGGGTTTTGACGGTCGGAAATATGAAGAACTAGAGCAAGCACTAGGATTGTTTGGCAAATATTTACCCCTATCGTGCCATTTCAAGGGAGAATGCGGATTTAGTGAAATTCTTGAGCAAGTGGATAAAGTAACCAAAGAACTCTACAAATGGCAAGAGTATTTTGATTGGGAAAAAGCTTTAAATTTAACGGAGGATAGCAGAGATTTAGCATTTTTGCCATTTATTTTTGAGTTCTCCAAACAGCCTGAAACTTATTGTAAGAATGGTGTTTTCTTCTCAGTTGTTAAGCAATACGTCTGTTGTGATCGCTTCAAGATTAAGCTCTCCGGTATTCGTCGAGATGATTCCCTAGTTTTAGAATTTCACTACGATTCAGCTTTGTTTGATGCAGCAGCTATTCACAATTTAGCCAGTCAATTTCAGACGTTGTTGGCAAGTGCGCTCGCGCATCCAGAAGCAGCAATTGGGAAATTAGAAATTCTCAAGCCTAGCGATCGCCAGCAACTGTTGGTCGAATTCAACCAGACGCAAGCCGACTACCCACAAGATAAGTGCATTCACCAGCTATTCGAGCAGCAAGTAGCTCGTACACCCGATCGCATTGCTGTTGTATTTGAAGACCAGCAATTGACCTACGCAGAACTTAATGCCAGAGCAAACAAATTAGCCCATTACCTCCAGCGATTGGGAGTCGGGTCAGAGGTAATCGTGGGACTATGTGTAGAGCGAAGCTCCTCCGGAGCCACTTCCCTAACGCTTGATCTAATTGTCGGACTTCTCGGCATCCTCAAAGCTGGGGGTGCGTACTTGCCATTAGACCCGGCATTACCCCAAGAGGGATTAGCGTTCCGATTGCAGGATGCTGGAGTGTCATTGGTGGTTAGTCATTCGTCATTACTAAGTGACAAAGAATTTTTGAGTGAGGGACAAAGGACGGTAATTTGTTTAGATACGGACTGGGAGACTATTGAGGGAGAATGCGATTGGGCGAGGCGCAGTCGCAATCCAAGCAGCAAAGTTAAACCAGAGAATTTGGTCTACGTCATTTACACCTCTGGCTCAACTGGCAAACCCAAAGGAGTTGCCGTCGAACACCAGCAACTGCTCAACTATACAAACGCGATCCTCGAAAGACTAGACCTTTTCACCTGTACTAGCTTTGCCACAGTTTCCACCTTTGCCGCCGACTTGGGCAACACCGTTATCTTCCCTTCCCTGTGTAGCGGTGGATGCCTGCATATAGTTTCATCTGAGCGTGCATCCAACCCAGAGGCACTCGCTGACTATTTCGAGCACCATCCCATCGACTGCCTGAAAATTGTTCCCTCTCACCTTGCCGCCCTACTCAACTCTTCTCGCCCTGAAAGCATCTTGCCTCGACAGCGACTGATTTTAGGTGGTGAGGCTTGTCATTGGACGTTAATCCAGCAAGTTCGGCAACTCGGAGCCAAATGTCAGATTTTCAACCACTACGGGCCTACAGAAACTACCGTCGGTGTGCTAACTTATGCAATCGAGCAGGAGCGTTCGGAGTATGGTGGTGAGACAGTTCCGATTGGTCGTGCGATCGCCAACACGCAAATTTATCTGCTGGACTCTTATCTGCAACCTGTGCCAATTGGCGTGTCTGGAGAACTCTACGTTGGCGGTGCGGGGGTTGCTAGAGGCTATCTGAACCAACCAGAACTCACTCACGAGACGTTTATTCCCAACCCCTTGGCACAGACACCTGGGCAGCGACTTTACAAAACTGGGGATTTAGCTCGTTATCTGTCGGACGGAAACATTGAGTTTCTCGGACGAGTTGACTGCCAGGTAAAAATTCATGGCTTCCGCATCGAGCTAGGGGAGATTGAAGCCGCACTGAGACAACACCCTGCGGTTCGGGAGACGGCAGTACTCGCTCGCGAAGAGCGAGAGAGTAGCAAGCGTTTGGTCGCTTATGTCGTGCCTGAAAAACAATCTACCCTTACAACGAAGGAGCTACGTCAATTCCTACAAGAAAAGCTCTCAGAGTACATGATCCCCTCAGCCTTCGTGCGGCTGAAGGTTCTGCCGCTAACCCCCAATGGTAAGGTAGACCGCCAAGCGCTGCCAGCTCCTAATCTGACCCACTGCGAATGGGACGAACCGTTTGTCGCACCTCGCACGAGTGTTGAGAAAGTGCTGGCTGGGATTTGGACTCAGGTTCTCAGACTGGAGAAGGTAGGAATCTACAATAACTTCTTTGAGTTGGGTGGCGATTCTATCCTCAGTATGCAGATTGTTGGCAGAGCTAACCGAGCAGGTCTGCAACTGACTCCCAAGCAACTGTTTGAATACCCAACTATTGCCGAATTAGCAGCAGTAGCAAGTTCTTCCCGAACGATTCAAGCCGAACAGGGACTGGTGACAGGTGAAGTTCCGCTTACCCCCATTCAGCACTGGTTCTTTGAGCAAAATCTGCCCCAGATGCATCACTGGAACCAGTCGGTTTTGTTGGAAATGCGGCAAGCAATTGTTCCAGAACTATTAGAGCAAGGGGTGCAGAAATTGCTGGAACATCACGATGCACTGCGTTTGCATTTTGTGCGTCAAGAATCGGGCTGGCAGCAGGTAAATGCTAACCCTGACGGAGTAATACCCTTTGCCTGTGTCGATTTGTCAGCTGTACCGGAAACAGAGCAAGAGTCAACCCTGTCAGCGATCGCTACCGATTTACAGACGACGCTGAACTTATCATCAGGGCGAGTCGTGCGGATAGCTCTCTTTGACCTGGGGACTTCTCAGCGCCTACTGCTGGTTATCCATCACTTGGTTGTCGATGGTGTTTCGTGGCGAATTTTGTTAGAAGACCTGCAAACTGCTTACCAGCAACTCAGCCAAGGTCAAGCAATCCAGCTACCCCCCAAAACAACCTCATTCCAGCATTGGGCAGAACGATTGACAGAGTATGCCCAATCTGAAGCTCTACAGCAAGAGCTGGACTATTGGTTAACCCAGTCTCGTCGGCAAATTGCTCCTCTACCAGTGGACTTCCCTGGAGACAATAACACGGTAGCTCATTGTAATACCATATCAGCCACTCTTAGTCAAGAAGAAACTCAAGCTCTGTTGCAGGAGGTTCCAGCAGCGTATCAAACCCAAATCAATGATGTGTTACTCACAGCGCTGGTGCAAGCGGTTAAGCAATGGACGGGGGAAAGTTTACTGCTGGTTGATTTGGAAGGTCACGGACGGGAAGAAATTTTTGCAGATGTAGACCTATCGCGTACTGTTGGCTGGTTTACGACCCTCTTCCCCGTGCTGCTGGATATCGGTGAAGCATCTAGTCCGGGAGATGCGTTGAAGACGATCAAAGAGCAACTGCGAAATGTTCCAAATCGAGGAATTGGCTATGGCGTATTGCACTATCTCAGTCTTAGGAATTCGAGCATGGAAACCAAAGCTCAAATCCGATTTAACTATTTGGGGCAGTCCGACCAAGTGCTTTCTGAGTCATCCCTATTTGCATCAGCCCAGGAGTCTAGCGGTTCCGGACGCAGTTTGCAAGGCAGCCGAGTTTATCTGCTCGATATCAATGGAATTGTTGCAGGCGGTCAGTTGCGGCTGGATTGGACGTATAGCGAGGCGATTCATTGTCGAGACACGATTGAGAATTTGGCTGGGAGGTTTATCGAAGCGTTGCGGTCGCTAATTGCCCACTGTCAGTCGAAAGAAGCGGAAGGGTACACGCCGTCTGACTTTCCCCAAATGCAGTTGAGTCAACATGAACTTGATGAACTGCTTGCAGAACTTTAGGAAATCTTGAGGTCATTAAGACATGGACAAGAGGAAAACGGTTGAAAATATCTACCCGCTTTCGCCGATGCAGCAGGGCATACTCTTCCACACCCTTTCTACCCCCCAGTTCGGAGTGTATGTCGTTCAGATTCACTGTACTCTCGATGGCTCCCTCAATATCTCGGCATTAGAACGAGCTTGGCAGAAAGTGGTGGAACGCCACCCCATTTTGCGTACCTCTTTCCATTGGCAACGCCACAAAGAGCCGTTTCAAGTGGTTCATCGGCAGGTTAAGTTGCCCTTTGAGCAGCAGGATTGGCAGGAAACCTGGCCAGCGCAACAACAGAAGCGGCTGAAGGATTTCTTGCCAGCGGACTGTCAGCGAGGCTTTGACCTAGACAAACCGCCACTGATGCGCGTTACTTTGATTCAGTTGGCAGACGACAGCTACCAATTCGTCTGGACTAAACACCACCTGATTCTTGATGGATGGTCAACTGGGTTAGTCCTCAAGGAAGCATTTGAGATTTATCAGGCGCTGCATCAGGGTACAGATTTACCTTTGACACGCAGCCGACCTTATGGAGACTACATTGCTTGGCTACAGCAACAGGATTTATCTCAAGCTGAAGCATTCTGGCGGCAGAGACTTCAGGGTTTCACTACACCCACTCCCCTCAGCGTTGACCGAAAACTCGGCAGCACTGCTAGTGAGGAGGAATACCACGCACAGCAGAAAATCCAGCTATCTCCCAGCACGACATCTGCCCTCAAATCTCTGGCGCAGCAGCATCATTTAACCTTAAATACCCTGATACAAGGAGCCTTTGCTTTACTTCTAAGCCGTTATAGCGGTGAGGAAGATATCGTGTTTGGTGCGACATCTTCAGGCCGTCCGGCAGACTTAGCAGGAGCAGAGGATATGGTGGGACTCTTTATTAACACCCTGCCAGCACGAGTCTATGTAGCTCCTGAGGAATTGCTTATCCCTTGGCTGAAGAAACTCCAAGCTGGGGCAACCGAGGCACGCCAGTATGAGTACAGCCCGTTGGCACAAGTCCAGGCGTGGAGTGATGTACCCGGAGGAATGCCTTTATTTGAAAGTATCCTGGTTTTTGAAAACTATCCTATAGACCCATTCTTACCCCAGCAAGGCGCAAATCTGGGTATCCGGGATGTTAGTTTTGCAGCATCGACAAATTATCCTCTCACGGTGGTTGTGGGAGGGCGTTCCAAGTTGTCGATAGAAATTGAGTACAGTTGCCAGCGCTTTGATGCGGCGACGATTACCCGGATGTTGGGGCATCTCCAGACGTTGCTAGAAGGAATGGTTGCCAATTCTAACCAGCGCCTTAAGGACTTGCAGATATTGACGGACGCTGAACGATATCAGTTGCTGGTGGAGGGGAATGATACCCAAGCGGACTACTCAGAGACAGTTTGCATTCACGAGCTGTTTGAGGCTCAAGTCGAGCAAACTCCTGATGCGATCGCTGTAGTTTTTAAAGACCAACAACTGACTTACCGAGAACTGAACGCTCTAGCTAATCAGCTAGCACGCTACCTAAGAACTTTGGGAGTTGGACCAGAGGTACTGGTAGGGATTTGCGTAGAGCGATCGCTAGAAATGATAGTCGGAGTCTTAGGCATCCTGAAAGCGGGTGGGGCTTATTTGCCGATAGACCCAACGTATCCCCAAGAACGCATCGCTTTCATGATGTCAGATTCGCGAGTGCCGATACTGTTGACTCAGGAGAAGTTGGTCGCAGGACTGCCCGAACTGGGGACGCAAGTGGTTTGCATGGATAAGGACTGGGCAGTAATTAATCGAGAACGTGAAGAGAATCTAGTCAATCACGCTGTAGCTGAGAACTTGGCTTATGTAATCTATACGTCTGGTTCTACTGGCAAGCCCAAGGGAGTTCTCATCGAACACAAGTCGTTGGTAAACTACACCGAGGCAGCGATTGTGGAATACGCACTTCTAGAGAGCGATCGCATTCTGCAATTTGCTTCCATTAGCTTCGATGCTGCTGCCGAAGAAATTTTTCCCTGTCTGGTGCGGGGTGCAACGCTGGTATTGCGAACGGATGAGATGTTGAGTTCGATACCAACGTTCCTGAACACCTGTCGCGATTGGCAGATTACGGTACTCGACTTACCGACGGCATGGTGGCATCAAATCGTCAGTGCAGCAATTGGGGACTTGGGAAATGCGTTACCTGAGTCATTACGGTTAGTCATCATTGGCGGGGAAAGAGCTTTGCCAGAGCGACTGGTAACTTGGCAACAGCAGGTTAATGGTAAGGTGCGCTTGGTAAATAGCTACGGACCGACAGAAGCAACAATTGTGACGACGACTTGCGATCTATCAGGGGATGCCGCCGTCGATGCTTCAGCGCGAGAGTTAGCGATCGGACGAGCGATTAGCAACGCCCAGATCTATATCCTCGACCCGTACTTGCAACCAACACCAGTGGGAGTTCCTGGAGAACTTTACATCGGGGGAGTTGGCGTTGCCCGAGGCTATCTCAATCAACCACAACTGACAGCTGAGCGATTCATTCCCAATCCTTTTAACAATTCAAAATTCAAAATTCAAAATCCGAACGTCTTTACAAAACTGGCGACTTAGCACGCTACCGAACGGATGGAAACATTGAGTTTTTAGGTCGCCTTGACAATCAGGTGAAAATACGCGGCTTCCGTATCGAACTCGGAGAGATTGAAGCGGTTCTGACTCAAGCTCCAGAGGTGCGGGAGGCTATCGTCACGGTTCGGGAAGACCAACCGGGTGAGCGACGCTTGGTAGCGTATCTCGTTCCGAACCCGCAGCAAAGTCCTACTTCCAATAGTCTGCGACGCTTCCTGAGCGGGCGGTTGCCTGACTACATGATTCCCTGTGCCTTTGTGATGCTGGAGGCCATACCGCTAACCCCCAACGGTAAAGTAGATCGGCGAGCGCTGCCAACACCGGAGCAAACTTGGTCTGACCAAGAAGCAACCTACACAGCACCACGTACACCAGTTGAGGAGTCGCTAGCACAAATCTGGGCTGAAGTACTTGGGCGCGATCGCGTTGGCATCTATGACAACTTCTTCGATTTGGGCGGACATTCCTTACTGGTTACTCAGCTTGTCGTCCGAGTGCGAGAAAGGTTTCAAATAGAGCTATCCTTACGCAGTCTATTTGAGATGCCTACTGTAGCAGAGTTAGCCCAAAGCATCGAACTAGCTCGTCAGACAGGTGCTTCTATTATTAACGCCAAAACTGTCGTAGACCTCAAGAACGAAGCTGTTCTCGACCCTGCAATCTGTCCTGAACACTGGTCGGCTGACCTAAGCCCCCCAACCCCTTTTCCCTACCAGAGAAGGGGGGAGTTTGGCTCCCCTTTCCTACAAGGAGAGGGGTTGGGGGAGAGGTTAACCAAGCAATATTGTGTTGAGGATCAAACTGAAGAAGCTTCTATCTTCCTAAGTGGAACTACGGGCTTTGTCGGAGCTTTTTTACTTAATGAACTGCTCCAACAGACCCAAGCAAATATCTATTGCTTGGTTCGTTCTGCTAATGCTGATGAAGGTAAAAGGAGAATCCGTAGCAGCCTTGAATCGTATCTACTTTGGGATGAATCGAAAAGCTCTAGAATCATTCCAGTTGTCGGAGACTTATCTCAACCGCTTTTGGGACTTGCCGAAGATGAATTTCGAGCGATGGCAAACCAAATCGATGTGATTTATCACAATGGCGCATGGGTTCATCATGCTTATCCCTATTCTACTCTTAAGGCAACTAATGTTCTGGGAACTCAGGAAGTTTTAAGATTGGCAAGTCAAATTAAAGTCAAGCCTGTACATTTCATTTCTACTACTAGTGTTTTTTCCTCTGTTGAACCCTTTCGAGCTAAAATTGTGCGAGAAACAGATCATCCTGACGATTACCCAGTACCATCGAGCGGCTATGCTCAAAGCAAAAGAGTTGCTGAAAAGTTAGTCACAATTGCTCAGGAGCGCGGGATTCCTACCTGTATTTACAGACTAGGACGAGTTTCGGGACACAGCAAAACTGGCGTTTTTAATATCAACGACCGTTTCTATCGATTAATCGTCGGTTGTATCCAAATTGCTAGTGTACCGGACGAAGATGTGATCGAAGACATGACTCCAGTAGATTATGTAAGTAGAGCGATTGTCCATTTATCGAGGCAGAAAAGCTCGTTAGGAAAAGCTTTTCACGTCATTAATCCTCAACCTTTCCACTCAAAGATGCTGCTTGAATTGCTGCGATCGCTAGGCTACGCGATCGCGTCAGTGCCCTATGCAGCATGGAGAACTAAACTCCTGCAAATTGCCAAATTTTCCCCGGAACATATCTTGTCTCCACTTTTGCCATTTTTTCCAGAAAGAAGTTCTGCATACAATCCAGCCGCAATCGAGTTTGATTACCAAAACACGCTTGATGGTTTGGCAGGCAACTATATCACTTGTCCTCCTGTAGATGAGCAGTTACTTCGTACTTATGTTTTCCATCTCATCCATAGCGGATTTATTGAGACTCCTCAGTTAAAGATAGGAGCTATAGACTAGTGCTGTACAGTAAAAGATGAGCAGATTTTAGAAGGCTATTACTACTGGGATTTTTATCATCAACCTAAAAATAAAAGGCACTTTATTTTATGAATGAAGACAAAAATAGTTCGCAACATAAATCTTTGGCTGCACTGGTGAAGCGCTACACCAATCGCACAAAAGCATCAAAACAATTCACGCAACTTTATCGCTCAGTTCTAGCCGACCATCGAGTTTCAGAAGGCTTCCATTTACCGTTGAAGCAGATGTGCTATCCCATTGTAGGAAAGCACTCTTTAGGTTCTAGGATATGGGACGTAGATGGTAATGAATATATAGACCTAATAATGGGGTTAGGAATTAACCTCTTCGGCCACAATCCGCCTTTTATTAAAGAAGCATTAATAGAGCAACTGGAACAAGGAATACAAATAGGTTGCCAAGCCGAGTTTGCGGGTGAAGTTGCCGAGTTAGTTTGTGAACTGACGGGGATGGCACGAGTAGCTTTAAGCAATACTGGGACGGAAGCGATGATGGCGGCAATTCGTCTGGCTCGTGCGACAACAGGCCGTAACAAAATTGCGATGTTTTCAGGTTCCTATCACGGTCATTTTGATGGAGTGCTAGTTAAAGCAAAAACACCGGATGGAAATCCCGACGCAATAGCGATCGCGCCAGGAATATTGCCGAATTGTGCTGAAGATGTTCTGATTTTAGATTATGGCAATCCTCAGTCTCTAGAGGTCATCAAAGACCGCGATCGAGAGCTAGCTGCTGTTCTAGTTGAACCCGTACAAAGCAGCCGACCTGACTTGCAACCCAAAGCATTTCTCCAGCAACTCAGGCAATTAACAAAAGAATCGGGGATAGCCTTAATCTTTGATGAAATGATTACTGGTTTTCGGATTCATCCAGGTGGGGCGCAAGCGTGGTTTGGCGTTGAAGCAGACATCGCTGCCTATGGAAAGATTGTCGGCGGCGGTATGCCGATTGGCATCATTGCTGGCAAGGCTGTCTACATGGATAGAATCGACGGCGGAATGTGGAACTATGGCGATGCATCCTCGCCTCAAGTAGAGAAGACTGTTTTTGCAGGTACTTACTGTAAGCATCCGCTAGCTTTGGCTGCGGCAAGGGCTGTACTGAAGCATTTGAAGACGGAGGGATTTGCCCTTCAGCAACAATTAAATCAACGCACATCGCAGTTTGTCCAAAGGCTAAATGCCTACTTTGAAGCCGATGAAGTTCCTATCCGGATGGCACATTTTGGTTCGTACTTTGCTCCTGCTTCCTTGGGAAATTCTTCTCCATCGAAAAATTCGGCTTCTTCAATCGGTATGAAGTTGTTATCCTATCACCTGGTTGATAGAGGCATTCTTCTCCGAGGAGAAGGAACGGGTTTCTTATCTACAGCCCATACAGATGAAGATCTGAATTGCCTTATTCAAGCTGTGAAAGATAGCGTCAAAGAACTCCGAGAAGGAGGCTTCTTACCCAATCCTTCAGCACAATTGGCCAAAGCATGATGGGCAAGCTAGTGGAATTAAACCCAGGCAATGCTGTACTTAGTCTTTGGTAAAAAAGCACGTATGACCAATGACCAATGACCAATAGCACACAATCTAGCAAGTAGAAATAATAGAAACCTTGATGTCTCCAACTACTACCTATGCCAACTATAATCCTTTTGCCCGGATGTATAACGAATACTGGGGGCCAAAATCCTGCAAGAATAAATTGCCAGTTTTGGAAAAATTAGTGCTACATCATCTCCCCAAGGACGCTAGCATTCTCGACCTCTGTTGTGGGACTGGACAGCTAGTACAACAGTTGTTGTCAAGAGGGTATCAAGTCACGGGACTCGATACTTCCGAAGAAATGTTGCATTATGCTCACCAGAACGCGCCAGACGCAAAATTTATTCTAGAAGACGCACGCTTGTTTCAACAACCTCTTACCTATCATGCAGTTGTTTCGACCAGTGTTGGTTTGAACCATATGATGAGTCTTGAGGAACTTAAAAGTGTCTTTAAGAATGTATATGCAGCGTTGCTAGATAATGGTTGCTTTCTATTTGACTTAAATTTAGAAGGCAAGTTTCAATCTTATGGAACTGAGAGCGTTTTGACCGAAGGGGATGTCCAAGACGAGTATGCTTGGGCTTGTCGCGAGAGTTATATCCCAGAAGAAAAAATCAGCCCGATTGCCATTACCATCTTTCACTTGGTAGAGGCAAACTGGCAGCGATCGGATATTACTTGGCTGTTAAAAGCTTATTCCAAATCAGAAATTCAATCTGCTTTGGAAGCTGTGGGATTTAGTGAAGTTATTATCTACGATCGCGACGGTAATTTAGCAACAGCTAGCTCTAACAGCTACGCCTTCTTTATGGGTCGCAAGCGGCTAAATGGATAGACATAAAAAAGCTAAAAATATCACAATTTCAGAGATCATCAAGGGAGCAAGCTAATAGTCGTGAAAATTCCCCTTAAACAATACTGGAATTTACTCGCTGACTATCTCAAGAGACAACGGGGACGTGTCGCCTTGCTGGCGATCGCTCTACTCGGTAGTATTGGCTTGCAAATTGTCAACCCCCAAGTTCTCAGTTATTTCATCGATACCGCCGTTGCTAGTGGTTCGCAAGCCAGCCTGTTTGCCGCCGCCCTCTTGTTTACGGGTGTAGCACTAGTCACGCAAGTCCTAGCGGTTGCCGCGACCTACTTAGGGGAAAACGTTGCCTGGATAGCGACGAATGCACTTCGGGCTGACCTCGCCGAACACTGCCTCAAACTAGACCTATCCTTCCACAAATCGCGCCCGCCTGGTGAGTTGGTCGAGCGCATAGACGGGGATGCAAGCACCTTATCCCGATTTTTCTCCCAATTTATAATCCACGTTTTAGGCAACATTGTGCTGCTGTTTGGTATCCTGATTGTTCTTTTCGTGGCAGATTGGCGGGCTGGTTTAGCTCTCACCTTCTTTACCGTAATGGCACTGAGTACTCTGATTCGCCTGCGCTCTCTAGCCGTGCCTTACTGGGCTGCCTTACGCCAAGTCAATGCCGAGTTTTTTGGGTTCTTGGGCGAACATCTTGCTGGTACTGAAGACATTCGTGCCAATGGAGCGATTAGCTATGTCATGTATCGCTTTTATGGCATCCTGCGACGCTGGCGAAGGCTCTATCACAAAGCACGTTTGGCTGGTACAGTTTTGTGGGGAACGACAATCGGGCTGTTTGCAATCGGAAATGCGATCGCCTTTGCTGTCGGTGCGTATCTCTGGAACGAAGGTGGAATTACGATCGGTGAAGTTTATCTTCTGTTTC
The DNA here is from genome assembly GCA_003505715.1 of Cyanobacteria bacterium UBA8803. Lineage (GTDB taxonomy): Bacteria > Cyanobacteriota > Cyanobacteriia > Cyanobacteriales > Coleofasciculaceae > UBA8803. The sequence goes on along the minus strand of DNXU01000273.1, from coordinate 3,593 downwards.
ATTACACCAATCTGCTGCGCGAACCGATCGAACAAATCCGCACGCAGTTAGAAGACCTACAACAAGCAGAAGCTAGCATTTACCGCATCCAAGACTTATTTCAAGTCAAATCTCGATTGAGCGTGGGTGGAGATCAGCCACTCCCCGAACGCGCACTCTCTGTCACCTTTGAGAATGTCTCATTTAGTTATCAGGATGGGGCACTGCGTATAGGCAGTAGAGAAAATCTGCTCTCTACATCAATCCCCAATCCCCAATCCTCAGAATGGGTACTCCAAAATATCTCCTTCTCTCTACCACCCGGTCACGTTTTGGGATTGTTAGGGCGAACTGGCAGTGGGAAGACTACCCTAGTGCGGCTGTTGCTCCGACTCTATGATCCCCAAATCGGTACGATTCGCCTGGGTGGTGTTGCCACTGATGAGACCCCCTTGACCGAATTACCTCAACGAGTGGGATTAGTCACTCAAGATGTACAGCTATTTCAAACGTCGGTACGCCATAACTTAACCTTTTTCAACTCCCAAATTGATGATAAACAAATCTTTCATGCCCTGGAAGTTTTGGGACTCTCGCAATGGTTGTATTCATTGCCTAACGGATTGGACACACCACTGGGACCGGACAGTTGTGGACTCTCCGCTGGTCAGGCGCAGTTGCTCGCCTTTGCCCGCATTTTTCTGAAAAATCCCGGTTTGGTGATTCTTGACGAAGCCTCCTCTCGTCTCGACCCAACGACCGAGAACCTGATTGAGCAAGCAGTAGACAAACTGCTGGAGGGACGCACTGGAATCATTATTGCCCACCGCTTGGCAACTGTGCAACGAGCTGATCGCATCATGATTTTAGAAAACGGTCTAATGATGGAATACGGTGTCTGCGAAGACTTGAGGAATGACTCGAATTCTCGGTTTGCGCGGTTGTTAAAGACTGGTTTAACAGATGTTTTGGTATAACGAAAACGCTTTATGGCAGCAACAGCAAAAATGAGTGGTTGGCAATTCCTGTGGTGGATGATTGGCTATGCGCCGAAGCTATACGTAATTGACGGCTTCTTCTGGATTTTAATCGAGGGTCTCCCGGTGATTCCGGGGTTGATTATCCGTGAATTTTTCAACACGCTCACGGGTTCCTCTCAACTCGGCTTATCCCCGTGGTCGCTCGTTGTCCTGTTGTTAATCGCAGAAGTTGGGCGGATTGTTGCCTTATTTGTCGGTCGCATTACTAAAACTGAACACCGTTTCCTCATGAGTTCGTTGCTACGGCGCAATTTCCTGGAGTGCTTGCTGTCTCGTCCTGGCGCTCAGCCTCTAGCGGCATCAGGTGAGACGCTTCAAACCGTATCGCCGGGTGAAGTCATTAGCTATTTCCGCGATGATGCCAAACAGATTGAAGAAATTATTGCCTGGACATCGCAAATCGTTGGTGCGGGACTGTTTGCCCTCGGTTCGATCGCCATTTTGCTAAGCGTCAACGTTCGCATTACGCTATTTATCTTCCTCCCCCTAATTGTCATGCTGGTAGTTGTCCAGCAGGCGGAAACTCGGCTCAAGCGGTATCGACGGGCAAGCCGCCAAGCCACTCAACAGGTTACGGGCTTAGTCGGTGAAATGTTTAGCTCGACTCAAGCGATTAAGGTGGCGGGTGCGGAAACCGAGGTACTGGAATATTTCAGAAAAATTAACGAGCAACGCCGCCAGATGATGGTGAAGGATCAGTTATTAACTGCCCTCGTGAAGTCGGTCTTTCAGAATATTGTGAGTATTGGTACTGGGGGGATTCTGCTTTTGTCCTCGACATTGATGCAGGTCAGTGCAGGTACGCTCACGGTAGGTGACTTTGCCTTATTTGTGTACTATCTATCTTTTGTGACTTACTTTTTGAGCTTCTTGGGCGAATCAATAGCGCTGTTTAAGCAAACCGAAGTTTCCTTCGAGCGGCTAGAAGTGTTGCTCTCTAATACTTCAGCAGGAGAGTCAAGGAGCAATGGAGTACAGGAGGGATCTAGCCTCTCTATTTCGGCTTTGGTCGCGCACAATCCCCTCTACCTGAACGGTTTGTGCGATCGCAAACAGCCGCTACCGCCTATAGAACAACCGTATCGGGACGATAGCACTTGCTTGCAGGAGTTGGCTGCCTTTAACTTGACCTACCATTATCCCGGTACTCATCGGGGGATTAGTGGTGTCAACCTGAAGATCCCACGGGGGAGTCTTACCGTAATCACGGGTCGCATCGGTTCTGGCAAGACTACGCTGTTGCGTGTGTTGCTCGGATTATTACCGTTGCAAACGGGGGCGATTTACTGGAATAATCACAAAGTCGATGACCCTGCTAACTTCTTCGTTCCTCCCCGCAGTGCGTATACCCCGCAAGTCCCTAAGCTTTTTAGCACTTCGCTTCGGGAAAATATTCTTCTAGGACTGGAGAAGCCCGAGCTTGACATCCAAAACGCGATCGCAATGGCAGTTTTTGAACAGGATGTTGCAGACTTAGACGGTGGCTTGGAAACCGTGGTTGGACTGAGGGGCGTTCGACTCTCTGGCGGACAATTACAGCGTGCGGCAGCAGCCCGCATGTTTGTACACCAACCAGAATTGCTAGTCTTTGACGACCTCTCTAGCGCCCTTGATGTCGAGACCGAACAAACCTTGTGGTCGCGCCTGTTTGCCGCAAGCAGGGTTTCAGGCGAGAAGGACGCTGCTGTAACGAACTGGATGCCAACCTTTCTGGTCGTCTCTCACCGTCCTTGGGTCTTGCGCCACGCCGACCATATCATCGTGCTTAAAGACGGCCAAGTAGAAGCGCAAGGAAAGTACAACAACTTGCTCAAAACTTGTGCTGAGATACAGCTCGAATAAAAAGTTAATAAATATCCTTAATTAAGCTGTAAAAAATCTAACTATAGATGATATATTTAAAAATGAAAGTATCATTATTTCTCGCGCAAGTTCTGACTGTAAATACTTTTTGCCAAGTGTTAAAAGTTAGTATTTAAATTGATTAAGGCTAAGACTAACCTAGTTGGAAGCCAAAGAATAATGTCGGCTCACAACTTTTTGTACTAGTAATAGGTCAGAAATTTTCTGAAGTCAGAAGAGAACTAAATTTTGCGGTTTATATACACCTAAGCAAGTGTAATAGATAGGAGATAGCCATGAATCAAGATGACAAAGAAGACACCACAATTTACAAAGTCGTTGTGAACCAAGAAGAGCAGTATTCTATCTGGCCTAATTACAAAGAAATCCCCCTTGGCTGGAAAGATACGGGAAAAAGTGGTCACAAACAGGAATGTTTAGCTTATATCAAAGAAGTGTGGACTGACATGAGACCGCTCAGTTTGCGAAAGAAAATGGAGGAATCCGTTCAAACTTAGCACCGTTTCCGGAGAAAGCGCCGTCTCAACGGTACGCCTGAGGCTGTGTTAGAGCATTCCGAACTGATTCAGCTGCTTCTGCCTACTCTGCGAGCAGATCAGGACTTACGCAAAAGCCCCCCAAATCTGGGGGGAACCAGATTTACTCGGATTTACTCCCCCCAAGGTTGGGTAGGGCTAATTCATGATCATAGCTAGAAAATTCCTGAGCCTT
>DNXU01000326.1 GCA_003505715.1 Cyanobacteria bacterium UBA8803 | reverse complement strand
GCAGGCATTTAGGAAATTGGTATGATAGGTTTGAATTGCACCTCTAGATCGGATCGTCTGTTGTGGCAAAGGATCGTTTTCATCAAGTTGTTAAGATGCATCGTGAAGAACCTGATCGCATTCTCTATCTCGCGGTACCCGATCTAATCTATAACAGCTTCTTTCAACTTGATTTTCCAGCATCAATGCTGCAAGAAAATAGCGTAAGAATCATTGTTTACGACATTGAATTGGAGCAAATTTCACAATGGAAGGACTGACAGATAAATTAACGAACTATCAGCAAATTGTGCAGCAATTGTTGATGGGGTACGCAGAAAGTAAGCCAGCTTATGGTGATATTGAGGTTGAGACTATTTTTGATACGCAGCGAAATCACTATCAAATTGTGCATCTGGGTTGGCAGCATAAGCGCTGGGTGCATCATTGTGTAATGCATCTTGATATTCGCAATGAGAAAATCTGGATTTTTTACAATTCAACGGAGCATGATATTGCGGCAGATTTAGTCGATTTAGATGTACCTAAACAAGATATTGTGCTAGGTTTTCATCCTCCTTTCATGCGTGAAATGAGTGACTATGCAATGGGCTAAAAGCAGAAGGATTTTGGTAATGGGTAATGGGTAATGGGTAATTCCTTACCCAGTAAGCATTTGGCTCTATTAATTAGTTTTTATTATCGCCACATCTACGGGAGAGCCAGAGAGCTAACTATAGTTCTAGGTAAAGTAAAGAGGATGTACCTGGCGAGGTGCCCATGAGTGCAAAATCAGCTCTTTCCTACAGTATCCTTTCAATAGCTGCCGCGATCGCAACCATTGCTCTCAAGTTTGGTGCTTATCGGTTCACAGGTTCCATCGGACTGCTATCCGATGCGATGGAATCTGGCATCAACTTAGTGGCTGCGTTAGTCGCGTTTTGGGCATTGTCTTATGCCGCCAAACCCCCTGATGAAGAACACGCCTTTGGACATTCTAAAGCGGAGTACTTCTCTAGTGGCTTAGAAAGCGCTTTGATTGTGGTGGCAGCCATTAGTATTGCCATAACGGCGTGGGAACGACTCTTTGCTCCCCAACCCTTAGAACAGATTGGACTAGGGCTGGGGCTTACTCTCGTGGCTACGGCAGTTAATGGAGGTGTTGCCTGGATTCTTCTCCAAGCAGGGCGGCGGTTGAACTCTATCACTCTACGAGCAGATGCCCACCACCTCTTGACGGATGTATGGACTTCAGTGGGAGTTGCGATCGGGATCTTTCTCGTCAACCTAACAGGTTGGTTAATCCTTGACCCGATTATTGCTCTATTGGTTGCTGTGAATATTATCTGGACAGGAGTTCAACTGCTGCGAGAAACTGCGTCTGGGCTGTTGGATAAGTCGATTTCAGCAGAAGAGCAGAAAATTATCAGAGATATCTTAGCGCCCTACGATCGCCAAAATATTTTGTTCCATGCTCTGAGAACGCGGATGGGTGGTGCGCGTCGTTTTGTTTCCTTTCACGTCCTAGTCCCCGGTGAATGGACGGTACATCAGGGGCATAGGGTTTGTGAGGAGATCGAACAAGCGATCGCTCAAGCTCTGCCAGGAACTCATACAATGACTCACCTAGAACCGATAGAAGACCCAATTTCTTGGGCAGATCAAGGGTTAGATCGAATGACTAGAACCCCATAGTTATTGATTTTTACGGCTTCGCCAAATAGTTCACTATGACAGTTCAGTCTGTCCATTTAAAGCAAACTCAGTACCTTTCTCTATCGCCTCGGTAGCTTTCTCCAGGCATCTGAATCAAGTACTATGTTAAAGCTAGCAATAAGTAGCTTATACGTGCTTATATGAGTACGCAGAAGAGGACTGAGAGATTGCCATATACTGAATTTTTGGAGAGGGAACTTAGATTACCCGATAGAGATGATAGCGCTCCCTTAGTCATCGATCTGTTTGCAGGCTGTGGAGGGCTAGCTTTAGGTTTCGAGGCAGTAGGCTTTAGGACGGTTGGTTATGAGATGCTAGAGGATGCTTGCTTGACCTATCGCCATAACCTGCAAACGAAATGTAACCATGTCACACTTACTCGTAATCCTGAATTACTAGAAAGTGCCTCAGTGATAATTGGCGCTCCTCCATGTCAACCTTTCAGCGTTGGCGGTTATCAAAGCGGTCTTAGGGATAGTAGAGACGGCTTCCCTATATTCCTTGATGCGATAAAACGCTACAGTCCCCATCTCGCCTTATTTGAAAATGTCAGGGGTATGACCTATCGAAACAAATCGTACCTAGAGGAAATAGTTTCAGCCTTACAAGAGCTAGGCTACATAGTAGAGTATGAAATTTTAAATGCTGCAAACTATGGTGTACCTCAACGTAGAGAAAGGCTGGTTTGCGTTGCCCATCAGGGAGGGTGGAAATTCCCCGATAAAACACATCAATATACACCCTACACAGTAGGTCAAGCATTGGGAGAATTAGCTTTTTTGGTGCCCCCTAAGGCCAAGTTTCTTACTGCTAGCATGGATGCTTATATAGCTAGATATGAGGCTGCATCGAAGTGTATTAGACCTCGTGATTTACATTTAGATATACCTTCTAGAACAGTTACTTGTAGAAATTTAAGTGCCCCTACTGGTGATATGTTACGCCTCCGGTTGCCTGATGGACGTAGGAGGCGACTAACAGTTCGTGAGGGCGCTCGCTTACAAAGTTTTCCCGATTGGTATGAATTTCAAGGAACTGAAGAAAGCCAATTCAATCAAATTGGTAATGCAGTACCTCCGCTGATGGCTAAAGCTATTGCTAAATCAGTAAAAAAGTATCTAAACGGTAATTCCAATTGTTCAAAAATTCACATCTATCTAAATCAACCTGTTCAATTATCTCTAGGATTTGCGGTAGAAGTACCAATAGCTCTACCAAAAAAAACAAGAAATGCCACTCCACGTTTAGCAAAGAAAAGTTATATGGAACCCAAAGTAGATGAGGCTTTACGCATTCTCAAGGCTATAGGTATTCCTGTAGATAGCATGACACGCCGAAGAAAAGACCGTTTAGCTCTCACGCTTCTAGCTGTTGCTAATATTAAGCCTAATACTACCTGGAGTGAAGCATTATGCTGGAAAGGGCAAGGTTCATGGTCTCTAACTTCTAGAGAAATTATTGATTTTTGTAATGCCAATTACCTACATGTTTTAGGTAAAGAGCTATCTCGTGGCTCTTACGATGATGTTCGCAGAAAAGAGTTAGCAATTTTAGTACCTAGTGGGCTTGTTTTGAGGAGCGTAGCAAATCCTGATGCAAATACAAATGACCCTACCAGAAGCTATGCAATTAACGGGACTTAAACAAAAAT
>DNXU01000443.1:12192-17224 GCA_003505715.1 Cyanobacteria bacterium UBA8803 | reverse complement strand
ATGATCATGAATTAGCCCTACCTAACCTTGGGGGAACTTTATTTTTCATTTCTTTGATATTTTCACAGCGACTCGCCCCTACAGATATATATTTTAAAACCCATAGTATCTGTAGGGGCGGGTTTAGGGATCGATATTGTGGGCTTCCAAACGGGTGGTAGGAATAACCGCAAAATTTAACCACAATCTCCAAGCACGAACTACAACTACTCGGTCAGGCAGAACTAAAATTGTAAACGTAGTATCTCAGCATGAGTACGCTTAATCTCACTACTTATCGAGTGTTTGAATGGTTGACAGTTTCCTTCCCACCCCAGGTTCTATCGTTACTTGTCGCGATCGCCAATGGGTTGTACTCAGCTCAGAAATACCGGAAGTTATTCGACTAAGACCTTTGAGTGGGAATGAGGAGCAAATTTGCGGTATTTACCAGCCATTAGCGCTAGAACCGATTGTATCTGCTCAATTTCCAGCACCTAAATCCGAGTCTGTACAAGACCACACAGCCGCTCAACTCCTCATGGATGCGGCGCGTCTGAGCCTTCGCAGTGGTGCAGGCCCATTTCGTTCCCTCGGTCGTTTGTCGGTGCGACCTCGACCTTACCAGGTAGTCCCCTTACTCATGGCGTTACGGTTAGAAACCATACGCCTTCTGATTGCCGATGATGTGGGGATTGGCAAGACAATCGAGGCAGGACTAATTGCTCGGGAAATGCTCGATCGCGGTGAGGTGAAGCGGTTAGCTGTGCTATGTCCCCCACACCTTTGCGATCAGTGGCAGCGGGAACTCCGAGAGAAATTTCATATTGATGCTGTGGTCATTCGATCTGGAACCGTCAGCAAGTTAGAGCGAGGACTTCCAGCAGGCGATCATCATGTCTTTAGCTACTATCGCCACATGATAGTAAGCCTCGACTATGCTAAGTCTGACAGACGACGGGCTAGTTTTCTGGCTCATTGTCCAGATTTAATTATTGTGGATGAGGCTCATACCTGTGCCCGACCAGGGGGACGGAGTGTGTCCCAACAGCAGCGGCATCAACTGCTTCAAGAGATTGCCCAGAAAGACTCTCGGCACCTTATCCTCCTCACGGCAACGCCCCATAGTGGGATTGAGGAGTCATTTCTCTCAGTTCTCGGTTTACTCAAGGGCAAATTTGCTACCTGGGATGTCAATAGCTTAACCCAAGAGCAACGTATCGAGTTAGCCAGCCATTTTATCCAGCGACGGCGAGCAGATGTGAAGCAGTGGCTGGGGAATGAAACCCCCTTTCCAGAACGTGAACCATTAGAGCAGCCCTATAAGCTGTCAAAGGATTATCGAGAACTATTTGAGCAGGTTTATAACTTTGCCCGTGGTTTAGTCAAAACTACAACACAGGAAATGAGCTATGCTCAACGGCGGGGTCGTTATTGGTCTGCCTTGGCGCTGATTCGCTGCGTGATGTCTTCTCCAGCAGCAGCAGTGGCAACCCTCAGTAAGCAGGTGAGCAAAGTCGATGCAGAGAATGAACTGACGGCGGAAATTGATGAAGACCTCATGGTGGCATACACCTATGACCCAACCGAGCAAGAACAAGCAATTGATGCCCAGCCGACTATTGCCATTGAACAGGGACAGCGAACTTATACAGATTCCGACCGACGTAAGCTGCGAGGTTTTATCCAAGCGGTTGAGAAGCTTAAGAGTGCAAAAGATGTCAAACTACAGGCGACAATTGCCACGATTGAAGAGTTACTTCAATCGGGATTTCAACCGATTCTGTGGTGTCGCTATATTGCCACGGCGAACTATGTGGCTGAGGAACTGCGGAATATATTCGAGAAAAAGCGCAATAGTAAGACACGAGTTATCGCCATTACTGGCGAGTTATCTGAGGATGAGCGAGAAATTCGACTGGAGGAACTGGCTGCTTATCCCCAGCGCATCTTAGTGGCAACGGATTGTCTGAGTGAAGGGGTTAACCTGCAAGAGTTTTTTAATGCCGTAATCCATTACGATTTGCCCTGGAACCCCAACCGCCTAGAGCAGCGAGAAGGTCGTATTGACCGCTATGGTCAGACAGCGCCCGTAGTTAAAAGCTATCTGCTCTACGGTCAAGATAATCCGGTGGATGGGGCCGTATTGGAGGTTTTGATTCGCAAAGCAGTAGAAATTCACAAAACCCTTGGCATTACTGTCCCTGTCCCGATGGATAGTGCTACAGTTTCAGAAGCGGTGTTTAAGTCGCTCTTTGATAAAAAAGCCGATGCTGTACAGCTTTCCCTCTTAGACTTACTGGATGAAGCGGAATCTGCTGTAGAGCGCGTTCACAAGAGTTGGGACAGAGCAGTGGAACGCGAGAAGGAGAGCCGCACCCGCTTTGCTCAACGGGCGATTCCACCAGCAGAGGTGGAACAAGAGCTAGTAGAATCCGATCGCATTTTAGGCAGCGAATCAGATGTTGAGCGTTTTGTCAAGGCTGCTTGCAGTCGGCTCAATGCTTCGTTACAAAAGAAAAAGCAGGGTTGGCTTCTGCCTTCAATTCCCTTACCTCTTCAACTCATTCTTGGCACCCAACCTCGAACGATTACCTTTACCACACCAGCACCTGAAGGGGTAGAGTATGTGGGGCGAAATCATGCACTAGTGGAGGGGTTAGCTCGTTATCTTTTAGAGGATACGCTGGAAAATCTCCCAAACCCGATCGCGGCTCGTTGTGGTTTTACCATTACCGATGCCGTGGAGCAACGTACAACTCTCCTGCTATTGCGATCGCGTTATCTTCTAACCAGTCCACGGGTAGATACCTTATTGGCTGAAGAATGTTTTGTGGCGGGATTTACAGGCCCACCCTCAAATCCCCTCTGGCTAGAACCAGAAGACGCTCAGCATCTTTTACAACAAGCAGAACCGATTGGTGATATTGTACCCGCCTTAAAGCGGTTGGAGATAGAGGAACTGCTCGGACGCATGGATGACTTGGTAGATGAGTTAGAGCAAATTGCCAGAGAGCGATCGCATTTTCTTTCCCAGTCCCATCGCCGGGTTCGTGCTATCACTAAAGAGGGACAAGTGAAAGTCAAACCCCAACTGCCAATGGATATTCTGGGGGTATATGTTCTGCAACCGGGAGTCAGGCAAGGGTAAGTTATGTCCTACAGCGATTTTACCTTAGAAACGGTCAAGAAAAAGCTCCATTTAGGGGTTAGGGAACAGGTAGGGTTATTTGCCGAGGCTCCCGATGTGCAACCGAGTGCCTTATTGCGCGAAACCCTAGATTATAACTTACCTTTAGCCCTTGCCATTAATACGGAAAAATCCCGCTCTGAATTAATTATTGCCCCTATCTTGGTGGAACTCAGACGACAATTTCAATCTAAAATTAGTTTGTTTTCTGGGGTGGAGTTCAACGTTGAGCCAACCTTAGGATTGAACGGAATTTGTGACTTTCTGATCAGTTCATCCTCAGAACAGTTAGTCGTCAGTGCGCCAGTGATTACCATTGTGGAAGCGAAGAAGGAAAACCTCAATGGCGGATTAGGGCAGTGTATCGCTGAAATGTTTGCCGCCCAGCTCTTTAATGCCAAAGAGGACAATGATATTTCTATCATTTATGGGGCTGTTACGACGGGGAACATTTGGAAGTTTTTACGCCTTACCGATTCTGTCGTTGAAATTGATTTGGTGGAATACCTCATCAGTCAAATTAGCAAAATTTTAGGCATTCTGTCCCTGAGCGTCCAAGCAAGTTAAGGCGAGATTATGAGCAATCTCATTGGTATCCAAATTGAAGGCAATTTGATTTCTCCGGATTTGACGCCGGAGGTACTAAAGGGTGAGATTAAGGGACAATCCCCAGAGGATTTTGGGCTTTCTAAATCAGACAAACTAGCCGATGAGATTGCTCTAGCTTGGGGTGATGCCAAAGCGTACTGGGCAGCCTTTCAACGAGCTATATCTCGACTGCCAGAGGATGACCCAGCAACAACTGTAACGCGAGAGCAGTGGGTAATGCCGTTGCTGAGAAGTTTGGGGTATGAGCCGATTTACACCGCTAAAGCGGAAGTTGTAGAAGGGCAAACTTATGCTATATCTCACCGCGCCGAACCAGGAGAGAATAAACCTCCCGTTCACATTATTGGTAGTCGGGTTCGCTTGGAACAGCGTCCTCCCAGTGGCATTCCCCGACTCTCTGCTCATGCCTTAGTACAAGAGTATCTCAACCACACAGAACACCTCTGGGCAGTTGTCACCAATGGTTTGCGGTGGAGATTGCTGCGGGACTCATCCTTGATGACACGGCTTACCTATGTGGAGTTTGACTTAGAGCAGATTCTCAACGGGGAAAACTTTGCTGAGTTTGGGCTTTTCTATCGGCTGTTTCACCGCTCCCGCTTGCCTGAAAGCATGGATGATGCCGATGAGTGTCTGCTGGAATTTTATCACCAAGAGTCTTTGCAGCAGGGGGGGCGAGTACGCGATCGCTTACGGGACGGGGTTGAATCAGCACTGAAAATTCTGGGTACTGGATTTTTGCAGCATCCCCAGAGTCAAAGTCTTCGAGAGAAGTTTGAGGCAGGAACACTCACAGAGGTTGCTTACTATCGGCAGCTTCTGATGCTGATTTATCGACTGTTATTTTTAATGGTGGCAGAATCGCGAAATCTGCTGCTCTCCACTGATGACCCGGAGAAAATCCGAATTTATCGAGAATATTACAGCATTGAGCGGTTGCGTGCTTTAGTCGAGCGACAAACCTGGAGGCGAGAAGGGTTTCAAGACTTGTGGCAGGGATTGCGGGTAACGTTTCAGCTTTTTGATGAGAATTGGCGGGGACAGGTGTTGGGGTTGTCGCCATTGGATGGGGATTTGTTTGGTTCTGACACTCTGAGAGATTTAGATGGCTGTGCCATTGATAATCATGACTTAATCTTAGCGCTGCGGCAGTTGTCTCTTTATGAGCAGAAAAGCCAATTACGACGGGTAAACTACGGGGCGTTGGATGTAGAGGAGTTGGGCAGTGTCTATGAGAGTTTACTAGAGTTCCAT
>DNXU01000443.1:0-11965 GCA_003505715.1 Cyanobacteria bacterium UBA8803 | reverse complement strand
TGGGTTAAGTGAATGGCGTTTTGAATTAGTGGTGGGGAGTGAGCGGAAAACGACTGGCTCTTACTATACACCACCGGAGCTGGTGGGGCAGTTGATTAAGAGTGCGTTAGAACCAGTAATTGAGGCAAAGTTACAAGCAGCAGAGGAAAACTTTCACAGTAGCAGTGGGGGATTGGGAAATAATACTACTCCTCGACTCCCCNNGGATGAGGGATGAGGGATGAGGGATGAGGAATGAGGTTTGCCTTTCCCTACTCCCGACTCCCGACTCCCGACTCTCACTCTCTCAACTCCAAGAGCAAGCCCTGCTTTCCCTGAAAGTTTGCGATCCAGCTTGTGGTTCGGGGCATTTCTTACTAGCAGCAGCGCGGCGGATTGGTAAGGAGTTGGCACGGGTTAGAACGGGGGAGACGCAACCGGGGACAGAACCGTTGCGGCAAGCGATTCGGGATGTGATTCAGCACTGCATTTATGGGGTGGATTTGAACCCGTTGGCGGTGGATTTGTGTAAGGTGGCGTTGTGGCTGGAGGGGTTGTGTCGGGGGTTATCGCTGAATTTTTTGGATCACCGGATTAAGTGCGGCAATTCCCTGGTGGGGGTGTTGGATTTGGATTGTTTGAATGAAGGGATTCCCGATAATGCCTTTAAGCCTGTGACGGGGGATGATACGAAGCTGGCATCTCTATTTAAGAAGCGCAATAAGCAGGAACGAGAAAGTGCAGCAGAGGGGCAGTTGACGTTACAGCTTGATCCGATGTGGGAACAGGAACGGGATGAGTATGCTAAAGCGTGGCGGGAAATTGAGGGGATGAAGGATGATAATCCGGCGGCGGTGCGTCAGAAGCAGGCTCAGTATGAGCGCAGTCGGCAGATATCATCTTGGTTAAGGGATAGATCAGCGTGTAATTTGTGGACGGCGGCGTTTTTTATGCCGTTGACTGAGCAGAATTTGCAGCTATTGCCAACTTCGGCGATGGTGGAGAATTTGCTCAAGGGAAATCGGGCGATTAAAGCTGTAGTGGATGCTGCGGATAAGTTAGCAGAGGAGAAGCGGTTTTTTCACTGGTGTTTGGAGTTTCCAGAGGTGTTTGAGCAAGGTGGGTTTGATTGTGTGCTGGGGAATCCTCCTTGGGAGCGGATAAAGGTACAGGAAAAAGATTTCTTCGCTGCGAGAAACCGCGAGATTGCAAATGCAAGTAAGGCTGATAGAAAAAAGCTAATATCAGCTCTTAAAAAAAATAATCCCAAATTGGCTCAGGCTTTTTGGGAAGCAAAACATGATGCTGATGCACAAGGGAAATTTTTACGCGAGTCTTCTCGCTTCTTATTAACGGCTACAGGAGATATCAACACTTATGCAGTTTTTACAGAGACAAATCGGAAAATAGTGAATCCTACTGGTTTGCTAGGTTGTATCGTACCTCCAGGCATAGCAACAGATGACTCTCTTAAGCTTTTTATTCAAGATTTAGTAAATACTCACTCTATATCTAGCTTCTATGACTTTACGAATCGGGGATATATCTTTGTGGGGTTAGAAAGTACCCATGCATTTTCTCTGCTGACCCTATCTAACTCAAAAGTTTCAAGAGTTGATCTAGCCGCACAGATTTGGAGAGTGGAAGACCTGAAGAGAAGCGGGAGAACCTATACACTCAGCAAAGATGAGATCAGGCAGCTTAATCCAAACACTCTTAATTTGCCGATTCTACGATCAGAAAGGGATGCTGATTTAATCAAACGCATTTATGAAGGGATTCCCATATTGGTTTCTGAATCACATAAAAAAGGTAATCCGTGGGGAATCAAGTTTGACCGCATGTTCGACATGACAAATGATTCAAACTTGTTCAAGAAGCTGCCAGAACTAGCAGAGCTGGGAGGATATTTACAACAAAATAAGTTTGTTGTGTCTAAGTCTGTATTTTTGCCTCTATATGAAGCTAAATTGACAGATATATTCAACCATAGAGAATCAACTTTTGAAGGTATCTTAGAAGATGATAAATACGGTACACGACCGAGAACAAATGACGCAACAATAGAACTTATTACAGACTTTTACTGGACACCTATTCCAAGATATTGGGTTCTTGAATCAGAGGCAGAAAGTCGTATTTATGATCTTTGGAAGCATTCTTGGCTTATCGGCTTTAGAAACGCCATTAGCGCTGTAGCAGATTCAAGAAGCGTGCGCTTTACCATACTGCCTAAAGTTGGGGTTGGTAATTCTATGCCATTAGTCTACTCCGATCAGAAGCCAACACTAATAGCAGCTTTAGTTGCCAATTTTAATTCTTTAGCGCTTGACTACGTTGCAAAGCAGAAGGCTAGTGGAGGCAACTTAAACTATTACGTGCTTAAGCAATTCCCAATTATTTCACCCCAGTCATATAGTCGGGATGACATCGAATTCATCGCTCCTCGCGTCCTCGAACTCACCTACACCGCCTGGGACATGCAACCCTTCGCCCAAGACATGGGCTACGAGGGCGAACCCTTCATTTGGGATAGTAATAGACGTGCATTATTAAGAGCAGAATTAGATGCCTATTACGCCCACCTCTACGGACTCACCCGCGACGAACTCCGCTACATCCTCGACCCCGCCGATGTCTACGGCCCTGACTTCCCCAGCGAAACCTTCCGAGTCTTGAAGAATAACGAAATCAAGCAATTTGGCGAATACCGCACCCAACGCTTAGTGTTAGAAGCCTGGGATAGATTATTTGGCAGGGGTTAATCGAGGGTATCTGTCGAGACAGTGGTTACGAACCGTCGATTATTTGCACTCCCGAAGAACTGATGGAAGATGACCTATGAAAAACGATCCAATAGTCCAAGAAGTCCGTGAAATTAGAGATGCCTATGCAGCTCAGTTTAACTACAACCTCCAAGCTTTGTACCAGGATATCAAGCGGCGAGAGCAGTCGAACCCTAAACCCCGATACCGCCTAACCCCAAAGCGTATCGCCAAGAAGTCAGCCTAATCGGTGGCAAACGAAAAGGAAGCGAAACCTTCCGAGTGTTGAAGAATAACGAAATCAAGCAATTCGGGGAATACCGCACCCAACGCCTCGTCCTCGAAGCTTGGGATAGACTGGGATTCTAGGAGGTTTAACCATGTCAGCTCGCGATCTCTTTCATGACATCGTTAAAACAGCCCTCCAGCAAGAGGGCTGGAGGATTACCCACGATCCCTATGCGTTATCGACTGATGATTTCGATCTAGCTATCGATCTAGGAGCCGAAAAAGTCATTGCTGCCGAACGAGGTGAAATTCAAATTGCGGTTGAAATCAAAAGCTTTCTCGGCCCCTCAAAAATCTCTGAATTTTATGGTGCATTAGGGCAATTCATTACTTATCGTACCGCTCTAAAAAAACAAGATCCCCAACGCATCCTCTACTTGGCTGCCCCAGAAAATATTTACGGAAAATTCTTCATTAAACCGTTCGTTCAAGAACTAATTCAAGAAAATACGCTCTATTTAGTAACCTACGACACCAACAAGGAGAAACTCATCCGATGGCTCCCCACGCCCAGTACCGTGAATACATCCAAAAACTCATGACCGAACGGGCTAACCTCGTTTGGGACAAACGCATCCAAGCGCAAACTATTTTTGATACCGAACGCGACCACTATCAACTTGTTTATGTCGGTTGGCGTGACTCCGATCGCTTTTATGGGGTCATCCTTCATGCCGACATTATCGATGGCAAAATTTGGATTCAACAGGATGGAACCGAACAAGGTCTAGCCAATCAACTCGTCGAACTTGGCGTTCCCAAACACGATATTGTTCTCGCCTTTGACCCACCCGATTTACGGAAATACACTGATTTTGCAGTTCAGTAAATTCAATCTTTTGAAAACTCGCAGTCGCGCTTCAGCTTTAGCAGTCTCGTTGCTATTTTAAACATGATAACTTAGGAGAAAAACATGCTAAACCCAGAACAACTTACCAACGACATTGCAACTCTCCCACAAGAAGCCCAAAAAATGGTCATTGCATTTGTCAATTTTCTTAAGCAACAGTATCAACAACCCAAAACTCAACAACCCCAACCACTAAACTTTAAAGACGAACCGTTTGTTGGGATGTGGAGCGACAGAACTGATATGCAAGACAGTACAGCCTGGGTGCGTCAACTCCGACAAAAAGAATGGCAGAACTAAAATGACTGCTTTATTGATCGATACAGACATCCTCATTGATATTGGCAACAACGACTCTACGGCAAAAGCTCGCTTGGCTGCTGAAAGTCATAACTACCAGCTCCTTATTTCTGCCATCACGGTCATGGAACTTACCGTTGGCTGTCGCAACAAATCTGAACTGCAAGCCCTTAATCGTTTTTTGTCTCAGTTCAGTATCGCTCATCTCAACGAAAATATCTCCAACCAAGCCCTAAATCTTCTGCAAAACTATAGGCTAAGCCACGGCTTACTCATCCCTGATGCTCTAATCGCTGCAACTGCCATCGAGAATAGCATAGCCTTACTCAGCAAGAACCAGCGAGATTACCGTTTCATCCCCGAACTTAACCT
Source organism: Cyanobacteria bacterium UBA8803 (assembly GCA_003505715.1). Taxonomy (GTDB): domain Bacteria; phylum Cyanobacteriota; class Cyanobacteriia; order Cyanobacteriales; family Coleofasciculaceae; genus UBA8803. The sequence continues at coordinate 7,411 of DNXU01000443.1, read as the reverse complement.
ACTCCCGTATCCATAAAGCTCAATCATGCAATCCACCTGGGCACTTTCATTTACCTGAGCCACCCTATCAAGCCTTAGTCATTGATGAAGCCCAAGACTTATCGCCCGTTGCCTTACGGTTTCTCTTAGCGTTAGTTCCTTCCTTAGCAGGAGCCTACCTCACCGCCGATGCCTCTCAGTCTCTCTATCAGCGCGGCTTTAACTGGAAGCAAATCCATACCGATCTGCAAGTGACAGGTCGCACACTGTTGCTTAAGCGTAACTATCGCAATACTCAGCAAATTATAGCGGCCTGTGCCACAATTTTAGAAGGCACCTCAGCCGGAGACTCGGACTGTTTGACTCAAGAACCATCTGCCTACCACGGAGCAACACCCACCATTGTTCTCACTGATAGTATTGAGCAAGAAAGTCGGCTGATCCATTCATTTTTGATGGATGCCGCCAAGCATTGCCGTTTGCCCCTCCATGGGGGAGCAGTGCTGTGTCCGAGTGCAGCAATGGGAAAAGCGATCGCCCAACGTTTGGTAAAACAGGGAGTAGAGGCTCAGTTCGTTACGGGTAACGAGATTGACCTCAACGCCACCTATATCAAAGTGCTAACGCTCCATTCTGCCAAAGGATTAGAGTTTCCCTTTGTGGCAGTAGTAGGACTGCGGGAGGGTACACTTCCTCATCTCAGTGCTGAACTACCGGATGACGAAATGATGACTGTTTCAGATGAACAGCGTCGCCTATTCTATGTGGGATGTTCACGAGCGATGCGATCACTTATGGTGTGTGGTTCGCGATCGAATCCTTCCTCGTTTTTAGAAAGTCTCGCTGCCCCTGATTGGAAAAGGTAAAAAAGCTTTATGAAAGTTCCCATTCGGTTACAGGAGCTGCTTCAGCAAAGCGCAGAAACAATGAGACCGTTCTTGATGCTGATCGGTCAAGGAAATGTCTTGCTCGATTGTACCGGAGTTGAGGAGCTTGAACTGGAACAATTAGACCTTCTCTTCTCGACCATTCCTGAAGAATGGGATTTTGTAGAGCTAGGTGAGGTGATTGACACAGGGACATTAACTGAGACTTTTGCGGCTCAACTTGAACAATGGGTAAATCGACACCAAGGACGAACATTCCCACCTCCCGACTCCCACCTCCCAACTCCCGACTCCCCTTCAACCTCCCTCGATATTTTCAACCTGCGGGATGAAGTCGTCGGGGATTACCGGGAATACATCGAAAGTTTTCTCAAAATTCGAGATGATCGGGTGCAAGCCTTTGTCCATCAACAGCTAGAACGGGGAGAACTGTGGCCCGACCCATTGGTTCAGCTCAACCCATCTTATCGGCAAGGGGCTAACATTTCTACTCTGGTCAACCAGGGAATTTTACATCCAAGCTGCGATCGCTATTTCCCAGATTACATTTCTAAATACACCTTTCGTCTGCACCAAGAGCAAGCCTTCCGCATTGCTCACCGCCAGGAACCCTACGTCCTAACAACGGGAACTGGGTCAGGGAAAAGTATGACCTATGTCGTGCCGATTTTCGATGACCTGCTCCGCAACCCCAGCATTCAAGGAGTTCGGGCTATTTTAGTCTATCCAATGAATGCTCTGATTAATTCCCAGAAAGAGGAGTTTGATAAATTCCTTTCTCAAGTACCAGGGTCACATATCCGAGTTGAACAATATACCGGACAGGAAAGCTTAGCCAAAAAAACTGAAATTCAGAACCACCCGCCTCAGATTATCCTGACTAACTACATGATGCTGGAGCTGATGCTCAGCCGGAATCAGGAAGAGAAACTGGTGGCATCCCCCGATTTAAAATTCCTCGTCCTCGATGAACTCCACACCTATCGAGGCAGACAGGGTGCAGATGTGGCGATTCTCATCCGCAAATTACGGCAACGCTGCGGTCAAAACCTCCTCTGTATTGGCACCAGTGCCACCATGTCTACAGCAGGCACTCGTGCTAACCGCCAGCAGACGGTGGCTGAAGTCGCCAGTAAGCTCTTTGGCGTTGAAGTTAAAGCCGATAACGTTATTGATGAAACTTTAGAACGTACAATCCCACGTTCAAACCCAACAACCGCAGAACTGAAGCAAGCGATCGCTACAGGACTCCCGCCAGAAGAGGAGCAGACATTAGAGGCATTTCAAGCACATCCCTTGGCAGCTTGGATAGAAATGACCTTTGGACTGCAAGAAGAAGACGGGCATCTCGTGCGACGCACACCGATTTCCCTGACAGCAGGAGCCACCCAGCTAGCCACTGCAACGCAAAGCGATCGCGTTCTTTGCTTGGAAATACTCCGGCAGATGTTTCTCTGGGGGAGCAAGACCAAGGGACTAGCCTTCCGCTTGCACCAATTTATTTCTCAAGGGGGCAGCGTCTACACTACAGCCCAGAAGCGACAAGAGCGCTTGCTTACCCTCGAAGGTCAGTACTCAACCACCGCAGATCGGCTACTCTATCCCTTAGTATTTTGCCGGGAATGTGGTCAGGACTATTACCTAGTTCACTATGATCGCGATCAGCAGGAGGTGAGACCACTCTTACCCACAGCACTGAGTTCCAGTCTTGAAGACGCAGATGTTCAGGAGGGCTATATTACCCTAGACGAACCAGGACTATGGGATGAGAGTGAAGAAGACCGCCTTCCAGAAACATGGTTCAAAGAGACGAAGCGCCAAGGGAGAATTCCCAAGAGTGAGTATGTCGATTTCATTCCGCAACGGCTGCAAGTTTTGCCCAACGGTCGGGTAACTTCTTCTCTTTTAGAAGGCACAGCGTTCTGGTTTACTCGCAAACCCTTCCTCACCTGCTTAAATTGTGGTGTCGTTCATGACAAGCGTAAAAACGAATTTGCGAAACTTTCACGCCTAAGTAGTGAAGGGAGAAGTACGGCGACAACATTGCTGTGCCTTTCGACTGTAAATCGGCTCAAGAGTAGTGGGGCTGTGGATGCCAAAGCCCAAAAAATTCTCAGTTTCACTGATAACCGACAGGATGCCTCATTGCAAGCAGGGCATTTCAACGATTTTGTGCAAACGAGTTTGCTACGAGCTTCCCTGAACGGTGCCATCCAAGCGAGGCAGAAACTCACCCATACTGAACTAGCTCAGGCGGTCGTAGAGCAGATGGGGCTGTCTCAGGCAGATTATGCCAAGCAGGTAGCAGACTATGGTCCCGGCAAGCGTCGGAACGAGGAAGCCTTTCGTAACCTGATTGAGTATCGGCTCTATGAAGACCTGCGGAAGGGATGGCGAATTGTACAGCCCAATTTGGAGCAGTGTGGTTTGCTGGCAATTGAATATGAAGGGCTGCAAGAGGTTTGTGGGTTTACCCTGAGCATAGCCGAAGGGGCAACAGAATTCTGGCAAAAGCATTCTCACCCCATTTTGCTTCAGGCAACGCCCCAGCAGCGGTATGCTGCGATTCGAGCGTTTCTCGATCAGCTCCGTAAGGATTTGGTACTGGATGCCGAACTCTTGCAACCCCAGCGTATTGAGCAGCTTAAACGAGAGGTTCGACAAGCCATCAAAGACCCTTGGAGCTTTGATGAATATGAGCGCCTCAATGAAGCTCGATGGGCATCAACCTCAACCACGAAAGCAGGGAGAGATACGATCAAGCTCACGGTACGCAGTAAAATTGGTCGATTTCTGCGGTCTACCCACTCGTGGCCTTGGCGGTCTGAGACTATTTCTGAAGCAGATTATGACAGCTTAATTCGGACTCTGATTACAGCACTGGCAGATGCCGGGTACTTGCTCCAAGAGAGTCAGGATGTCCAACTGCGAATTGATGCCATGATCTGGACGGCTCAGAAAGCCAGCCATATTCAACCTGATCCGATGACCTCAAAGCGGTTACAGGGTAGCGCAGGAGCGCAAATAGAAGTCAATCGGTTTTTCCAGGATTTCTATGAACGGAGTGGACCAAGTGTTCACAATATGGAAGGTCGAGAACATACAGGCCAGGTCAAGAATGAGGATCGTCAAAAGCGCGAGACTCGCTTCCGCAACGGAGAGCTTTCCACCCTATTCTGCTCTCCCACAATGGAACTGGGAATTGATATTGCCGACTTGAATGTGGTTCATATGCGAAACGTGCCGCCCAGTCCTGCCAATTATGCTCAGCGCAGTGGACGAGCTGGACGGAGTGGTCAGGAGGCGCTAGTGATTACCTATGCTTCTGTCGGCAGTGGTCATGACCAGTATTTCTTCAAGCGCCCGGAGCAGATGGTTTCTGGGATAGTGGTGCCACCTAAATTAGAATTGGGTAATCAGGAGCTAATTAAGGCGCATCTGCACTCGCTCTGGTTGGCTCATACAGGTCTCTACCTTGAGAACTCCATGAACCAGATTTTAGATCTCGATGTTGATGGCTACCCACTCAAGGAAACAATCCGTAGCCAACTAACCCTAACACCGGATGCTTTGGCGCGGTGTTCTCAGGCTGCCAAGGTCATTTTAGAGGATTCGTTCTGTCAAAACGACTTGAAACGGGCATCTTGGTACAACGATGGGTTCCTCTATCATACCATTGAAGATGCTCTTACTAGTTTTGACCGAGCCTGCGATCGCTGGCGAAATCTCTATCGTGATGCAGTAACACAGCTAGAAACGTCGCGTCAGACAATTGACCGTGCAACCAAAGGGTTAACCTCTCAAGAAGAGCGTAAAAACGCTGAGGCACAAGAGCGAGAAGCCAAAAGACAGATCGATTTATTGGTCGGTCAAACCAACCAGGGCAAAAACCAGACACAGTTGGAATTTTATCCCTATCGCTACTTCGCCTCTGAAGGGTTTCTTCCAGGCTATAATTTCCCCCGTCTGCCAGTACGTGCCTACATCCAGGCTGGAGAAGAGGGCGAGTTTATTTCCCGTCCACGAGTTGTTGCGATTCGAGAGTTCGCTCCTTGTAATATTGTCTACTACGAAGGCAGTAAATTCCAAATCTCAAAGACCCGTATCCCTGTTAAGGGTATTGAGAGTGGGTATCAACGGGTAGCACTCTGTCCTCAATGCGGGTACTTCCACACAGGAGATGATTGGCAGCGTGAACTCTGCGAGAACTGTAATGCCAAGATTACCCCAGATAGCCACGGGAATCCCGCAAAGCTCAATCGAGTTTTGGGCATGGAGACAATGCTAACTCGCAGACGTGAACGTATTACCTGTGACGAAGAAGAGCGACTTAAATATGGCTATAACGTCACCACTCACTTCCGCTTTGACCAGCTTCATCGTGAACTCGCCTCCGTTACTGCGGCAGATGGCACAAAACTACTAGAGATCACCTATGGGGATACAGCGAATGTTTGGCGTATCAATCGAGGTCTAAGAAGTAGTCAGGAGCGAGGGTTTAAGCTTGATAGTGCCACAGGAATGTGGGGAGATGTCAAGAGCGAGGAATCCCTCACCACGTTGCAAACCGAGGTTCATCTCCTGGTGGAAGAAGTTTGCAATGTACTACTCATCAGACCTCTTAACATTTCCGCTAATAATTCAGAGTCATTCCTAGCCAGCTTTCAATATGTAATGGAACGAGCAATACAAGCCGTCTACAAGTTGGAGGAGAACGAACTAGCCTCAGAACGCTTAGGGCAAGGACAGTACCTTCTGTTCTGGGAAGCCTCAGAGGGAGGAGCTGGAGTTCTCTCTCAGATTTTAGAGAATCCTACAGCCTTTCAACGGTTAGCAACAGAGGCTCTTGACATCTGTCATTTCACCCAGGAAAAGGAGAGTTGTACTCAAGCCTGCTACGAGTGTTTACTTTCATACCGAAATCAGTTTGACCACCCCTTGCTCGATCGTCATGCTGTTCGCGAGTACTTAGATCAGCTTAGTACCAGCGCGATCAACCGTCACGCTCAAGGGATGTCCCGTGAAGAGCAGTATCAGCAGTTACGGGCACAAACCGATCCCAACTCAGCCTTTGAGCGAGAGTTCCTTGATGAGCTGTACTCTCAAGGGATGAGGCTACCAGATTCAGCACAAGCACTTATTCCTGAAGTGAATGTGAAACCTGACTTTCTCTACCGAGATGCCAAGGTAGCCATTTTCTGTGATGGCTCTGTTCATGATGATCCAGAGCAACAACAGCAGGATCGAATTGCCAGGGAGAATCTGAAGTATACGGCAGGCTATTATGTTTTGGTATTCCGCTATGACGAAGATTGGCGAACCAAGTTAAACGTTATCAGTTCGTTTTAGGGATGCAGTTTAATTGATTTGTAATACTTAGATAAATCGTCTATGTCGGAGGGGACGCCAATTATGAAAGGCGATCGCACAAGCCTGTTCATCATAAAAAACTGTAGGGGCGACCCGCTGTTATTGATTAGGTGGGTGTGAAGAGAATTTATTGGGTCGCCCTGGATGATGCTGAGATTCTTGGTAAACCAAATCCCTGGCATGGGCGAGTCAATTAAGCTTATCGCCTTCATCTTTAATATCTTCACAGCGACTCGCCCCTACAGATATATATTTTAAAACCCATAGTATCTGTCGATTGTGACAGTAAGGGGTGCGGAATAGGGGTTAACCAACAACCAACAACCAACAACCAACAACCAACAACCAACAACCAACAACCAACAACCAACAACTTTAGGGGATGAGTGTGAAATACCTGGAGCAGGATGTGTAGTATTAAGTGGTTAAACTTTTAAGGCTACTGGCACCTTTGGCGGAGGGTGCCTTTTTTCGGACGCGATCGCCTCCGATATCAGCGCAGTGGAGCGCTCAGGATGAGCAATGAACATCAAAATCTCAAAGGCAAGTTGCCCCAGAGCGTGGATACTATATTTATTTGGGCCTCCCTGAGACAAATTCAGGCTACTGGCAAAGTGATATACTAGCCGGAGGGTAAGTAAGCCATTAAAGCACTGAAAACTCCTAGCAATCGGTTCCGTCCTGGAAAAGTGAGCGATGGACAGTTCTACTGAGAACCTTCGTGCTTGCGTGATGTTAGAGTTAGCCTATAGCGTCGGCCTAACCCCTTACTAGCCGTTGCCGGAATAGAGTAGCTGCACGAGCGCTATTTCTTGCAGTTCCCTATCGGGTTAGGTAAAGTAGATGCACCTCAAACGATTAATGTAACCCGATTCTATCGGTGAGGGGTGAGGGGTGACTCCCCTACCCCCTGGTTCTAAGTTCAGGCTACTGCCAGCTGACGAATATCAGACCTCTATGGCTCGCAAAAAAAAATCAACCCGTAAAAAACTGAACCTCGCTAATCTTGACTCCCTGAGTGCGCACACCTCGCTAATTTCAGAGGAACCCGAGTCAACAGAAGCACAAGAGCAGTTAGCAAACAGTTCTGTCGAGGTAAGCGCCGTCATTGTTGAAGAATCAGCCGAAAGTGCTGATGAGGTAACAGCTGCCGCTGTTGAAGAAACAACCGAAAG
>DNXU01000371.1 GCA_003505715.1 Cyanobacteria bacterium UBA8803 | reverse complement strand
TCTCTTATCCCTACTAATTCTCGGTTCGATCAATTTTTAATTTGCCTCAATTGCACTCCCTGAAATAATTTCAGGCATTTACTACCCAATTTTTACTTGTTGGTATCGGTTTAAATGGAGCATGGTAGACCTGAATTGACAAACTATGAGAATTCTTGTTACGGGTGGTGCCGGTTTTATTGGCTCCCATCTGATCGATCGCTTAATGGAAGACGGTCATGAAGTTGTTTGTTTAGATAACTTCTACACCGGGCGCAAACAAAACATCCTCAAATGGATAAATCACCCATACTTTGAACTCATTCGTCACGATATCACTGAACCGATCCGCTTAGAAGTAGATCAAATTTATCACCTAGCTTGTCCGGCTTCACCTGTTCACTACCAGTACAATCCGGTCAAGACCATCAAAACCAATGTTATGGGAACCCTCTATATGTTGGGGTTAGCCAAACGGGTAAAGGCGAGATTTTTATTAGCCTCTACTTCAGAAGTGTACGGCGATCCAGAAATACATCCTCAACCGGAAGATTATCGGGGAAATGTTAATCCGATCGGCCCTCGCAGCTGCTACGACGAAGGCAAGAGAGTTGCAGAAACTTTGGCCTTTGACTACTACCACCAAAATGGGGTGGAAATTCGGGTTGCTCGCATTTTTAACACCTACGGCCCTCGCATGTTAGAAAATGATGGTCGAGTCGTCAGTAACTTTGTGGTGCAAGCTCTCAAAGGAGAATCCTTAACTGTCTATGGGGAAGGTTCGCAAACCCGGAGTTTCTGCTATGTTTCTGACTTAGTGGAAGGACTGATGCGGCTGATGAATAGCGAGCATATCGGACCGATTAATTTAGGAAATCCAAGCGAGTACACAATTTTGCAACTAGCGCAGGCTGTTCAGCAGATGGTCAATCCCAAGTTGGACATTATATTTAACCCCCTACCAATTGACGATCCAAAACGTCGCCAACCTGATATTACGAAAGCTCAGACTTTGCTGGATTGGCAACCTACTGTACCCTTACAAGAAGGGCTAAAAACGACAGTAGAGGATTTTCGCGATCGCCTAACTTCTGCCTAGCCTCCCCTGAGGGATATTTCAATTTGCGATTTAAGCAAGATATATTAACTCAGGGTGCCCTACCAAATAAGGATAATCAATCAACAAGTAAGATTGCCCTGAGACCTAACTTCTATTAGTGAGGATCAGCACCATGCGCGTTTGTGTTATTGGAACCGGATATGTTGGGTTAGTTACCGGTGTTTGCTTAGCCCATATTGGACATCACGTTATCTGCGTAGATAACAACGAAGAGAAAGTCAAACTCATGAAAGCTGGGCAATCGCCCATCTACGAGCCGGGACTCTCAGAACTGATGCAAGCTTCCTTTCAAGCTGGAAATCTGGAGTTTACTTCAGATTTAGCAATGGGTGTCGCCACAAGCGAAATTTTGTTCATTGCTGTCGGAACACCGCCTTTACCTACGGGTGAAAGCGATACCCGCTACGTTGAAGCAGTGGCTCGAGGCATTGGCTCTCACCTTAACGGTGGCTATAAGGTGATCGTGAATAAGTCAACCGTGCCCATTGGCTCCGGTGACTGGGTGCGGATGATCGTACTCGATGGCGTAGCCGAACGGCAAAAGTCTCTAGTGAGTGCCGGGGGTGGAGCAATTGAGGAGCCAATGGGAGAAATTCCTGCTGAATTCGATGTCGTTAGCAATCCAGAGTTTTTGCGAGAAGGCTCAGCTATTTACGACACCTTTAACCCCGATCGCATTGTGCTAGGTAGCAATAGCGAACGGGCAATCTCCATGATGCAAGAACTCTACGCTCCCATTGTTAAGCGCCAGGTAGCAGAAGACCAATCCCTACCGTCCGTGCCAGTGGTGGTCACTGACCTCAGCTCGGCAGAGATGGTAAAATATGCGTCGAATTCCTTCTTGGCAACGAAAATTAGCTTTATTAATGAAATTGCCAACATTTGCGATCGCGTCGGTGCGGATGTTACCCAAGTTGCTAAAGGCATCGGTTTAGACTCCCGGATCGGTGGCAAATTTTTGCAGGCAGGCATTGGCTGGGGTGGTTCTTGCTTCCCTAAAGATGTCTCTGCTTTGATTCATACCGCTGAGGATTACGGCTACGACGCCCACTTGCTCAAAGCCGCTGTTAGCGTTAACCAGCGTCAGCGTTTCATGGCGGTTGAAAAACTCCAGCAAGAACTCAAAATTCTCAAAGGGAAAACGATCGGGTTACTCGGTCTCACCTTTAAGCCAGATACCGACGATCTGCGCGATGCCCCAGCACTTAATCTCATCGAGCAACTCACCCGATTGGGAGCAAGGGTTAAAGCCTACGACCCGATTATTTCCTCAACTGGGATGAGGCATGGTCTATCCAACGTCATTGTGGAAACCGATCCAGAGCGGCTGGCTGATGGCTGTGATGCTTTAGTCCTAGTTACGGATTGGGAGCAATTCGCGAAGCTGGACTATGAAAATATGTGCAAGCTAATGGCCAATCCTGTCATAATTGATGGTCGCAACTTCCTAGAGCCTAAAGCTTTAGAAAGTGCTGGTTTCCGATATGTGGGGATTGGGCGATAAAGGGTTAATAGCTAATTGTTCATTGGTCAATTAGCTATTGTTATTACCCATCCTAGTAAGGCTCCGCCTAATACTAGCCATGCGGCATTGATGGGGAAGCGAATTGTTAAAATTGCGGCAATTGCGGCGATCGCACAGGCTAGCCAATCAATGCCAGTAGGCTGGATTAGTGTAGTACTTGCCAGACTTAGGGTGACGACAGCCATTAGGGCTACTGCACTTATATTGACGGCGTCTAGGAAGGCTGATGTCCATTTTGATTCCCGCAGGCGAGGCACTAGGGGATTGAGAATGGCTACAAAAACAAACGAGGGTAGGAAAATGGCGATGGTGGCCACGATGGCTCCCGGCCAATCGGCCAGGAGGTAACCGATAAATGTAGAAGTGGACAAGACTGGACCAGGGGTGAATTGACCGATCGCGATCGCATCTAGCAGCTGTTGTTGGGTTAGCCACCCCTGTTTCTGAACCAGTTCCCCTTCTAAGAAGGCTACTAACACGTAGCCACTACCAAACAAAACGCTGCCAACCTTCAAGAAAAACCAACCGATTTGCCATAACGGTATGGTGGCTGCTGTTGCGCCAGTGGCCGCCGTTGCCTTTAGCGCGGTGCTAGCGGTAACTCCTGCTGCCAAAAGAGCTGCTGTTGTTTCTGACGGTGGCTGGTTGCGATCGGATAAACGCAGCCAAATCATGCCCAAAATACCGCCTAGCAGTAAGGCTATGACTTCGTTGAGTCCGAGCAATAATGATGCTGCTACTCCTAGAGCGATAAGGAGCAGTTTGTAGCTTTTAACAGCTTTCTTCCCCAGACGCCAAACTGCACCAAAAATTACGGCTAGTACTGCTGGCTTGATACCATAAATTAAAGGTGCAATTTCGGGCAGCGTACCGAACTCGACATAAATCCAGGCGAAAATGGCCGTGATCGAGACAGCAGGCAAGATAAAGCAGACTCCGGCAATGATTAGTCCCAACCATCCTCCGTAGCTGTATCCTACATGAATTGCCATTTCCGTAGAATTGGGTCCGGGAATTAGGTTAGTGGCACCAATAAGATCGAGAAAATGCGATCGCGTCAGCCACCCGCGCCGTTGGACGACTTCATCTTCCATCATGGCAATGTGTGCCGCTGGGCCACCAAAGCCAATTACACCTAATTTCAAAAACAGTTTAGCTAGCTCAACCAGCCGATTTATTTCCTGGTGATTCATGGTTGTGCGGTTACTGCCGCAGATGACTCATATCATATCCGATTGCGTCCTCTCAACTCTTGTGATCGGAAAAAATGAGAGCTGGAAACAGGATCTCAATATCGGCAAGGTCAATAATCAAAATTTCACTAGCGTCCCTCATGCATCGCTCTGAGTGAGTATGAGATTTGGAAAAATAGCTTAGCGCTAGCAGAGCGTGATCAGGCAATTGTCTAGCAAGTGACGGGTATTAGGAGCGATCGCTACTAAACAGATAGTACGAGCGATTGGCCAGCTCTCTTGAAGACTGCACTCTAGCGGTTGTAACATGCCACTGGCTAGAATTGGGCGTTGGAGGACGCTTGCCAGGATGGCTATGCGGATTGATAGGTAGTTGAACCTGTAAAAATCCGGATCTTGTCAGAGAACTGTGGTTTTTGTTTTAACAGGTGTTTTTGAACCAAACAGGCCAGGGAATAGTGGCTTCCTTGAGGACACAGCAGTAACATAACGGAGGTAGTCTATGAGTCGCCAAACGTCAATCCCTTTGCTAGAGTGGCGACAGGGTGCAGGGAAAAAATTTATCAGCCACACAACCCAGCCAATGAACTCAATAGTCCCTGATTGTCACCGATTTGCCTCTGTGAAGCTTCTAGTATGGATTAACCGGCTTGGTGCTGGGTCAGTCGCCATTTTTTTGGCATTGGGAATGATGGGCATTAAACCTGCTCAGTCCCAGCTATCGCAGCAACAGATAGCTAGTAGGAAACCAACTCAGACCAATACCTCAAGCCAAATTAACCCAAATCCTGCTCCGATTATGGGAGCGCTTCCACAATCTGCGATCGCCAATTCAGTTCAAAAAGAAGTCTCTGTTCCCAGCACCTCAGTCCAGGTGTCAGATACTTCTTCCTCACCAAGCTCTCAGGAGGTAACGTTTCCTCTAGAGGAGTCTAACACCACCAATACTGATCCATTAATTTTAGCTGCTAATCAGGACAACTCTCCTCTAAGTTCAGGGGAATTGATCCAAACCAGCAGTAGTCAAACAGCTGCCTCTGGGACATCAGTGCTACCTCCCGCTCCTACCAACCTAATTTTAGGACAGCTTCCTACCCTCCCCCCACTGCCCGTACCGTCCAATCCGATTCCTGGCTCTAACTCAACTGTCGGACAGCTTCCTGCCTTCCCGCCCACCTCCCAATCCTTCCCAGTTTCACCAACGATGATGCCAGCGGGTGGGAATAATTACAATTCAGGGTGGGGGCAATACCCAGCTTTTCCTCAAACCCCGCCCACCATGCCGATGGGTGGGAATAATTACAATTCAGGGTGGGGGCAATACCCAGTTTTTCCTCAAACCCTACCCTCTATGCCAGCTTCACCAACGCTGATACCAGCGGGTACCAATAATTACAATCCAGGATTGGGACAGTTCCCAACCTCGCCCCAAACCGTACTAGTCATGCCAGTGCAAGGTACAAGCCTACCACCAGGCTTGAATAATTACAACTCAGGTTTGGTACAGTCTCCTGGCTTACCTCAAACAGTAATCTTGGTACCGGTGTCTGTCATGGGGTCACCAACAGGGATAAATAACTACAACCCAGGCATGGCACAACAGTCTCCGTACTTCGGCTTCGCTCAGTCTCCGTACTTTGGCTTCGCTCAGTCTTCGTACTTGCGCCAAACCCAAGCACCCCTACCAGCGCCCCTCAATCCCGCAGGTTTTAATCCCTACAACCCCGGCATGGGACAGTCACCCTATTTGCCCCAAAGCCAAGCACCCTATAATCCGGGCGGTTATAATCCCTACAACCCCGGCATGGGACAGTCACCCTA
>DNXU01000370.1 GCA_003505715.1 Cyanobacteria bacterium UBA8803 | reverse complement strand
CCTCACTCCCTCACCCCTATGACAGATAGCCTTGATTTGAATAGCTTTGCCACTCTGGTAGGACAGAACCAGGCGATCGCTCTCTTGCGGGGGGCTGTTGCTGCAAATCGGATTGCCCCTGCTTACTTGTTTGTCGGCTCTCCTGGGGTGGGACGGAGTTTGGCAGCACGGGCGTTTATTGAACTTTTGTTTTGTCGGGATATCCCGATAGAGAAACAATCATTGGTACGAAGGCGGTTGCAGCAGGGGAACCATCCTGATGTTTTGTGGGTGGAACCGACTTACCTCCACAATGGCATCCGTTTGTCTGCTGCGGAAGCTGCGGAAAAAGGTCTGAAGCGCAAGGCACCACCCCAAATTCGCTTGGAACAAATTCGGGAGATCGGCCAGTTTTTAGGGCGCTCTCCCCTGCAAGCTTCCCGCCAAGTGGTGGTTATCGATCGGGCAGAAACAATGGCAGAGGCAGCAGCTAATGGTTTGCTTAAAACCTTGGAAGAACCGGGACGAGCTACGTTAATTTTAATAGCACCCAGTACCGAGTCGTTGTTGCCGACGCTGGTTTCGCGCTGTCAGAGAATTCCGTTTTATCGGTTAGCACAAAACGATATGGCACTGGTGCTACGGCAAAAGGGTTATGAAAAGATTCTTGAAGAACCCTCTATATTAGGTATTGCTCAAGGCAGTCCGGGGGAAGCAATCTCTGCCTTTATTGAATTCCAAGCTATGCCGCCGGAGCTGCTCGCCAAACTCACTCAGTTCCCTAACTCACTCCGCATGGCACTAGAACTGGCAAAGGAAATTGACCAAACTCTGGAGCNNTGGAGCCTGAAACTCAGCTGTGGCTGATAGATTATTTACAGCACTGTTACTGGCAACGCCAGCCCCAACCTCGTATTATCCATCAGTTAGAGCAGGCGCGACAATACCTGCTCAGCTATGCCCAGTCGCGACTTGTTTGGGAAGTTACCCTATTGGAATTGAGCCAATGTTAATCTATGTTAACGGGGGTCAGAAAGTCTAGCTTTATGAACATCAATTACGAACAGTTCTATGCCTTTAAAAATCTCGATCGCACTCAGATACAAAAGTTTGTTAGTACCTGTAAAGGGGTAATTATTCCTGCCGAGCGCAAGATTTTGCTCCAAAACGAGCATGGTAATAAGATTTTCTTTCTCCTGGACGGAGAAGTGAGAGTCTTCCTTGATACTCCGGTAGGAGAAAAGGAACTGAGTCGAAGTAAAGCTCCCACAGTGCTGGGGGAAATTAGCTTTTTCAGCGGCGAGCCAAATTCAGCAAATGTAGCAACGGTAACCCAGGTAAAGGCGATGATAATGCCCTTTGAAGTATTGCGTCAGCGCTTGCGAGAAGGAGATGCGGTTTATTCAATAGTGATGCTGAACATAGCAGGAGCGATCGCCCAAAGAGCCTATGCCATGACTCGCAAGATATCAGAACTCTACGGTCAGCAAACAGAGACTCAGCTCTCGGCTATTCAAAATACTAGTAAGAATCTTTTTGGGGAATGGAGTTTTCTTTAGGAGGTTACTTGTTCATTGTTCATGGTTATTAGCCATTAGATATTAGGTATTAGTCCTGTATTTATAACTACAGGCTGATTCAAATTTTACCAATATCCTCCTTTAGTTCGGTGTAGGTTTTCATCGTTGATTGTTACTTTAAAAAAGGTAACAACCTTGAGTACAGGTATGGAACCGGATCGGGGTAATGGAGAAGTATAGCTATGAATAGTGACAAGCAATTTCTAGACAGAGATAACGAAAATATTGAAGCCATTACGGTTCAACCGGATGGGGATAATTCTGAAACTGAAACAGGTAAGGGTACAGTTGCTGCGGGAGTAGCTGGTGCTGCGGTGGGTGCTGTAGTAGGTGGCAAAATTGGTGGCAGAGCAGGAGCAGTTGTTGGTGCAGTTGTTGGGGCGGTAGCAGGTGGTTTGACGGCTCAAGCTACACCGGATGATGTAACAGACAAAGTTAAAGAGGCTGCTGAAAATGCAGCAAACAAACTTCAAGATGCTGTAGAAAGTGCTAAACCCGCTATAGAAAGTATGACCGCTAAAGTCAAAAGTAGTGCTGTCAGTGCAGCTGACAAGGTTGAAGATGCAGCTGAGCAAGCTAAACCATCGTTACAAAGCACAGCCGATCGAGCTAAAAATGCGGCGCTTGATGCAGCCGATAACATTCAAGATGCGGCTGAAGGTGCAAAGCCATCTGACAATCTAGGCGATCGCACTAGGGAAGTAACAATAAACGAGCGGGTTGTTTGGAGTCCCAGCTTGTATGTAGCTGATGAAAAAAAGGTAACTGAGAGTGGAGAAAGTTTCCCAGAAATTACTCGGCTAGAGGTTGAGGGCGAGACATCTGATATTGACAAGCAAAACGTTGTGCGAGAAAATACTCGACCTTTGTATTAGAACAGGGCAAGGGAAGGAAGTCCTAATAGATTATACCCTATTCCCTATCAGCTCACAACTTATTACCATAGAGCCGGGAGATCCCCAGTGAAATGTGTGACTGCTGCTTATACCCAAACTTAGAACTGGGGTTGTGAGCAGCAGTTGTCCTTTGGAGATAGTCTGTGGGAAATAGCGATCGCAGCCTGGGCAAGGATATCGGCCTCAAAATTAACAGGGATGAGCCAAATCAGAAGAAAAGGTTAAGTTCTGCTGTTCACCCTGAATCTAGCTGGAAAGATATTTTCCAGCTTTTTTTTCCGATCGCGACTACAGAAAGCCTTATAATTCTTCCTTTATAGCCAAAGTTTTTTTAGTACATATGTTCTATATTAGAGCTAATACTCACTAGTTGTGCAACTACCCTTCGGCTATGCTCAGGGTAAACCTGCGGCTATGCTCAGGGTAAACCTGCGGCTATGCTCAGGGTAAACCTGCGGCTATGCTCAGGGGAAACGCCATATATAGTGGTAATGGTGCGTTAGCTTTCGCGTAACACGCCTTACTAATAGAGGCTTTTATTTTTCCCTTCTTCCTCATGTCTCTCCCTATTTGAAGCTAACTAATAAAAACTTTTTGGCGTTGAACGTAACATGGTAACAGGAGAAAGTATGGTTAAAACTAAGGCACCCCAAAATCTCCCAGAGTTGCAAACCCTCACGGTGGAACAAAACACCCTTAACTCTGGGTTGCAGGTAGCTGTTGATGTTGGTAATAGAGTGATCAAGTACTGCACCCCAGCTGGGGCAGTGAAAATTCTGCCCTCATGGCATAAAGATTTAGAAGAATGGGATACACCAATCCCAGATAAAAACTCAGTAGTGCTGCGCTATTTGCAGGGAGATAACTCATCCTTAATCGGCCAGTCTTGGGCAGTGGGAGTTGTAGCTCAAGATTTGGGGGGAACCCCGACATTTGAGTCCGATAAAGCATTTCTTGCTCCTAAACTGGTTTTAGCCATGCTCGAACGATGGCCTGGAGTGCGTCACGTTATTGTCAATTATATGGCTTGTTCTCTGCCCAACGACCTCCAACAAGACAAAGTAGAAGCTATTGTTAAAGGATTAACCGGAACCCATCAGATTACCCGCAATGGTGAAGGAATGACGGTGGAAATTCGGGATGTAGAAGTCCAACCTGAAACCCTAGGTGCATTCAAGTGGGCGCTATCGCAAAAGTTATTTAAATACGCTCGCGTCAATGGCATTCTTGACTTAGGGGGTAAGACTGGTATCGGACAGCTATATACGAAAAATGGCACCTTAATTAGGGAATCTAGAATCTTAGTAGAAGGAACCTATAGACTGGCACAAATGGTAGCTAGGCACTCAGAATTGATCCGACAGGACACCATGCCTAATCTGAGCTTAATTATGGATGCGATCGCAGATGGTTCTCTTACTTACGGGACAACAGGTATCAGTTTTGCCGATAAGCTGCCTCACTATATGTCCCAATGGTTGTTAGACATTCGCAATAAACTTAAGATTGGTTGGGCACAGTGGTTGCCAGAGTTGGGAGAAGTGTTGATTGTGGGTGGTTCAGCACCGTTAGCAACTTCCCTAGTCGAGCAAACCCAAGGACGGTTCAAAATTGCAGAGCAACCTCAATTGTGTGGTGTTAAGGGAATGTTGCTTTGAAAGGATGAGGGATGAGGGATG
>DNXU01000361.1:978-7739 GCA_003505715.1 Cyanobacteria bacterium UBA8803 | reverse complement strand
TCACTCCCTCACCCCCTCACCCTTTCACCCAGGAAAGTAGGAAAGGTGGGAAAGTTGGGGGAGAAGATGTCAAAAACTTCTCTGGGAACTGTAATTCCTCTGAAGTTGGCAGCCTATTTAACTTATAAAGTTCCGCAATGTGGCGTATGTCTCAATAGCGGCCTGACACAGAAAATAAAGGGTGACACATGCACCCAACGATATAACTATGGATACTATGTCCTTAGCACAGGAACCGAACCAACTAAGGATTCTGCTTGCTGAAGACAATCGGGTGAACCAGAAGTTGGCTTTGATCGTGCTACGGAAACTGGGATATCGAGCTGATCTAGCTGTTAATGGTGTGGAAGTTTTACAAGCCCTGCACCGTCAACCCTATGATGTCGTACTCATGGATGTGGAAATGCCCGAAATGGATGGTTTAACGGCTACTCGCCATATCTGTCAGGAATGGTCTGCCAACGAACGCCCCCGGATTATTGCTCTCACCGCTTATGCCCTACGCGGCGATCGGGAAAAATGCCTAGAGGCAGGAATGGATGACTACATTTCTAAGCCGTTTAGTTCGCGAGATTTAGTCACAGCGCTACAAAAGGCTGGTTACTGAGGCTCTCCCGGAGATATGGTGATAAGAAAAACTAATTTATACAACCAAATGCTTACTGGGTCAGGAATTACCCATTACCAATCACCAAAAATACCGTTTTCCACCATCAGTACGGGAGAGCCAGCAATTGCGTTTTTTATTCCGGACTTTGTTATAAAACATAATATTATTCACTTTATCTTTAATAACTCACTTTTAATTTAAAGATTACGTAAAATCCAGAAGACAGCTATTGCAATTTTGATTTACCTGTTTTATTTAAGTATATAAACATAGTTTTTATCTGGGTCAGCTCAAATCCCTTATCTAGTACTGCACGGCGGAAATAACCCACCCTTAAAAGAGCTTAAAAAGCTGACGGTACAAGCTGTCCTCCCTTCTGCCCTCTTGCACTAATTTAATGTAAGGCATCGCCCTATCAACCCTGACTCAGATCTACACAAAATTACTATCCACCTTTATCTTTCTGGATAATTTCACCATGTCTACCGTAACCTCTCACAAAACTTGGTATGACTGTTGCTGGGGTAGCATCGATCGCTCTGGCAGCCGGAACAGCATCAGCAGTTACCTTTACTTAGGTAGGCGATGCAGACAGCACAATCCTGACAGCACCAGTTTGACAGAAGAGCTATATGATGCTATGGAGAGCCAGAGGCAACGATCAAAGAAAAAGAGGAAGTTAAGGTAATATGTTATCGTAAACGAAACGCAAACATACTTCTGCATTCCTCGTTAACCGAACAGTATTGTCTCCTTCCTAGAAGTTGAACTTGGCGCAAACACAATCGCAAACATTGGGGTTTGATATTGGGACTATGCAAGTTACTAAGGTTTCGTCATGACCCTAGAAGAATTAGAAGCTCAATATAGAGCAGCCATCGATATCTTGGGCAACCAGCTGCAAAACGCACTTCTAGAACTGTCTCAGGCAGAATCAAGAATTACGCAGATGGGGAATTCTCTGCAAAACCTGACCAGAATCCTGGAAGAATTTATCCAACAACAAAATCAACGATGAACTATGAAGCATGAACTTTTAACTTAAATCTCTCAATTCCTGTTGAATAACATTAACAATTTCTGGCAGAATAGTGGGTTTAACTAGAAAACGGCGAACTCCCAGCTGTAAGGCTCGCTGTCGATCTTTACTAAAAGACAGACCTGAGAGAACCACCACTGGTAATTGTGCCCATTGCGATTGCCTCAGTTGCTCCATTAAGGTAAAACCATCAATCCCAGGTAACTTGAGATCGAGTAATATCAAGTTTGGTTGAAACTCTGCCAGTGATTGTAAGAAGGTGAACCCATTCGGGAGTGCGCAAACATTATACCCATTTAATTCAAGGTATTCAGCAATTACTTCCCGATTCAAATCATCATCCTCAACAAACAGAATTTTCACAAGTCACTAGGGGAATGGAAATGCTTTAGAGTTTAAGATCAGAGTAATCAGAGGGGATGGAGGGGGAAGGGAGGCATCCCAATTCGGCAAAAATATGGGTAGTGCGAGCTACCCAACCAAGAATTCAACTCTCCGGGATCTTTCGTGATAAGTAAATCTCATAACTGGTAATTGGTAGTCGATGATTGGTCAGCAATTTTTTACGATTACCTATCACCATGTAGCAAAAGATACATTTTACATCAGATAGCCAGGAGGCCCTTTTTCTTTTATGCCCTCACGGAAGTGACGAGATCCGTGATGGCTTCCTGGGAGATTACTGATGAATTTCGCTGCACACTTCATAAAATGAAGTTGTCGGTGCCTTAGTAAATAAATGAGACATCTGAGCCAAAATAGCTTCATAAGCTACGTTGTGCTGATTGGCTTCCATGTCTTCTTGGCTTTCCCAAAGAATTATGGCGATGCCCTTGTCAGTTCCGGGTTCTCGCAGCAGATAGGCTCCTTTAAAGCCTTGGCCATAGGTGGATACAGCTTTTTCATAAAGTTGCTGAGCTTCTTCAAATTTTCCTGGTTTAAATTCTCCAAGCGCCACATAGGCAAATTTAGGTTTAAGAAAATCTAAAAATTCTGTCATGGTTACCTCAATCTGGGTTTTGTTGTTTGTTATTAGTTATTTGTTCTTGGAAGTTGGCGAACACCCATCACCCATCACCCATCACCCATCACCAATAAACAATAACTTATGTTGCCATCAAGGCTGTAACTTTGTCCAAGAGTTGAACTGGTTCTATTGGTTTGAGCAAGTAACCATCTACGATCGCAATCATATCTTGCTCTTCTTCAGCTGACAGGTTAGGAGTGGTTAAGGCCAGAACTTTGATTTGTTGACTGCTGGGGGAGTTGTGCAGGTACTGGCCAATCTCGTAACCATCCATTGCAGGTAATTGCCAATCGACAATTACTACCTGAGGTGCTAGCAATTGAATTTGCTGGAGGGCAGCGGAACTATCCATCAACCAAACTACATGATAGCCAGCAGCAGTAAGGATATCGCAAATCATCGTGGCTGTTGCTTCGTGGTTGTTTACCAAGACTATGCTGCCTTGAGGTTGGACACTTGGCTCTAGAGTTGCCTGTTGTTTATCCGAAGCAGGTGGCATTGGGGGTTGGATGGGCAAACAAACCGTAAATACAGAACCCTCATCAACGACTGACTCAACTTCAATGGTGCCGCCATGAAGCTCGACTAGCTGTTTAGTCAAGGCTAAACCTAGACCCGTCCCTTCGTATTTGCGGTGGTAAGTACTCTCTAACTGTTGAAACTTTTGAAACAGCAGGGGTAACTGGTCTCGGGCAATACCGATGCCCGTATCTTCCACTTGAAAGAAGGCTAGATGACTTTCTCGCCAGACTCGTAATATCACCCTGCCGCCTTCTGGGGTGAATTTGATGGCATTGCCTAAGAGGTTATAGAGAATTTGCTTGACTCGCCGTTGATCGGCTCGAAAGCGATCGCTCTGAGGTTTGACCTGGCAATCCATTTCCAATTCAATCTTCTGGAGAAAGGCTTTTTCTTGTAAGATTCTCAGCGTTTGATGGGTCAGCTTGGTTAGAGAGAACTCGCTGATATTCAACACTGCTTTCCCCGCTTCAACTTGAGACAAGTCCAGAATATCGTTGATCAGCTCTAGCAGGTGTTGCCCATTTTCCTGAATCATTTTTAAAAATTGCCGTTGCTTGTTTATCGGGACTGTCTTGGCTCCTCCCTCACCAAAAGACCAACGCAACAGCGTCGCGGACATGCCAATGACGCAGGTTAGAGGCGTTCGCAATTCATGACTAATGGCTGCAAGAAATTCACTTTTGGCAAGGCTAGCAGCTTGAGCCGCTTGCAGGGCATCCCGAAGTTCTTGGGTGCGCTCGATCACTCGCAACTCTAAGGTAGTTTTTTGCTGTTGTAGCTGAGCATACAATTGAGCTTGGTAAATGGCAACGGCTAAATGTTCTGCAATTTCCTTCAAAAAGGCTTTTTCAGTGTCTTGCCACCGACGGAGTTCCAAACATTGGTGGGCAATGAGGAGTCCCCACAGCTGGTTTTGAACGACAATCGGAGCAACTAACTTAGCTCTTACCTGAGTCTGTTGCATGAGTTCTAACAGACAAGGAGAATGGCGGTAAGAAACGATCGCATCATCAATAGCAACTGCCAACCCTTGCCGATACTTCTCCCGACAGTTGGGAACGTGGATCGCACACTCTTGTTCTTCCATCCAATTGAGGACGGAGAGAATACGATCGGAAACTCTAGCTTCGTAAGTCACGCAACCCCAACCCAGTTGAGAGGTTAGGGGTTGGGGAGTAGAAAATAAGGGTAAATTCCTTTCCTTGTCTTCCCCTTCCCCAATTTCTGGATGGATGCTAGAACTAGTTGGCTGGAAGTCAAATTGATAGATTAACAACCGATCTACTTTGAGGAAATGACGCACCTGCTCTACAGCAGTAGTTAGGATGACGGGTAATTCCAGACTTTGACGAATTTGGGTAGTAACCTGATTGATCAGTCGCTCCTGTTCAACCTGTTGGTGTAGAGCATTTTCTATAGGTTGACATACGGAAACGTAAGGATAAATTGGTTCGGGGGGTACTGGGTGGCTGGTTTCGCTAACAGCGAGAACTTCCAGTAACAAAAGCGTAAATTCACTCTGGATTGCTGGATCGTTCGGTTGGCAGGAAGCTAGTAGCCTCTCAAAGGAGTTAAAGACAATCGGATGATGGTTCAAGCGTTGAGTCAGTTCGTCTAGGAAGGAGGCGATCTCCTCTGGCTCGAAGGTCAATCCAACCTGATATAGTATTGGCTGAGTATCGTCGCTAGTCGGTGCTTCTGACTCTAGCTGAACTCCTAACAGCAACACCTTGAACGGTTGGGATACTACAACCCCAAACCGTTGAACCTGATGTTCCAGACCCATCGGTATAATCGGCAAGTCATCCGATCTCAAAAGTATAGCCTCGGCACCAATTGCTGATTTCATTTGCTGCAATACTTCTTGCAGCCGCTCGAACATTGTCAAGGGCAACGTTCGACTCAATCTTGGATTACCCAATATCGGCATGACTTTGGTCTGTAGTTACAAGCGACAGCCGTTGCGAAGTTGCTTCCCCTCGCATGACTCAACTCTAGATTCTTTCTGATTCAACCCAACCAACAAAACCATGCATCGAATTGCCGCAACGCCGGGAGGATGGAACCCACAAGCAGAAGGGGTCATCACGATCGAACAGACACCTGCTCCGATCGTTTTTCTCACAGCAGCTGACACCGATATCCAGACTCTGGCCGCAGCAATGGCTCAATTGCCAGAGGAGTTCCCGGCTATGCGGGTCGTTAACCTCTTGCACTTGCAACAGCAATTAACCATTGATACTTATGCAGAAAATGTCTTGGTTTTTGCTCAGATTATTATTGTAAGGCTTTTGGGAGGACGTTCCTATTGGTCTTATGGCTTAGAAGTGGTACGGGAGACAGTGCAGCAAACAGCTGCCTCCTTAGTAATCTTGCCGGGAGACGATCATTTTGATCGTGATTTAATCAGTTACTCTACCATCAATCTGGTAGCAGTTCAGCAGCTATGGCGCTACTTTACTGAAGGTGGAGCCGAGAACTTCGCCAATGCCCTCAAATTTAGCGCCGATCTGTGCTTGGGAAAAACCTACAATCCTCCCCCACCCCAACCTGTGCCTCGCGTCGGGATTTATACGTGGAGCGTGGCAAGCGAGGAAACCAAAAGGCAAACAAACCAAAAAGAACCTTATCAATCCCCAATTACCAATTACCAATTCCCAAAGTTGGTTTACTCTTCTACCGCGCTCATTATCTGGCCGGAAATACAGCACCAATTGATGCCCTTTGTCAAGCTTTGGTGTCGAAACAGCTGATTCCCGTGCCAGTGTTTGTTTCTTCGTTGCGCGAACAAGACTTGCAAGCTGAGTTATTGTCGTATTTGCAACCTCAAGCCGACTCTGCAATTGATCTATTGCTCAATACCACCAGTTTCTCTCTCGCTAAATTGAACAGTGAGATGCCTGAGTTGGAGTTGTGGCAGCAGTTAAATGTGCCTGTATTACAGGTTATTCTCAGCGGGGGTACGGTAGAACAGTGGAGCGAGCAGTTTCAGGGACTAACACCTAGGGATACCGCCATGAACGTGGCGCTGCCAGAAGTGGATGGCAGAATTATCAGCCGTGCAGTTTCCTTTAAGTCGGTAAAAACCTGGAATTCCCGCCTCGAAACTGATGTGGTGGTGTACGAACCCGTAGGCGATCGCATTGAATTTGTGGCAGATTTAGCAGCCAACTGGATAAAATTGCGCCAAACCCCACCCCAGGAGCGACGCATTGCTCTGATTTTGGCTAACTATCCCAACCGCGACGGACGCCTTGGTAATGGGGTGGGACTTGATACACCTGCTAGCTGTGTGGAAATTCTCAAGGCATTGCAGCAAGCTGGCTACCAGGTGAATGATATCCCAGAAACTGGTGATGAACTGATCCAACGCCTCACTGCTGGAGTCACCAACGATCCAGAAGGAAAGGAATTACGTTCGGTCGGACAACAGCTATCTTGGGCAGACTATCAAGAATATTTTGCCACCTTACCCCCACAAGTTCAGAAGGGGATAAGCGATCGCTGGGCAATGAACAGTATACAAACAAGCCAGAATTTAACCCATTCCCCTTCGGCTACGC
>DNXU01000361.1:301-891 GCA_003505715.1 Cyanobacteria bacterium UBA8803 | reverse complement strand
CCATTCCCGATTCCCCATTCCCGGCATCCAACTAGGTAATGTATTTATTGGCATTCAGCCATCGCGAGGTTACGATCTCGATCCGGCCTTGAATTATCATGCCCCAGACTTAGAGCCAACTCCTGCTTATCTAGCGTTTTACTATTGGCTGCGGCAAAAATTTGGGGCGCAGGCGGTAGTGCATGTAGGCAAGCATGGCAATTTAGAATGGCTGCCCGGTAAAAGTTTGGCACTTTCGGCAACCTGTTATCCAGAGGTAGCGTTGGGAGCAATACCTCATCTGTATCCATTTATTGTCAATGACCCTGGGGAAGGTTCCCAAGCCAAGCGCCGTTCCCAAGCAGTAATTATCGACCATCTCACCCCCCCCATGACTCGTGCCGAACTCTATGGCCCTCTGCAAAAATTAGAAGGATTAATTGATGAGTAT
This sequence comes from Cyanobacteria bacterium UBA8803, assembly GCA_003505715.1. GTDB lineage: Bacteria > Cyanobacteriota > Cyanobacteriia > Cyanobacteriales > Coleofasciculaceae > UBA8803. Next base: position 461 of record DNXU01000361.1, on the reverse strand, counting down.
TACGAAGCTCAAAGCTTAGACCCTTCTAGGTTACCCCTACTGCGCGATCGCATTTCTCAACTGATTATTAGAGAAAATTTACATCAGGATTTGGGAGTGGGGAGTGAAGCAATAGCAGGAAAGTTCCCAACTGCTAATACCCAATCCCTAATTAGCGATC
>DNXU01000361.1:0-285 GCA_003505715.1 Cyanobacteria bacterium UBA8803 | reverse complement strand
CCTTTTAGAGCGAGTGGATACTTATTTGTGCGAATTAAAGGAATCCCAAATTCGTGACGGTTTGCATATTTTTGGTCGCTGTCCCCAAGGGCGTCAATTGCGAGATTTAATCGTAGCCATTGCCCGCCATCCCAGTCCAGGTAGGTTGGGATTAACTCGCGCCATCGCTCTAGATTGGGGATGGGACTTTGAAGAAATTCAAAACAAGCGGGATGCGATCGCCCAATTAGAACAAAAAGCCACCACCCTAATAGACCAACTCATCACCCCCAACCCCCAACCACC
>DNXU01000445.1:57571-66981 GCA_003505715.1 Cyanobacteria bacterium UBA8803 | reverse complement strand
ATTACCAATTACCAATTCCCTAATAATTGAGGCAATCCAATGGAAGCTAAAGAGAATCTATATCTTTGTATGGGTTCGGCTTGCCATCAACTTGGGGTTTATGAAGTTTTGCCGAAACTCCAAGCCTTGATTGGCAAATACAATCTGGAAGATAAAGTGGAATTGAAAGGGTCTTTCTGTCTGGAGACTTGTAGTGTCGGTATTGTGATGAAATTCCGAGGTAAGATTTTTATCAATATTAATGCTAACAATATCGAGCAAAAATTCAAGCAAGAAATTTTACCTTGTATTAGCAAAGTAGAAAGGTAAAGATGGACATGGTAAAAAGTAGTGACAAAACTTTGTGGGAGCTGTTATGGGCTTATGACCCTAACGGTCTGATCGTCGTTGATAAAGATATGAATATTATGCTGGTTAATCCAGCATTTTGCAAGATGTTTAACGTAGACCAATCCGACATCATTGGTCTACCAGCAACCGAGATTTTAGACGATGTAGAGGATTTTAAAAAGGTTTGGGAGAGTGATGAGGTAATTCGGGGTAAAGAGAAGGCTTATGCGTCTTATAACCTATATGTGAGGAAAGTGATTTTCCCCATTAAACAAGAAAACATTATTGCTTGCATTATGGTTGATTTAACTCATGAGTTCCAACGCCGACAAGAAATACTAAACCTTAAAACTGAGACAGTCAAAAAAGTTAATGAAGTGGTAGATAACCAAATGAAAGTGGTGCAGGAAATTGCTGGATTGCTGGGAGAAACCACAGCAGAAACTAAAGTTAGTTTGTTGAAGATTATTCAGATGGTTGAGCAAGAACTGGTTTAAGAGGTTAGTAGATGTAACCGATGGGGGAGCAGCAATGGTTACAGGATTGAGGCATGAAGTTAAGGATGTAGTCAGAGATAACTTTTTTGATATCTACGACTTCAGTTTGAATAAAAAAGGCGAAGAGCTGTGTGGAGACAAGGTCAAGTTTATTAAAACCGAGGATAAAACGATAATTGTCCTATCGGATGGTTTAGGGAGTGGTGTCAAAGCCAATATTCTTGCTACTCTAACCACAGAAATTTTGATTACGATGTTGAATGCCGATGTTCCTCTCGCCGAAGTGATAGAAACTACAATCGGCACCTTGCCCATTTGTAAAGTTAGAAAAATTGCCTATGCCACTTTTACGATAATCCGGATTAATCACAAAACTAATCAATTTACGGTTATTAATTTTGATAATCCGCCAATTTTTTATTTTAAAAAGGGCAGAATTGTGCCCATTGAGAAAAGAGTTGAAAAAATTTTTAACAAAGAAGTCATTATATCAGAAGGGTATCTAGAACGAGGAGATTTCCTCGGTGCAGTTAGCGATGGCGTGTTGTATGCCGGACTGGGCGTACTCATGAATTTTGGTTGGGGCTGGGATAATATTGCTAAATACCTAGAGGGTGTTTTTCTCAGGGATGCTCATACGGCTAGAAATATCGTTCAAAAAGTTATCCGGGAAACCTATTCTCTTTATCAAGGCCAAATTGGTGATGATGCCACTTTTGTCGGGGTGTATGTTAGACGCCGCAACCCATTAATGCTTTTTACCGGGCCTCCTCTAGATCCCAGCAAAGATTATGATTATGTGGAAAGGCTTATAAGTTTTCCTGGCAGAAAAGTAGTATGTGGCGGGACGACAGGTAATATTGTGGGGAGCTATCTGGCGGAAGAAATCGAAATAGATATATCAACGATTCGCCCCGATCTCCCCCCCATCGGTAAATTAAGTGAAGTAGATTTAGTCACGGAGGGGATATTAACGATTTCTAAAGGATTAGAAATCTTAAAAAATTGTAACTGCGATATCGATCGCTTACCGTCGGATAAGAACGGAGCCGTTCTTCTAGCGAAAGAAATTATTATGGCTGATGCTATATTCTTCTTAGTAGGACAACAAATCAATGAATTCTATCAAAATCCTCTGTTGCCTAAGAATATCTCAATTAGAAGAAATTTAGTGGAAGAATTGATTAAGTTTTTACGGGAACATAAAAAAGAAGTACAGTTGGAATACTGCTAACCACCTGAGGGGTAAAATACTGTGGCAAAACTCTCTGGAGTATTATTTATAAAGTATCCGGAAATATTTCCGGTGAGAACATCTCCCAAAGCACCTCCAGATAGGGCGCAAATATAGATAACTCCTTCGGCCCCAAACAAGATTTAATTTCCACTTTTAGTAAGTGAATCATCTGCCGTACCAATTCCCAGCGTACTTTTAAGGTTGGGTACAGCATGACGGCTAAGGGAAATAGCTCTTGTTGTACGGCGGCGATACTCTGCTCCAAAACGCACACCCATAGGTAAACTTGGAACATTTCTACATCGCGGATAGTCGCAATCTTAACCACTGGCTCGCTGAGATTACCGCTGTAAGTGGCGTAGTTGGAATATAACGTAATGACACGCTCACAAATTCTAATTGCAATCTCCCGGCTTAGTGGTAATAGCTTTTGTACCACTGCTAGTATCGGCGAGTCGAAATCGTAATTAGCCGCTGCATCGTAAGCTCGCTGTAAAGGCATGTATAAATGGTCATCAATGACTTTAAAATATTGCCTAACAGAGTCGCGTTCGGACTCAGGAATATTACTGAGTAGTATCTGTCCCGTGTAATGGAATTGCATACTGACAAAGCCGATAATGCGGGGGTCTTCTGCGGTATATTTCTTCCGAATACCTCCTACATCTGAACCAATAACAATCGCTAAGCGTTGGGGACTAGCTTGCTTGGCGTAAACTTCTATAACTTTTTCAAAAACTCGGAACGAATCTTCAGTAATGTGCCAAGGATCAACTAAGCGGGGATTGATTTGATGGCGCTTCATTTCTTTAGATATGAGTCTTTCTGTCTTATACCAAGCATCAAGACTAGTTGAGCGTAGAGATTCTTGGAGTATTTTTGCAACTTGAGATCGTCCGATTTTAATGGCAAGAATATTATCTTCTGATTCGAGATTTTGAACGTATTTTTTTGCCCAGGCTTGAGCAAAATTAACTATAGAAGCATCTGTAGATTTTTTCTCTGCTTCTGGTAGCCGTAAAGGTGAATTTAAAGGTTGCATGATAACTAAAATTTTATTAAAATTTTTGCCGTATCATAATTGTAAATGGTTAGTGAAACCCAAGCCACAGTAATCTTGCGGAATCTTTGAGCCAAGCACTGTTAATTGGCCTGATATTATCAAGGAAACAGGACTTACGGAAAATGTACACCCAAGAGCCACTCCAATCCCCCAATCTTACCCCTGAACAGTATCGGCAAAAAATGCAGCGGCGCAAAGAGGTGCAAGAACAACGGCTTGCCCAAGCGTCCACCGAGAAAGGTCTGATTATTGTTCACACGGGCAACGGTAAGGGGAAGACTACAGCAGCATTAGGGATGGTGTTGCGATCGCTCGGTCATGGCTACCGAGTGGCGATCGTGCAATTTATTAAAGGGGCTTGGGAACCAGCAGAGAAAGCGAGCCTTCAACATTGGACATCAACAGCAAACGGGGAAGCGCCTCAGTTAGAGTTTCACGCTATGGGAGAAGGCTTTACCTGGGAAACCCAAAACCGAGAGCGAGATATTGAAAAAGCTCAAGCCGCATGGGCAAAAGCCCTGGAGTTTATCACTAACCCAGAGTTTCGCTTAGTCCTGTTGGATGAAATTAACGTGGCGTTAAAGCTAGGCTACCTCAATATTCAGGAGATTCTGCCTGGATTAGAACAAAAACCCACCAATTCTCACCTTATCCTCACTGGCAGAGGAGCGCCAGCCGAATTAATTGAGCGAGCCGACTTGGTAACAGAGATGACCCTAGTTAAGCATCCTTTCCGAGAACAGGGCATCAAAGCACAACCAGGGGTAGAATTTTAGCTACTTATTGTGTACCCATGGGTAGATTCTAACCTTGGAGATAAGAACTATAAGGAATCAATCTCAATTTTGCAATTCCAGTAGTTCTGTGTAATGGCAAAAATCTGGTTCGGAATCATTGCTATAGTGGCGATCGCAGTTCTGATGCTGATGGTGCTGCGAGTCAGAAACGATCGAGCCGTCGGTGAAATATGGCGATCGCTGCCAACCCCACCCGCAACCGAGAAATTTACCCCCGAAATGGTTGCCGACTTACCCGAACCTGTTCGGCGTTACTTTCTGCACGCCATTCAACCGGGTACGCCGTTAGTATCCTCCGTGCAGATCCAAATGCATGGCAGCATGAAAAGGGAGCAGGATTGGATGCCGATGCAGGCAGAGGAAATCCTTTCCACCGCAGGCTTCCTCTGGCGAGCAACCATCGGGACGGGACTCATGGCATTTGTGGTTGGCGATCGCTATACCCAGCAATCTGGACAAGTTTATGTCACTCTCTGGGGAGCAATACCAATTGTGAATCAGCAAAATCCCGACATCACCCGCGCCAGTATTGGACGACTTGCGATCGAATATATTTGGCTACCTGCGGTGCTGTTGCCGCAACGGGGAGTGGCATGGGCTGTGATTGATGAAAACGCGATCGCAGCCAGCTTTAAAATCGACGAAGAACCAATTACCCTGACTTTAGCGATCGATCGCCAAGGCAGACTGCTCAAAGTGATGATGCCACGGTGGGGAGAAGACAAGATGGAAAAGGGCAAGTTTGCCTACCTCCCTTATGGTGCAGAGTTTTCTGAAGAAGCAACTTTCAATGGCTATACAGTTCCCTCCCAAATGGGCGTGGGTTGGTGGTTTGGGACAGAGCGTTATGAGGAAACGTTCCGAGCCACGGTTGAGCAAGCAGATTACCTTTAGTCAAAAGTACCCCTAGCCAAGGAAGAGTGGAAGTATGGTGGAGGTAATTTTGGTTCTTTAATTGAGCTATCAGATATTGATGCTGATAATAGCCAAGAAATTATTGGAGCATCCTCCTGGTATTATATTAGGGTATTTGACGCAGACATTCAATCTACTAAATGGCAAATCAAGACAGACCTTGACATTGATGCTCTTTTAGTCACTGATGTCGATAATGACGGTGTAGAAGAGGTAATTTACGATGTTGATGATGATGGTACTCAAGAAATCGTCGTAGCAACTGATAAGTTGTATGATGGAGCGCTCTATGTAATAGATGGTCAAACCAAGGCCGTGGAAGCAGGCGAAGTTTTGAGCTTTGATTGGAACTTCCTTACCAACGAGTCCACCCCCAACTTTTACAACGATTTTGGGTTTGTTGGGTTTGTGTTTATCTCTGATGGCAATTTGTCTAAACTGGCAGATACTAGCAGTGGATTTACTCGCTTTGGTGGTTCTTATGCTGTAGAAACTGGCTACGGAACATTTACCCACGAGTTTACTCAGTCCGGCAGCTATACCGTCGCTATTGGTGTGATGGACGTGCAAGATGCTGGGGTTGACTCAGCACTGCTGCTTGATAATTTCCAGCTGACGCTGCCTTTGAGCTAACAGTGCTCATCAAGGAGAGATATATCTAAATCTAATAGCTGGTAATGGGTAATTGGTAATCGGTAATTGGTCAGCAATTTTTGGTCAGTTATCGATCATATCATGTCCGGTTAAACACCCATAATATCTGTAGGGGCGGGTTTAGCGATAAATATTAGAGACAGCTCAGATAGGGCTTAAGTCAAAACCCGCCCAAGAGACGATTTTATTAGGTTTAATCAACTTGTCGATCCCCAATACTGTATTAATTTATCCCTCTCTTTCACATCGGCGAAAGGATTCTTACCAGCACGGAGGGTATCGATCCAGCGTTGAACTTGAAGTTTCTGCTGATTCAGTCTTGTTATAAATGCATCCTTGCCTTTAATCTTTTCCGCCAGAATCTGGTCAGCATAGTCTACGAATGCCTGAAAATCTTCTATCGCGCCTTGGGTATTGCCAGTGAGTGCCCTGGCTATACCCCGGATATCGCGAAATCCTCCATTTCCAGGATTAAGTGCTACGACTTTTTCACAGGCATCCATGACTTCAGCCGCATGATTATGGAAGCTACCGAACAAACATAGGATCATCCAAGAAGAATCAGGAATTTCTATGTTCGGATCGAGCTTTTGGGCTTCTGCATAGGCAGCGATCGCATCTTTAACATTCCCTTGAAACACCAGATCCTCTCCTTTCTTCACAAGCGTTGGGGCTTTGGCGATCGCCTTGGCTTTGGCTTTTGGATCGAGGTTTAATTTGGGATTCCATTTTAAGGCTTTGCGGAACCTAACGATCGCCCCCTTCCTATCTCCTACTCTTGCTTGTGCCTCACCTTGTTTAACCAAAGTGGGTGCAGCGGCACTCAACATTGATGGGTTCTGGCAAACCTCCAGCTCTTCTAGTTCTTCAGGACGAGCGACAAGGTAATCCTTCAACCAGTTACAACTCCTTGAGAGCAGTTCATCCAATCCTTCTACTCGCCACAGTTTGGCAGTACCGTCTGATGAAGCAGTTACCAGAAACTTGCCATCGGGACTAAAACTCATGCTGTTAACCGAGTCCTTATGTCCTTTAAACTCCGCTAGCAAATGATTCCCCTTTATGTTCCATAAGCGAGCAGTACCGTCATTTGAGCTTGTAGCTAGCAGCTTGCCATCGGGACTAAACCTGACACTCTTAACTCCTTCCTGATGTCCTTGGAACTTTGCCAGCATCTTTCCCTCAAAGTTCCATGACTCAGCAGTGAAGTCAATTGGAACCATATACCCTTCCTGCAAGCTCCACAATCTCGCAGTGCGATCCCATGAGGCTGTGGCTATTTGCTGACCATCAGGGCTAAAACTGACATCCCAGACTATGCCTTGATGTCCCTTAAATTCTTCTATCTGATTCCCTTGCAAGTCCCATAACTTAGCGGTGCGATCGGTTGAGGCTGTAGCTATTTGCTTACCATCAGGGCTAAAACTAACACTCGTAATTAAACCCTGATGACCCTTAAACTCTGCTAGCGCTTTCCCCTGCAAGTTTCTCAGGTGGAGGGTTTGATTGTTTGCTCCAGTCCAGGTAACTAACTGCTTGCGAGCGGGACTAAGCATGATGCCACTAGTATCGCGATCTCCTTTAAACTCAGCTAGCAACTTCCCTTGCAAATCCAACAACCTAGCACGATTTTCTGAATAAGTGGCTAGCTGCTTGCCATCGGGACTAAAAGTAACGCTTCCAGAAGCAAAGAGATTGACCCTGTTCTGATGCCCTTTGAACTCTTTCAGAAAGTTCCCTTGTGAGTCCCACAGGCGGACGATGCCATCCTGGCTGATTGTAGCTATAAGCTTGCCATCAGGACTAAAACTGGTGCTAGCGACCGCCTGCTGATGCCCCACTAACTGATTTTCTTCTTGGATTTTGCTAAGAATCTGCTGTAAAGCCAACAGTGGACTGGTAGCCGGGTATTTTTCAACTGGACGACCATCCTTGACAATATTTTTCAGTTCTTGTCCAGCTTTCATTGCTATCAACAAAGCATCAATTTGCCCCAATCCAAACGTTTGCAAAGCAGTCATTCCTGCTTGTTCTAATCGAGTACCAGCTTGGGCTTCTCGTTGTCTTTGCAAAGCTTTTCCTGCAAGTACTCCGGCAATTGTTGCCCCTACCAATGATATGGTTAGGATAAAAGAGCCGATGCGAATTCGCAGCTTTGCTTTCTGATTCGCCTGAGCCAAAATCTCATTAGTATGCTTTTGCGTTTCTAAAGCCTTCCTTTCGGCCTCCAAATTGATTTCAGCTTCAAGTTTTTCCAGTTCTCGCTGCTTTTTTTCGGCTGCCAAAGCCTTTTGCATTTCTCCCTTGTCTAGTTCTTGGCTAGCGCTCAAGAACTGATAATCGCGATCGCTCAAACTTTTATTCCCTGCCCACACCAAGGCATCCTGTAACTTCTGTCCTCGCAACAGGCGCGACTCATCTTGACAATTTGAAGCCAACCAGGCAGTCAAATCCTCAGAGTAGGGTCGCAAATTGGCTAATTTCCTCTCAACCCAGTTTAGATTAAAAACCGACTCGTAGATGCGGTTATAAACTCTTAACTTTCCCTCGCACTTGACTACTAATCCCGTCAGCCGCAATTCCATTTGCTCAGAACTGTCATCAATAAGTACTCCGCTCTGTTGCAAAATTTTTTGATACAGTCCTAGCAGACGACTAGCACGCTGTTCTCTTCTCACAATGCGATCGCGTATCGTCTTCAAATGCTCTGGTTCATCTTGCACTTCCCAATTTTGGATAATACGCTTTTGCACCAACTCCTCTACCCACTTTGCCTCACTTCCTAGTAAAGCCTCCGATTCAGCACTCAGGATTAGCTTGCAAACCTTTTGCGTGAGAAATGGTTGACCACCAGTCCAGTCCAACGCTGCTTGCAGTACAGCTTGAGGATTACTCGCTTTTTGGGCTAACCCTAAGGCTAAAGGTTGAGCTTCGTGTAACTGAAAACCTGACATTTCAATTGCCCGACCGATATTAAAGGGTGTGCGTCGTTTGTCGGCAATTAAATCTGAGGGAGTCGCTACCCCAATCAGGGCAAACGCTAACCGTCGGTAATCTGGATTATCTGCCCGCTTGTTGTAACAGTCACGGATGACTGCAAAAAAGTCATCAATATTAAACTTTAAGCTAAGAATACTATCGATTTCATCTACAAAAATGATAATTTTTTGAGGAATATAATAGAGCAAAACCTCTTCAATAAACCGACTGAACCGCTGAACATAGGAGAGCAAATTATGCTCAGACCACCAACTAAATAAATCAAAAGATTCATACAGCTCTAGACTGCTGACAAGACTATAAATTACTCCGGCATACCACTGTTCTGATGTAATCTCTGACGTGCCAATAGCAGTCATATCAATAGCAGCACAGGCAATTCCCTCTGCTTGAAGGCGCTGCATAGTTCGTACCCGCAGGCTAGACTTGCCCATCTGCCGCGAATTGAGGACATAGCAGAACTCCCCCGCCTTTAAACCTTCGTACAAGTCAGAGTCAGCTTGCCGCCTCACATAGGTCGGAGCATTGAGTGGTAAGCTTCCCCCAAGGTGATATTCATAAGTTGAATTAAGTTCTGCTCTCATTTCTTCAGTTCCTCACTAAGACTATAAGGCTGTTATGCTAGTTTCAACCAAACTACTGAGGAAATCCATACGGTCAAAACTTAACTTCATCCCCATACCTTGAAATGACTGTATGTTTTCACTATGGTTGGGAATACATCCTGTTAGTCAGTCTGTGGAAACAGAACTCACAAACGTGGGGAATCATCCGTAAATTCACACCTGTGAAGTGTATCCCGAATTAGGCTCTCCCGGAGCTGCGGTGATAATTAAATCTAATAGCTGGTAATTGGTAAAGAGCGAGTTCATGAGGCGATCGCTAAACAGCAACGGTGCGTTAGCTTTCGCATAACG